>NZ_CP013910.1:127500-402500 GCF_001507665.1 Deinococcus actinosclerus | reverse complement strand
TCCCCGGCGAGGCCAGCATCCTGATCGGCGTGGCCAGCCCGCACCGGCGCGCCGCACTGGAAGCCTGCGACGACATCATCGAGTACCTGAAGGTGCACGTCCCGGTCTGGAAGCACGAGGGGGACGAGGACGGACAGCACTGGGTCCCGGGGCAGACCGGGCACGACACGCTGTAGAGGACGGCGCCTAGCGGCGGCGCTGCGCCTGCTCGAACAGGAAGTACTCGCTGGGGCCGTGCTCGCGCGCGTGCGCCTCGAACGCCAGGTAGTAGCGGGTGGCGAGGCCCACCATCATCAGCACGACCGCGCCCAGCAGCAGCAGGTGCAGCCAGCCCCCACCGCCCCCCAGCAGGCCGTTGAACACGGCGTGCAGCGCCACGCTGATGAGCAGGCCCTGCACCACCCAGGCCCTCCCCTGCTGCCAGTGCAGGCCGCCCAGCGCGTAGCCCTGCGGGGCACTGAACAGCGCGTGCGCCAGGGTCGCCAGCACCGCGTGCCAAGCCCCGGCACCCGTCCCGAAGCCCAGGGTGTACGTGACGTTCTCCATGAACGCGAAGCCCAGCGCGGCCGTCACCGCGTAGATCAGGCCGTCCATCGGTTCGTCGAACGACAGTTCCGTGATGGCGGTCATGGCCGCCACGAACTTGAACCCCTCCTCGATCAGCGCGGTGAGCAGCACGACCAGCGCCGCCACCAGCGGGAGGGGCGACACGATCAGGTGCCCCAGGCTGGATTCCAGGGCCGCCGAGATCACCCAGGCGAGCATGCCCCACGCGAACGTGCGGGCCAGCAGCCACAGCGGTTCCGGATGCCGGTCGCGCCGCACGAAGAACCACAGCCACGCGAAGGTCAAGGTGACCGACAGCAGCAGCGCGAGGATCAGGGTCATCCGGATTCCGCTTGACGGGTATGCATGAACCGTTCCATCCGAGCCGACGCGCCTCGCAGAGCTGACCGGCGGCGTGGGAGTGAACCGGGGTGGGGGGGTGAAATTGGCGCCCCGGTGAAGTCCCGGGTTGTCAACGAAACAGACGGAATCCGTTTCATGCCGGTCAGCGCAGGGCCAGTCCAGCCGCGCGGGCCTGCAGGGGCGCACTCGCGAGATGTGTCAGCGCCAGAGCCAGTGCGTCCGCCGCGTGGTTGTTGAACAGTTCGCGCACGCCCAGGGTCGCCTTGACCATGTAGATGACCTGTTCCTTCTCGGCGCGGCCTGTACCCACCAGCGAGCGCTTGACCTGCATGGGACCGTAGGTGTGCACCGGCACGCCCGCCTGCGCGCAGGCCAGCTGCACCACGCCGAACGCCTGCCCCACCTTGAAGGCCACGTCCGCCTGCTTGCGCAGGATCTGATCCTCGATCGCCACGGCGTCCGGGCGGTACTCGGCCAGCAGGCGGCTGACCTCCTCGTGGATGTACTGGAGGCGGCGCGGCATGATCCAGGCGCTCTCGGTGGTCAGGCACACGTGGTACAGGTGGCGGGCCTTGCGCACGTCACCCTCCACCAGCCCCAGGCCGAGGTTCGCAAGTCCAGGGTCAATCCCGAGCACGATCACGCCTGTAGGATACGCGACCTGAAGCGCCGCACATGGAAAACCCCCGCCGGAGCGGGAGCCAGCGCAGCGAACCGGACGTTACAGGCGGCTCTTGGGATCGAAGGCGTCGCGCAGGCCGTCCCCCAGGAAGTTGAAGGCCAGCACGGTGAGCAGGATCGCCAGGCCCGGGTACACCGCGATGAAGGGGTGTTCCAGCACGACCTCGTTCGCGTTCGAGAGCATGTTGCCCCAGGTGCTCACGGGCGGCTGGATACCGAAGCCCAGGAAGGACAGCGCGGCCTCACCGAGAATCGCGCCGCCGACGGCCAGCGTGCCGTTCACGATGATCACGGCGACCACGTTCGGCACGAGGTGGCGGAACATGATGCGGGGACTGTTTGCGCCCAGGGCGCGCGCGGCGTCCACGTACTCCAGGTTCTTGAGTTTCAGCACCTCGCCGCGCACCAGCCGGGCCGTGCCCATCCAGCCGAAGAAGGTGAAGATCCCGACGATGATGAACACGCTGGAGTTCGGGTTCTGGCGCAGCGCCGCGATGGCCGGGACGTCACTCACGGCGAACAGGCCGCTGAGGGTGAGCTGGAGGGGCAGTTCCGGAATGGACAGCATGATCTCGATGAAGCGGCTGATGGTCGTGTCTATCCAGCGGCCCAGGAAGCCCGCCAGGAGCCCCATCACGGTGCCGAGCGCGACGCTGAACAGCGCCACGGTGAAGCCCACGATCAGGCTCACGCGGCTGCCGTAGATGATGCGCGAGAGCAGGTCGCGGCCCAGGCTGTCCTGACCCAGTACGTGCTGCGCGCCCGGCGGCGCGTAGATGCCGTTCAGGTCCTGCGCGTTGGGGTCGTACGGAGCGATGAGGGGCGCGAAGATCGCCATCAGCACGAGGGCGGCGATCACGATCAGGCTGAGCATGGCGGCCTTGTGCCGGCGCAGGCGCCGCAGGGCGATCTGCATGGTCGAGCGGCTCTTGGCGGGGGCGGCAGGTGCGGGCAGGGTGGTCATCAGGCGTACCGGATCCGGGGGTCGACAATGGCGTAGGCGAGGTCGGTCAGGAGCTGGAAGACCACGGTCAGGACGGCCAGCATCATCAGGCAGACCATGACCACGTTGAAGTCCTTGCTGACCAGCGCGTCCAGGATGGCCTTGCCCATCCCGGGCCAGGAGAACACCGTCTCGGTGATCACGGCCCCGCCGAATAGGCCGGGGATGCTCAGGCCCAGCAGGGTCACGATGGGGGTCACGGCGTTACGCAGCGCGTGCTTGTACAGCACCCGGCGGTCCGCGAGGCCCTTGGCCCGCGCGGTGCGCACGTAATCCTGCGTGAGGGTCTCGAGCATGTTCGCGCGCATGAAGCGCAGCGTCACGGCGATCTCGCGCAGCATCAGGATCATCATGGGCAGCAGCAGGTACTTCAGCTTGTCGGCGAAGACCGCCCAGGCGCTCGCGTCGGCCGGCAGGTCCGGGCTGCCCAGACCGCCGGGCGGGAGAGACAGCGCCCCACCGGTCGCGCCGGGGAGGTACACCGCGAAGAAGTACAGCGCGAGAGCCCCCACCCAGAACACCGGGGCGCTGACCGCCAGGAACGCACCGAACGTCAGGACGTAATCCAGTGCCGAGTACTGCCGCACCGCGCTGAAGATACCCAGCGGTACGGCGATCAGCGTGCTGATGACCAGCGCCGGAACGGTCAGGAGCAGGGTGTTCGGCAGGCGGCTCTGGAACACGAAGTCCAGCGCGGGCACCCCGAAGTCCTGCGAGAACCCGAAATTCCCGGTCATGGCCTGTTTGAGCCAGAAGAAGTACCGCGTGATCCACGGCTGATCCAGACCGTACGCCGCCTTCAGGCGGGCGATGTCCTCGGGGGTGATGTTGCTGTTCCCGAACACGAGCTGATCCACTGGGTCACCGGGTTGCAGGGCGGTCAGCGCGAAGATCAGCAGGCTGATCACCAGCAGCAGCGGGATCATCTGAATGACGCGGCGTAATGCGTAGGTTCCCATGTCGAACTCCTGAAGCAAGGCGCAGGGGGAAGGCGGCCCGACTGCGCCTGCCCTCCCCCTGCCCGCCGCGCGCCCCACTTCAGGCGGCGCGCGGTGAGGCGGTCACTTCTGCTTGTACTCCTCGGCGGCACCCTTGCTGGCCCAGCCGATATTCGCGGCGTTCCAGCTGGGGTACTGGGTGATGGCGCTGAAGGTGTAGTTCACGAGGCCGGGCACCTTGGTGTACACGTTCACGCGGAAGTACAGGGGCAGGGAGGGCACCTCGCTGTTCCAGATGGCCTGCATGCGGTCGAAGAGCTTGATGCGGTCGGCCTGGTTGAATTCCACCTTGGCCTGCTTGTACAGCTTGTCGTACTCGGCGTTGTTCCATCCGGGGTTGTTCTGGCCGGAGTAGCCGTTGGCGGCGGTGGGGATGCCCTCGCTTTTCCAGAGGTTGCCTTCCTCGAACACGGGGTTGTTCGTCCAGGCGTACATGGCCATGTCCCACTTGCCGCTCTCGCCCTTGCTCAGGAAGTCCGGGCCGAACACGACGCTGGCGGGGTAGTTCTGGATGTTCACCTGCACGCCCACGGCCTTCCACTGCGCCTGGAGGATCTGCTGCACGCGCTCGCGGGTGCTGTTGCCGGCGGTGGTGGAGAAGTTCAGGCTGAGTTTCTTGCCGCTCTTCTGGAGGATGCCGTCGCTGCCGGGCGTCCAGCCGAGCGCCGCGAACAGCTGCTTGGCCTTGGCGACGTTCAGGTTGTAATCCGTGACGTCTTTCTTGTACAGCTTGCTGACCGGGCCGATCCAGCTGTTGGACACGGGCTGCTTGCCCTGGAAGAGCGCCTTGACGAGCGCGTCGCGGTCGATGGAGTACAGCAGCGCCTGACGCATACGCGGATCGTCGAGGTCGAGGTCCTTGGCACGCTGCCCGCGGGCGTTGATGTCGATGTGCTCCCACACCGCGCCGGGCACGAAGTACGTCTTGTACTTGTTGCGTTCGTTGCGGGCCAGATCGGTGCCCTGGTCGAAGGTGAGGCCCACGGCGCTGACGGCGTCGAGCTGACCGGACAGGATGTTCACCTTCAGGGTGTTCGTGTTCGGGATGAAGCGGTACGTGACGGTCTGCAGGTAGTTCTCGGGGTTCTTGGGCTGGTTCCAGTACACCGGGTTGCGGGTCATGGTCAGGCTGTTGCCGGTGCGCCACGCGGTGGGTTTGAACGGCCCGGCCACGACCTTGGGCAGGTTGCGGGCGGTGGTGAACGACGAGATGAACTTCTTCCACTCCTCGTTCGTGACCTTGGCGTCCTTCTCGTTCTTCGTCTTGGCGTCGAACGCGTTCCAGGCCGCACTCATGATGTGGCTGGGCGCCAGGCCGGGGCTGACCTGATCGGCGAACAGGTAGGGCGGCTCGAAGGTGATCGTGAAGGTATCGGCGTCGTTCGCGGTGATCTTGGCGCGGTTCCAGGGATCACGGTCGGGGACGGGCACGCGGTCGTCGTTTTCCAGTTTCAGCCAGAACTGGAAGTCGGCAATCTTGATGGGCGTGCCGTCACTCCACTTGGCGTCCTTGCGGATGGTGTAGGTCACGCTGTTACGGATCACGTCGCCCTTGGCGTCCTTGACGACCTTGTAGTCGCCGTTGGCCAGGGTGGGCACGCGCGTGGCGATGTCGGCTTTGGTGACGCCGTCGTCGTCCTGATAGGTCAGGCCGGCGCCCATGTAGCCGTTGATCTCGCTGGTGATGGCGAGGTTGTTGGTGTTCCAGGGATCGTAGATGTTCGGCGGCTCCTGTGAGGTGCCGATGACCAGGCTGTTGTTGGCCGGGCCCGCCAGGGCCGCGCCGAGCAGGAATGCAGTGAGGGCAAGGGTCTTCTTCATGGAGCCTCCGTGTACTGACTGGGCAGGTCCTGCAGCCCGGATGTAGATGATGCAGGCAGTATACGGGTCAGATGAAGACCGTCAAGGTATCGATTCACCCAACTGTCACGCGCAATGGGGGATTGACACGACAAAAAACCGGCCACCTGAACGGTGACCGGCGTCTTCATCTTGGGGAAGGTCAGTGGCTGCCGCAGCCGCCGGAGCCCTCACCCTCCGGGGACTGGGCGCCGTCCGTGCGGAAGGAAGACCCGCAGCCGCAGGCAGAGGTGGCGTTGGGGTTATGCACGGTGAAGCCGCCGCCCATCATGTTCTCCACGAAGTCCACCTCGCTGCCGCGCAGCAGGGGCAGGCTCATGCGGTCCACGAGCAGCTTCACGCCACGGTCCACGACGATCAGGTCACCTTCGAGTTCACGGTCGTCGATGGCCATGCCGTACTGGTAGCCGCTGCAGCCGCCGCTCTTGATGAACACGCGCACGCCAGCGTTCTCCTTGCCGCTGTTCGCGAGGATACCGAGGGCCTTCTGAGCGCCGAACTCGCTGATGCTGATGTCACGGGCGGGCACGCCGCCGCTGATTTCGGGGGTGGTGGTCGCGGTCATGTGTGAAGCGTACTCCGATTCAGGAAAGAAAAAGGTGCCTGGAAAGCAAAGTGTCCAGCCTGAACACGCCCTGTGGCGGCGGGCTCCCGCTTACATTCCTTGAGCGCACCAGTGTTAAGATGGTGGGCATGACGAACCCCTACGCCGAGTGGTTCGAGCAGCTCCGCAGCGAGTACGGGGAGCAGCTCGGCGCCATGCCGCTTCCTGAAGGTCTGCCCGAGCACCTGCGTCAACTCATCGCGCAGCACGACGAGGATGCCATCCAGTTCATGATCAAACTCGCCTGGCAGTTCGGCGCCCAGGTCGGCTACGCCGCCGGCAGCCGCCAGGGGGCCACCCCGGCCGCCAACATCCCCAGTACCCCCCGCGTGCAGGCCTGACCCCCAGGAGATGAATCGCCGCCCTTCCTCGGGGCGGCGTTTTTCTGCGGTTCAGTGAAGGCCTGAACGGGCCGCACTCCAGCACCCCACTTCGGGGGCCGGGTCCGGCAACAGCCCGCGCGCGACGAGTTCCTCCAGCACAGTGCGGGCCAGCGCCATCAGCGCCCCCGGCTCCGCCTCTGCGGGGACCTGATCGGCCAGTTTCAGGTTACGGGCGGTCTGCGCCAGGTGCCAGGCAAGGTCATCCATGACGTGCAGTGAAGCACACCCACGGGCCACAGAAAAACCCCGGCGCGGTGGCCGGGGCTTCGGGAATGAGGTTCAGTCGTCCGCGTGGGCGTGCGCAAGCGAGTCACGTTCGTCCGCTTCCCGCAGCGCGCGGATCATACGCACGATTCCGATGGTGACGAAGTAGATCACGACCGGCACCACGATCACCAGGATCCACAGGATCGCGTTCGAGTTCGCAGTCGTGAGCAGGCCGGCCTGGATCAGATCCGGTTTGTACCCCGCCAGCGACAGCATCAGCATGAAGGCCATGAAGGCCGTGCCGGCCGCCAGACGCACGGGGTGGTTGGTGGGGTTCTCGGCGTAGTACTGGTTGTCCTTGGCCCGGTCAAGCATCGGCACGGCGAACATCAGGCCGATCACGATGCCGGGGAAGACCATCGCGCCGATGAACTCTGCATTGATGGACCCGCCCAGCAACTCCAGCTCGAAACCAGGGATGATCGCCAGCGCGCCGAAGACCCACAGCAGGTACCAGTCGGGCTTGATGTTGGGGATCGGGGTGGAGCTGGGCGGCCCGAAGACCTCGATGGGGTGCACCGGGATGTACGCCGCGAACAGCATCACCAGACCGGTGAACAGCAGGGCCAGGATCAGCATGATCGGGGTCTGCTGGGTCATCAGCGGCACGCCCACGATCTTCTTGTAGGCCAGACGCTTGGCGTACTGGGGCTGGGTGTGCTTCTGCTTGATCATGATCAGCATGTGCGCGCCGGTCAGGGCCAGCAGGATGCCGGGCAGCAGCATGATGTGGTAGCCGTAGATGCGCGGGATGATCCCAGCGCCAGGGAACTGGCCGGCGAAGGCGGCCTGCGCCAGCCAGTCGCCCACCCAGGGCACCGACTTCACGATGGCGTACACCACGCCCACGGTCTGGAAGGCGTAGTTGTCGTACGGGAGGATGTAGCCGGTCACGGCGGTCAGCGCGGCGAAGATCAGCAGCAGCATGCCGATCCACCAGTTGATTTCACGCGGCTTCTTGAAAGCGCCCGTGAAGTAGATGCGCATCATGTGCACGACGGCGGCCGCCACCATGATGTTCGCCATCCAGTGGTGCACGCGGCGCAGCATGTCGCCGAACGGCATGGCGTTGATCTTCAGCGCCGAGTGATAGGCCGCCGGGATCAGGTTCTGCTTGTCGGGGGTGCCAGGATCGAAGCTGTTCACCACGAGGCTGTTGCTGGGTTCGTAGGCCAGCGCCAGCAGGATGCCCGTGATGATCAGGACGATCAGCGAGAAGAGGGTGATCTCCCCCAGGAAGAAGGAGTGATGCACCGGGAAAGCCTTGCGCAGGAACTTGTCGTTCAGGCGCGAGATGTGAAGGCGTTCGTCCAGCCACTGGTTCATGCCATTGCCTCCTCGACCTTCTTGATGTATTCCTCCCAGTCCTCTTCCTTGTTGAACCCGTAGGGGCGGGACAGGAAGAAGCCTGTGACGACCAGTTGATCACCCTCCTGCTTGATGGGCAGCTGGGGCAGCGGCGCGGGGGGCGGACCGCCCAGCACCCGGCAGCCCTGGGTCGCGTCGTACTGACCAGAGTGGCAGGGGCAGAACATGTGTCCGCTGGTCTTGGGATCGTCCCCGACGTTGCAGCCGGCGTGCGTGCAGCGGTCGCCGTACGCCACGATCTGAGCGTCGATGGTCGCGTCGAGCTTGGTGGGCTCCTTGAGCGTCCCGGGCGCGAATTTGTAGACCGCCAGGATGTTGGTAGGGTCCTTGTCACGGATGACTTCGGTGCCCTTGGAGTCACGTCCCTTGGGGTAGGCGCGCACCAGCTTGTCGCTGAGCTCGGACGCCTTGACGACCTGACCCTGGTTGGGGCCCTCGGCGTGCACGAGCACGTCGCCCTTCATGGGTGGGGCCACGTCGGCGGTCAGGCGGAACACGGGCTTGGCGCTGCCCAGGGCACTGACGAGGCTGAGTACACCCACGCCGGCGCTGGTGCCCATGGCCGCGTTGATGAACTTGCGGCGCGTGATTTCGGGATCTTGTTTCTTGTACCGGGTCATGTCAAATCTCTCCTGATTACCAGGGGAACTCGCCGCTGGCGTCCTCGACGAGCACCTCGCCGTCCATGAAGTACTTCTTGTACAGCCCGATGCTGGCGGCCAGCATCAGCAGGATCATCGCGGCGTAGAAGCCCTCGGCCGTGACGTTCGGGGCCACCGGCTCCTTGGCCCCCCAGCCGGCGAAGTCGGTCACCATCTGCCGCACGAACAGCACACTGAACAGCACCGTCAGCGCCATGGTGGTGATGATGCCCAGCGTCGCCAGCGGCGTGGAGCGCACCTTATGGATGCCGGGGTGCAGTTCCATCCCTTCGGCCCACACGCTGTACAGACCGATCAGGCCGTAGGTGAGCAGGACCATCACGAAGGTCGCCAGGAAGATCTCGATCAGCTTGAGGTCTTCCGGCACGAAGCGGCTGCGGTTCTTCAGGACCGCCGGGTCGATCTTCGTCTGGCCCTCGGCGACCTGGGCAGGCGTCAGGGGTTCCTCGATGTTGTTGCCCCAGGAGTGCAGCACGTAGTTGGCCACGGCGTACACTTCGTTCTCCTTGAGCTGGCTCTGGGCGGGCATGCCACCCTTGCCCTTGACGATCATGGTGTGGACGTACACGGGGTCCTTGACGAGCTTGTCGTCGCCGGCCAGTTTCGGGCCCACGCCTCCCTGACCTTCCGCACCGTGACAGCCGGCGCAGTTGCCGGCGAAGACGGTTTTCCCGAGTGTCGGCCATTCCTTACTGATGTTCGCCACGACCGCCGGGTCCACCACCACAGGCTCCGGTGCCGTTTCCTTGTTGAACAGGAACAGCAGGATGATCCACATGATGGCCGCACTGACAATGGCGACCCAGGGCATGACAGCGTCGTTTCTTTCCACTTTCCCTCTCCCTAAGCATGAAGTGGCCAGTCATTTCCCGCCGTATCGCGGATGGAAACCCTGCTCTCAGGTGGCCTAATACGGGCCAGCATACCACGCACCGAACATGCGCCCAGCCGCGCTTCTTGGGGCTGCCCGCCAGACTTCGGCACCCTTCATAGTGCGCCTGACCGAGCGGTTAAATGTCCCCCTGGGACGCAATCCCACCCAGTGCGCAGAGCAGCGGCCACAGCGCCCCCGCCAGCGTCCGCACGTCGGCGTTCTCCGGATGTTCGCGCGGGTCAGCCCCACCCTCCGACAGCAGGGCCACCAGCAGGGGATAGGGCGTAAACAGCACCCCGACGTCGTGGTGAACCCCGTGCAGCTCGCCGCTTTTCGTGGCGCTGCGGTACAGGCGCTCACCGTCCGGGCCGCAGGGCACGTGCCGGGCGATCAGGTCGCGGTACTGCTGCCGCCCCAGGATGTCCAGCGCCAGCGCCGTGTGCGCCTCGTCCAGCAGCTGGCCGGCGACCAGGGCCCGCAGCAGCGCCGTCTGGTCGCGGGCGCTGGTGGCGTTGCGCTCGCCGCGCCGCTGCGCCTCGGTGCGCTGCTCGGGGGGCAACTGCAACTTCCCGACCAGCCGCGTGCCCGTCAGACCCCCTGCCGCGAGCCACGTGTTCACGGCGTCCACGCCCAGCCGCCCGATCACGAGATTCGTGGCCGTGTTGTCACTGACAATGATCATCAGGGTCAGCACGTCCCGCCAGGTCAGGGCCAGTCCGCCGTCCAGTTCGTGCAGGACGCCCGCACCGGGCACCCGGTCGCCGGGCTGCATGACCACGCGCCCCGAGAGGTCCAGCCGCCCGGCCTGCGCCTCCTGCAGGGCCAGGACCAGCAGCGGCACCTTGATGGTGCTGGCCGCCGGGAAGACCCGCCCGGCGTTCCACGCGGCCAGCTCCGTCCCCGCCAGATCCGTGACATGCAGCCCCACCACACCGGTGAACCCGGCCGCCATCAGGTGGGCCTGGAAGGCCGACAGCCTCTCCCCTCCCCCGACCTCACCTGAGCCGGCCGTACCCGGGGTCATTCCGGCAGGTCCAGGCCGGCCAGCGCCGCGAACGGGTGCGCCGTGCCCACCGGGCGCAGCGTGCAGAAGGGCGGGCCGCCGTCCGGTTCCACGCGGTGCTCACAGGTCGGGCACTCCGGGAACGCCTGCTCGGTGTAGGCCAGATCGGCCTCGGCGCTGGGCAGGCTCCACTCGCGGCCGCACCCGGCGCGGAACGTCACGGGCTTCACCGGTGCGCCCGGCCCCACGCGGCGGTTCTTACTCAAGGTTCGCGATGCCCTCGCGGATCGCGTACAGCGCCGCCTGCGTGCGGTTGTTCAGCTGGAGCTTCGTGAAGATCTCCGACAGGCGGTTACGCACCGTTTTCTCACTGATGTCCAGACGCAGCGCGATGTCCTGGTTCGAGAACCCCTGCGCGAGCAGTTTGAGGATCATCGTCTCGCGTTCGTTCAGATCGGCGTGCTTCTCGCTGGGGAGTTCCTCGCGCTTGTCCCGGAAGTCGTCCAGGACGTTCTGCGCCATCTCGGGGTCGAGCAGCGCCTCGCCGGCCGCCACGCGGCGGATCACGTCGAGCAGCGTCGCGGCGTCGGCGTCCTTCAGGACGTACCCGCGCGCCCCGGCCTTGACCGCCTCGAACACGTAGCGGTCCTGGCGGTACATGGTGATCATGATCACGCGGGCATTCGGATCGATCTCCAGGATGCTCTGCGTGGCCTTCACGCCGTCCAGATCCGGCATCTGGATGTCCATCAGGATCACGTCCGGATGCGTGTCCGCCGCGTACCGGATCGCCTCACGGCCGTTGGCGGCCTCACCGATCACGCGCATTCCCTCGGACTCCAGCAGGCTGCGCAGTCCCTGACGGAACAGAGCGTGATCATCCACGAGCAAGACGCGAATCATGGCCCCAGTCTAGGGCAGCCGCTCCGGGCACACCGGGAGGAAAGCCCCCAAAGCGTGGCCGCCCGGCACGCCAGACCGCAGAGTTTTGTCAGGCCCCCCCCTGTAGACTGCGGCCCGTGATCACCTGGTTCGACGCGCTGCTCGTGACCCTCTGGGCCGCCATGACTGCCCTGGGGGCCCGGCGCGGCCTGAGCGGCCTCGCCTGGGGCCTGGCCGGACTGGCCGCCTGTTTCCTGGCGAACGCCCTGAGCGGCAGCGCCCTGATCAGCCTGCTCATCGCCGGGCTGCTGGGCGCCGGGGTGGGAACGGCCATCACTCGCCGCATCCAGAATCCGCTGGACCAGCCCTGGCACCTGGGGGCAGGCGCCGCCGGGGGCTTCGCGCTGGGCGGGGTGCTGATCGCCACCCTGGCCCTGAACTTTCCCCTGGACGTGCGGGTGGACGCCCAGGGATCACGGGGCGTGTACCCCTCGGTGAGTCTGCCGCCCGCGCTGTACACCGCCGTGCGCGGCAGCGCCATCCAGAACGGCCTGCGCGGTACCTGGGGCAGCAACGCCGCCGTCAAGACCCTGCTGATGCCCGATCAGGCCCGCCGCTGAACTGGTGCCGGACGGGGCACCTGCACCCGGCTCAGGTCTCGGCGCCGTGCTGCCGGCAGCGTCCCCAGCCCGCGGCGCTCCACGCCGGCCCTACTCGACCTGAACGGCCGGTGTCTCGGCGTGCGGCGCGTCGGCCCGCTGGCTGAGCACGGTGGCGACCACCACCAGCGCCCCACCGAGCGCCCCGCGCAGTCCCACCTGCTCGCCGATCAGGAGGAAACTGAAGGCCGTGGCCGTGACGGGTTCCAGCGCGTAGATCAGGCTGGCCTCGGCGGCACTCACACTGCGCTGACCGATGGTCTGGAGCAGCGTGGTCAGGGCCGTGGCCGCCACACCCAGGTACAGCAGGGGTGCCCAGGCCGACGCCGGCGGCAGCGTGGGCGCGCCCCCGAGCAGCATCCACAGCAGCGCCAGCGCCGTGACACTCAGTACCTGCGTGACGGTGAATGGCAGCGCACTGTGCCGGTCGGCCAGGCGCTCGAGCGTCACGATGAAACCCGCGTACGTCACCGCGCACGCCAGCGCCCACAGGTCACCCACCACCAGCGCGCCGCCCTCCCAGGACAGCAGCGCCAGACCCGCCACCGCCAGCGGCAACGCGCTCCACAGGAGCGCCGGCATCCGGCGGCGCTGCGCGACCACCAGCCACAGCGGCACCAGTACCACGCTGAGGGCCGTGAAGAATGCCGCGCGGTTCGCGCTCGTGGTCTGCAGCGCGATGGTCTGCGTGCCGTACCCGGCGATCAGCCACGCGCCCAGGAGAAACCCGTCACGCCACAGGCTGCGGCTACGCCAGCCGTCCGGGGTGCGAGGGGCGCGGCCCGCGTGCCGTCGCGTCCAGGCGACCAGGGGCAGCAGCGCCACCGACGCGATCAGGAACCGCCAGAAGATCAGGTCCGCCGCCGGGAGCAGTTGCCCCAGCGTCTTGACCACCGCGAAGGTACTGCCCCACAGGCAGGTCACCACGATCAACAGAAGCGCGCCGCGCGCACGGGCCGACATGGGAGCGATTCTATGCGGCGCCTCCCGCTGCCCGGCCCGGACTGTCCAGCAGACGCGGCCCGCCCCGGTGCCGGGTGGGCCGCGTGTTCAGGAGGACGTGACGATCAGCGTATGGCCGCGCGGAAGCACACGCTGCCCTTCTCGCCCACCCCCAGCGATCCGAGGTTCACGCTCAGGGTGCCGCGGCCATACGTGCCGGCGGTGTCGCTCAGGCTGCCGGCGTCGGTCGTGTCCGCCGCGCTCGTCAGGTACGAGGTGGTGGGCGTGGCGACGCCCCGCGTCAGCTTGACCCCGAAGCCCGTCGCCGCGCTCGGCTCTTCCGCATCGAAGCCCGTCAGCTGCGCCGTCGTGTTGCCCGGCACCTGATCGGTCACCACGAAGTTCGGCAGTACGGCCCCGCCGATGTTCTCGAAGGCGATGCAGTACTCCAGCACCTCGGCGGGCCGCCCCCCACCGGACGTTCCGGCCACGGTGCCCGCCGTGACGTTCCTGACCGACTTGACGAGTTTCGCCCCGATCATCTGCGTGACCGCGCTGGACGTGTTGTTCCCGGGAACGGTGTCGGACGTGGTGGTGCTCACCGAGGCGGTGTTGGTCAGGGTACGGGCCGCAACCGTGCTGCTCAGCGTCGCCTCGCTCGGGACCTTCACGACGACCGTGAGTGTCTGTGACGCCCCACCGGCCAGGGTGCCCAGTGCCCAGGTCAGGGTCTGCCCGCTCACCGTGGCGGCCGGGGTGCTGCTGACATACGTGACAGAGGTGGGCAGATCGTCCGTCGCCGTCACGGCGGCCGCCGGATTGGCGCTCTCATTCTTCACGAGCAGGGTGTACGTGATCTGCTGATCGGGTTTGGCGAAGGCCGGGCCCGATTTCGTCACCGACACGTCCGTCGAGGCAGGCCCCACAGTGATCGCCACCGTCGCCGTATCACACGCGGTCGTCACGGTCGCGTCGCACAACTGGTACGTCACGGTGTAGGTGCCGCTGGGCGTGCCCGCCGGCACCACCAGCTGACCACTGCCGTTCACGCTGAGGCCGGTGATGCCCCCGGCGGACTGCACGGTGACCACTGCGGTCGTGTTGGTGGCGACCACGCTGCCCACCGTGTCGTTGCCCAGCACGCTCACGGTACCCCCGGCCCCGAAGGTCAGTGTGACCGCCGGGTCGGTGACCGCGTCGACGATACGGGTCACGACCGTTCCACTGGTGTTGTTGACGGCCGTGGTCTCCAGTGCGCCGGCAGGCACACTGACGCTGGCACTGTTGCTCAGCTGGCCGCTCGTGGGCGCGGTCCCGGTGATGGTGTAGGTCAGGAAGTTGCCGTCCGGGATGGCGTTCGCCGTGTTGCTGTCCAGTGCCAGCGTGCCGGTGGTCAGGGTGACGGTACCTCCGGCAGTGGTCGTGCCGCCGCAGGTGGCGGTTCCTGTCGCGGCGCAGGTCACCGTGACAACCGTGAACCCGGCGGGCAGCGTGTCCGTCACGGTCGCGCCCGAGACGACGTTGGGGCCGTTGTTCCACACGCGGACCGTGTAGCTGACGCTCCCGCCACTGCCCACAGCGGCTGGCCCGCTCTTGTCGATCGCCAGATCCGCCAGTCGGGTGACCGTGGTGACGGTCGCGTCGTTGACCGGCGCGGTCTGCGGATCGTCCGTGGGCACTGTCACGACGCTGGCGTTGTCACGGTAGAACACCGTTCCCTGGTTGCTCACCTGGGCCGGCGGGTTGGCGTTCACGGTCACGCGGAAACGGATGACCGCTTCACGGTCCGTGGCGTCGCTGGGCGTCTGATCGACCAGCAGCGTCCCCGCGGGCTGCCCTGGGCTGTTGATCAGCTGGCCGGCCTGCGTGTACGGCATCACGCTGCCCGTGGCGTCCGTCACGGCCGCCCCGTTCAGGGTCGTGGTGCCCGCCACGTAGGTCGTGCCCGCCGGGATCAGGTCCTGGAACTGCGTATTGCCGGCCACCACGCTGCCCGTGTTGCGGACCGTGATGGTGTACTCCAGGGTGTCGCCCTGCGAGACGGTGGTGCCGCCACCCACCCGGACAGCTGTCTTGGTGGCGTTGACGGCGCGGGTCAGGCTGGGGAAGGTGCAGCTGGTCAGGTCGGTGCTTCCCACCGTGACGTTGCCGATCTGGGCCGCCGAGAAGGCCCGCAGATCCACGCTGATCATGCGGCCGTTGCTGCCACGTCCGAACAGGCCGTTGACCGTGGCGGCGAACCCGCCGTACGCACCGATGATGTCGGGGTCACTGATGCGGCCCAGGAACACGAGATTGAGGGTGCTCGGCTCCACTTCCCAGAATTCCAGGAAGCCGTCCGTACCGGTGCTGCTCAGCAGGAAGAGGTTACCGCGGTTGTCTGCGAAGAAGTCGCCGCTGCCGCCCAGCGCCGGTGCGCTGGCAGGCAACTTGGTGAGGGTCTGGGCCGCGCTCACGCTGTACGGGCTGGTCGTGGTGAAGGAATAGAACTTCCCATCGCTGTCCATGACGTACCCGACGCTATTGGACGTGATCGCCATGCGGACGTAGCGGGAAAGGGTGCTGGGCAGCTGCGGTCCTTCCGTCCAGATGCCGGTGGCCACATCGAAGATCAACAGGCGGGTGTCCACATCGCGAATGACGAAGAACTTCGAGCGATCCGGCGTCATGGCCAGCGTGGCGGTATAGCCGGCCTGGCCCGTACTGGTGGCCGGAATGGAGGCAATCAGCGCGCCCTGAACGTTGGTGGTATCGCTGATCGCGCGGATCTCGGTTCCGTTGTTGGCGGTGTTGAAGTCCCCACCCACCGTGCCGTACAGCGCCGAGCAGGTCACCTGCGGCACAATGAAGGTGCTGGCGGCCGAACTGTTGTTCGAGGCCGTTCCGTCGGTGGCGCCGGCTGGAGCAGCGACGCTGGCCGTGTTGGTGATAGTCCCGGCGTCGGTCGCCGTACCGGAGATCAGCAGGGTGACGTAATTGGTATCCGCCGTCGCCGCGCTGCCCGTATCAGCCGACAGGTTGGCGCTCAGGCTGATGGTACTCCCCGTGCCACTGGGCGCGCCGCAGCTGGCGCTGCCCGTCGCGGCGCAGGTCCAGGTCACGCCGGTCAGGTTGCTGGGCACGGCGTCCGTGATCGTGGCGCCCGTCACGGGACTGGGGCCGTTGTTCCAGACCCGCACGGTATACGTCAGGGTGCCGCCCTGCGCCACCGAAGTCGGCGCGGTCTTGCTGACAGCAAGATCGGCGATGACCGCAACGGTGTCTGAATCGGTTGCCGAGTTGTTGCCTGAAGACGGATCGACGGTGCTGCTGGGAGGCGTGACCGTTGCCGTGTTCACGACGGTGCCACTGGTGGCGGTGACTGCGGCCGGCACGACGATCTCATAGAAGGCGCCACTGGCCAACGTGGGGAGCGTCACTCCGCCCGCGCTTTCGAGTTGCGTGGCGGTGGGCGCGGTCACGCAGGTATTGCCGGCCGCACTGGAGCAGCTGACCGCGCCCTTGCTGAGCCCGCTCGCAGCCGGGTCGTTCAGCACCGCGCCGGTCACACTGCCGGGACCGTTGTTCGTGACGCGAACCGTATAGGTCGTGGCGCCGCTGACAGCCACGGTCGTCACGCCGTCTGTCTTGGTGATTGACAGATCGGCGGGCAGGGTGATGTTGAGGCGGTAGTCCTCCACTTCACCGCTGTCCAGTCGACCGGTGGGATTCTGGACGCCTGCCGTGTCGTAGCTCGCCCTCAGCCGCACGTAATTCTGGCCGGCCGTCAGCCCGCTCAGGCCCGACCAGGTCAACGTCACGCTGCTCGCCCCCGCCGCGAACGCAGCGCAGGCACGCTCGGTAGCCACGTTCCCGAAGGTCCCCCCCGGTCGAAGTCGATCCAGCCGCACACCTGACCGGCCTGACTGGCGCCGCTGATGGGCACCGTCAGGCTGTAGCTGGTATTGGCAGTGGACAGCGCCGGGAAGCTGGTGATGGCGTCCTCGTCGGCACCGTCCCCGTTCGTGCCGGTGTTGTCCGCCCCCGCCGCCACCGCGTTGGGGCTGGGCGTGACAGCAGTGCCGCCGTTCAGGGTGCCCGTGTTGTCCGCATCGATGGTGCTGCCCAGTTTCAGGTCACCGACGACGTGACTGGCGGCTGCCGTGGCATCGTAACTGGCGGGCGCGTCCCCAAAGTCCTCGTCCACTGAGAACGCAAAGGTCACTCCATCAGGAATGTTGGTGTCATCAGCTAAGTTGGCATCCGTCCCGAAAATACGCCGCTGGTTGATTTGCACATTGAATGTCAATGTGCTGAACGAACCGTTGATCCTTATACTACCGCATCCCGCAGTTGAGCCTCTGTTATTGGTTAATGCGACACAGCTAGTAGCCGTATCAGTAGAGCCAGCGGTTAACCTATTTGAGGTGACGCTTAAATTATTAGGGGCTCCAATAGAAGTGAAGCTGGCTCCAGCAGTAGCAAGATTAAAAATTACCTGCGATCGGTTATCATATGTGGTGCCATCAGCATTAGTTCCACTAGAAGATCCGCCGATACCCGAGATATGAAGAACTGGATTAGTTACAACTCTATTGAAATTGATCGTCAAATTACCTTGACTGCACGTATTTCCCGTTCCCGATCCAACTAAACACCCAGCCCCAGTAACACGGAAATAAAAAGCCGGTAGGTTGGCAACATCTAAGTTGTTGGGCTGATAAAAGCTTGAAGAGGGAGCGCCAATAGTGTTAAGCCTAGCATTGTTAATGGCAGTTGGTGTACCAACGAAAAGCACCGTATTAATGTCCGATGTTAAACCACTTACGGTGAGATTGGATGGATAAGTAGCGCTAACTGGCCCGACAGTGTTGGACGTGTTGACTCCTGAGGGCCCTGAAAAGTTACCTGTGATCTGGTACGCCCCTGCCAGAGAAAACAAGTTCAGAACAAGGACGAATAGAATCTTCAGATAATCACGTCTGGGTGGTGAAATCATGTAAAACCTCGCTGTCGAGTAGTCGGGGGGAAGGGGACGGGATCATCGTGCCGTGTCAGGTCTGGCATGACCCTTACAGGTGCGGCCTGTGAGGTGTAGATGGAGCGGCGAGCGGCCACAGTGGTCGCCCGCCGCTTTGCTGGAAGGCGTTATCTGGTCTGGCCGAGGGTTTCGTCGAGGGTGAGGTCGAGCCTGAGGTAGGCGCCCTGTCTGGTGTAGGTGGTGCCCAGGCCGGTGAAGCCCTGGGGGTTGTACCCGGCGGTGATCCAGGTGCCGGGCAGGGCGCGGTAGGACGCTTCGAGGCCGTACCCGTACTGGGTGGTGCCGCTGCCGGGCTGGGTGAGGGCGCGGCCCCAGGCGCCGATGCCGACGCGGTCGGTGACGTAGTAGGTGCCGCCCAGGCCCAGCTGGGCGGTGAAGCTGCCGGTGTCGTTCAGCAGGGTGCGGGTGTCCAGGCCCGCGCGCATGGCCCAGGTGGGCTGGCGGTACTCGGCGGCCAGGTTGCTGCTGAGTTCGGGTTGGTTGCCAGCGAGGGTGCCGCGCACGTAGCGGGCGCTGCCCAGGGCGTTGAAGGTGCGGTTGCGGTACGCGAAGCCGAGGGCGGCGCGCTGGCCGTTCTTGCCGGCGCCGAATTCGGCGAGGCCGTCGGCGGTGAGGGTCAGGTGGTCGCTGAGGCTGCCGCTGATCCCGGCGCGCAGGACGACTCCGAAACCCTGGCGACCGTAGGTGAGGTCGGTGCCGGCAGTAGCGCTGACGGTGTCGGTCCTGTAGTTCAGGTCGGCGCCGGCGCCGAGTTCGGCGGCGCGGGTCTTCAGGTCGTAGCTGGCGCTGCCGCGCAGGCCCAGGCCGAGCCGGTCGTTCAGGGGGAGGGTGGTGGTCACGCCGAAGCGGGCGCGGTTGCCCTGGCCGCCCGCGGTGGGGAGGTCGTAGGCGACCTGGTAGTTGACGTTGCCCAGGCGGCTGTCGAGCGTGAGGGCGGCGCGCTGGCCGGTCTTCCAGTTGATCTCGTCGGTGAGGCTCAGGGCGACGCTCTCGCTGAGGGCGTAGCGGGTGGTGACGGTGGTGACAGGGTCGAGGTTCCCACCGGCCGTGCCGGCGAGGGGCTGGGTGTGGGTGACGTCCACATCGAGGGGCGCTTTGTGGTACCCGGCGCTGAGCACGGCGCCGAGGCCGTACTGGTCGCCGTAGGCGTACTTGATCCCGGCGCCGACGCTGAAGGGCGCGACGCGGTAGTCGGCGCGGGCCGTGACGCTGCCGCCCTGAGCCGGTTGGGTGGCGGTGTCCAGGGTGTTGTGGTATTCGGTCTGGACGCTGCTGCTGAGCTGGGTGGTGTGCTGGGTGGTGACGCTGGCACTGGCGCTGAGCCCCGGGGTGATGGGGGCCAGACCGTGGTACTGGCCGTCCTGGTAGCGCAGCCGCGCCTGGACGGCGCTGCGGCCCACCTTGGTGCTGAAGTCGGCGCTGGCCTGGATGCCGCCGGCGTAGGCGAGCAGCCCGTCCGCGCGGGTGGTGCCGTTGTCGTAGGTGGCGCGGGCGCCGGCGGTGACGGTGCCGTCCAGACTGATGGCGGCGGCGCCGACGGTGGCCTGTCCGGCCTGGTACTTGATCTGGGCGCCGTAGGCGAGCTGCCGCTGGGCCAGGGCATTGTTCAGGCGGTAGGTGGCCTGCACGCGCACGTCGTTGCCGGCGATGTCGGTGTCGTCCAGGGCGCGGGTCAGGGTGATGATGCCGGTGCGGGTGTCCAGGACGTAATCGACGTTGCGCGCCAGTGTGACCTGCGACAGCAGCTTGCCGGTGTCGCGTTCCAGGGTCTGCACGAGCAGGGTTTCGCTGCCTTCGGCGACGTTGCTGCGGCTCAGGCGCAGCAGGCGGGTGCGTTCGGGCGTCAGGCTCTCCTGCACGCGGTCTTCGGGCACCAGGGCCACGAAACCGCTGACCTGGGGGTTGCTTTTGCTGGTGACCGTCAGGGCAGTCAGCTGCTCACCGACGGGCAGCACGTCGATGGGCAGGCTGCTGCGGCGGTACTCGGCGCGGAAGCTGGGGTGGTCGTAGCGGGCGGCGACCGGGTCAATGCCCTGCAGCGGCGTGCTCTGGATGCTGGCGTCCCCGAAGGCCGCGAAGCGTTTGAGGGTGTCCTGCTCGGTGGGCAGGCCGTCCTTGTCGGCCGCGACGTACAGTTTGCCGCCGGCCAGGGGCCCCTCGTAGCTGGCGCGGGCCTGCCAGGTCAGGTCGTCACCCAGGTTCAGGTTGCCGTCCAGGCCCAGGGTGGCGCTGATCACACCGACGCCGACGCGGCTGCTGTCCGGGAGGATGTCGAAGGTGCGGGTCAGGACGCTCTGGCCCTGCTGGACGCGCAGGGTCAGGGTGGTGGGGGCGGACTGGGGCTGCAGGATCAGTTCGCCCTGGCCGTCTTGCAGCCGCACCTGATAGCCGGCCTCGGAGGGGTTGGCGTCGGGTTCGCGGGGTTCGAGGCTGCTGGTCAGGGTGACGCTGGCCTGTCCGGTGGGGTTGCCGCTGGCGTCCAGGGTGCGGATCTTCAGGCGGATGGGGGTAGCGCCGTCGGCGGTGAGGCTCACGGGCGTGATCTCGGTGCGGGTGGTGGCGCCGACCAGCTGCACGGTGACGGTGTCGCGGCCCAGTTGCAGGGTGTTGGTGCCGGGCTGGAGGGGCACGCCGACGTACGTGAGGCGCCGCATGCCGCTGACGGGATCCGTGGTGGTTTCCCCGATCCGCTCGTCACTGACGGGCTGGCCGTTGACGGTCAGGGTGGGCGCGGCGTCCTGGGGGACTTCCACGGTGACGCTGATGCGGTCGCGGATGCGGATCAGGGTGCCGGCCAGCGGGTACTTGATCGCGCCGGCGTTCTCGGTGGCGGCGTTCTCGGCGCTGCCCAGGGGACGGGCGGCGTTCAGGTCGGCCTCGTTCACGGCGCCCTGTAGCACCTCGCTGCGCTCGCCTTTGAAGCGGGCGAGGAGGGCAGGGGCGGGCAGTTCGCCCAGCGGGCCACCGTGGGTCAGGTCGTAGGTCAGGGTGCCGCTGGGCGTGCCGGTCACCGTCCAGTACAGGGTGCCGCTGGGGCCGCGCTGAGGGTCGGGCAGGGCCTGACCGTTCAGGCGGGCGCTGCCGGGCACGTACCCGGCGCCACTGGGCGGGGCGTGCGCGATGACCAGTTCGGTCGCCTGGGTCGGGGCGTCGAAGGGCAGGGTCACGACGCTGCGGCGCGTGGCCTGTGGCGCGGGGGTGGGGTCCGGGATGGGCGCGCTGGCCTGCACCTGCGCGGACGCGGTCTGGGTGGCCGCGCAGCGGTCGGTGCCGACCTGAGCGGTCAGGTCCAGCGCGCCGCTCGCAGTGACGCGGGCGCGGTGGGTCAGGGTGCGGGTCTCGCCGGGGGCGAGCGTGCCGGTGAATTCGCTGCTGTCCAGTGCTTCCAGGCCGGCCGGCAGGGTGTCGCGCACGCGGTACGTGACGGGCTGGTCACCCGTGTTGCGCAGGGTCAGGCCCAGGGTGATCTCGTCGCCGACCGTGACGTTCGCGGGGGCGTCGCGCTCGACCTGCAGGGCGGTGCTGTCGGGCAGCACGTTGAGCTGCACCTGTCGCTCCAGGCCCCAGGGCGCCAGGCGGGCGGTGACGGTCAGCGGGCCGGGCCGGGTGGGCGTGGCGGTGAGGCTCAGGTCGCCGGGGGTGCCGGCGCGGAGCGTCCCGGTTCTTTCAAGTTTGTCACTCAGGCCCGGGGCGTCCAGGCTGAGGATCAGGGGCAGGTCGCCGGCGTAGGCGGTGGTGGCGCGGGCGCGCAGCGTCACCGTGTCGCCCAGGCAGAGCTCGGGCTTGTCGGTCAGCAGGTCGAACTGCACGTCGGGGCGGATCTGCACGCGGGTGTCGGCGCGTCCGTTCCTGGGAACGGTGACGGCCGCGCGGTCCACGCTGACCTGGGCGCCGGCAACGGGGGCCGCCGTGACGGGATACGTGCCCGGCGCCACGCGGCGTTCCAGCTGGCCGTTCACGGTGACGGGCGCGCCGCCGATGGTGACCTGCGCGCTGGTCGGCTGCGCGCCGGTGGGCAGCAGCAGTTCGGCCGTGACCCCCAGCGTGCCGGTCTGGTCGACGCGGGCGACCGTGATGGGCGCGGGGCTGCCGGCGCGGATCAGGCTGAAGCCGACGGTGTTGCTGAACTGCCGCGCCGACGCGGGCTGGCGCAGCTCGACGGTGTAGTTCCCGGCGCGCCCGGGCAGGTTCAGGTCCGTGTAGGTCAGGTCGGCACTGACCGGCAGCGGGGTCAGGTTGCCTTCGGCGTCGCGCAGGCGGGCTTCGAGTTCCTGCGGACCGTCGCCGTCGTACATGCGCAGGGTGTGGGGCTGCCCGTCACTGGTGACGTTCACGGCCGGCACCCACTCGCGCGAGTGGACGTTCACGCTGAGCTGCTGGGCACTGATCTGGGCACTGACACCCGCCAGGCGCACGGCGAAGGTATTCTTCCCGTTGCCGCTGGTGGCCGCGCGGATGCGGTAGCGGCCGGCGGGCAGCGCCTGGTCGAGCAGGGTCTCCCAGGTGTGCTGGCCGGGGGTGAAGTTGCGTTCCAGGAGGGGACGGCCATCCTCGCGCAGCACGGTGAAGGTCGTGGTGACCTGGCTGCGGTTGGCGTCGTACTGCTCGTCGCCGTAGTAGGTGTCGGCGCGGTAGTCGCCCTGGTCGAGGCGGGGGCTGTACAGTTCCAGCCTCACCTGGCCGTCCAGCGGGACTTCCAGGGTCAGGTCCTGATCGCCGACCGTCCACATCAGGCGGTCGCCGACGCTGGTCAGGGGCAGACTGGTGCTGATGTCCTGTGCGCTGGCGCTGACGCTCACGGCCAGCAGGGCCGTGAGGGTGGTGGCGATGCGCTTGAAGTCCGGTTGCACGTTCAGTACCTCCAGCTCAGATCTGGATCTGTGGTGGCGGCGCGCGGCTCGCCTGTCCAGTCGAAGCGGTAGGTGAGGTTCAGTTCACCTGCGTCCACGCTACCGGCGTAGGTATTTCTGCCTTCTTTCAAGGCGGCGCCCTGCGGTAAGGGATCTGTCAGCGTGACGTCCGCCAGGGGCCGGGGCGTGGTGAGGCGCAGCGTGACGACGTACCCGCCGTCCACCACGTACACGGCCTTGTCCAGCCGCACGTCCCCGACGATCAGGGTGGTGCGGCGCAGCGCGTCGATCGCGCCGCCCAGGGGGGCCAGCGGGAAATCCACGCTGGTCAGGCCGCGCACGAAGACGGTCTGGGTGCCGCTCAGGCCGCCGTCCTGCGGGACGTGCAGCGGGGGGTAGGGGGTGGTGTTGGGATCCAGCCGCAGCGCCTGGGTGCCCAGCGGCACGTTCGGGAACGAGTACCGGCCGCGCGCGTCGGTCAGGACCTCGCGTCCACCGGCCAGCAGGACGCGGGCGCGCGTGACGGGCAGATCCAGCAGGGGATCGAGCAGGCCGTTGCGGTTGCGGTCCACGAACACGGTGCCCACGATGTCGGCCAGCGGCGCGAATTTCAGGGGGTTGAGTTTGGTCGTGGCCGTGGCGCGGTTGCTGGCGATGGCGCGGGCCACGCCGCCGGCGCCGCGGCCACTGACCACCACGGTGTTCACCAGCTGTCCTATGGCCTCGGGGGTCACGCGGGTCTGGTAGGTGATGGTGACGGTCTGCTGGGCGCCGAGCTGTCCGATATTCCAGTTCAGTGAGCCGCTCTGGACAGCGGGGTCGGCCAGGGGCTGGCCGTTCAGGGTGCTCGTGCCGGGCACGTATTCCAGGCCGCGTGCGGGCGTGTCGGTCACGACGGCGTCCACGATGGCGGTCGTGGTGGACTGGTTGGTGATCTTCAGGGTGTAGGTCAGTTTGTCGCCGAAGGTCGCCTCGGGGGCGCTGACGGTCTTCTCGATCAGGAGCTTGGCGCTCCAGACGGGCGTCTGCACCTCGTTGCTGGGCAGCGGACGGGGCAGTTCGGTGCTGACCAGGTTGAAGGTGTTCTTCAGGGCTTCACCGTCCACGGCGCGCTCGGACACGGTGGTCGTGATGGTGAGGCTGCGGGTCTCGCCGGGGGCCAGGGTGCCCAGGTTCCAGGTGGCGGTCTGCGCGCCGCTCACGCCGCCGAGCACGCCGCCCTGGCCCAGCGCCGTGGCGTTCAGGTGCGCGGGGATCGGGTCGGTCACGACCACGTTCGTGAGGGGCTGGGTGTAGGGGTTGCGCACGGTCAGGGTGTACGTGACGGTGTCCCCGATGGAGACGGTGCCGCCCTCCGGGATGCTCACGGTCTGGCCCTGGGCGTTCAGGGTGGTGGCCGCGTAACTCTTCCGGAGTTCCGGCAGGCCGCTCTGGACGCTGCCGATCAGGTCGCGGGTGGTATTGCTGGTGCCCCGGTCGCCCTGAATGGTGATCAGGGCGGTCAGGCCGCCGGGCTGCGCGTCGTAGCAGACGCGCACGAGGGCGGTCTGCCCGGGGGTCAGGGTCAGCGGCTGCGCGAGCGGCTGGCCGTTCTCGCCGTACAGCGTGGCGGCGGCGCCGCCCTGCGGGTAGGTGACGGTCACGCGGTAGTTGTCCTGCACGTCACCGGTGTTCTTGGCGGTGTGGTCGAAGCACACCAGCTGCCCCGTGACCGCGAAGGGTCGGCTCTGCTGGTCGGCCGGGGTGCCCTCGGGCGCCTCGGGGGTGCCCACCGGGCCGATGGCCACGGCCGGCTGGTAGCGGACGTCGGCGGTGGCGCTGCCACTGACCTGATCCTGCCCGGTCTGGGCCGTGGCGGTGTTCACGACCTGCTGCCCCTCGGCGGCGGCGCTGGCGAGCATGCGGAAGGTCAGCTGCACGTTCGCGCCCGGCGCGAGGCTGGGGACCCGCACCCGCACGCCGCGCACGGGCGCCGTCTCGGTGGCGCTCCAGGTGACGCCGTCCTGGGTGTATTCCAGGGTACCCACGTTCGTGCGGGCGCTGCCGGGCACGAAGGTCAGCCCGCGTGCGATCTGCTCGGTCAGCAGGTCGGTCAGGACCACCTCGCGGCTCTCCCCCTGGCCCGCATTGCTGGTGGTGACGGTGACGGTGGTCTCCGTCCCCGGGCGCACCAGGGCGGGGCTGAAGGTCTTCTGCACGCCCAGCACGGGAGGCGGCCCAACCCGCACCACGCTGACGTTGTTCGCGTCCCGCGCCTCGCCGCCCGCGCAGGAGCCGATCAGGTTCACGAAGGCGTCGCCCTGCGCGGCGCTGGCGGTGACGACCAGCAGCACCTGGGCCTGTTCCTCGGGCGCGAGGGTCACGCTGGTCACGACCGGTTCGTTCGCGTCGGGCTGACCGTTGCCGTTCAGGTCGCGGATGACCTGCGTGGCCGGGCTGATCGTGCCGGCTTCCTGCGCGGCGCTCAGCGGGAACGCCTCGGTGGTGTTGCCGGTGTTCACGACCGTGTACGTGAACACGGCGCGTTCCAGGGGCAGCAGGGTCGCGCTCTGGCCGGGCTGGGCGACCGTACCGTCCGGGGTGACGCTGACCGAGCAGACGGCCTGCACGACGGTCCGGATCACGTTGGACATCGTGGTGGCGGGCTGCTGAGTGGTCGGCTCGACGTAGTCGGCGCTGGCCTGGTTGATGATCTCGGTGCCGGCCGGGGTCAGGGCCTGGGTGGTGGCACTCAGGGCGAGCAGGGCGCTCAGGGCAAGAAGGGGACGGTTCACGGCGGGCTCCT
Source organism: Deinococcus actinosclerus (assembly GCF_001507665.1). Classification (NCBI taxonomy): domain Bacteria; kingdom Thermotogati; phylum Deinococcota; class Deinococci; order Deinococcales; family Deinococcaceae; genus Deinococcus; species Deinococcus actinosclerus. The sequence goes on along the minus strand of NZ_CP013910.1, from coordinate 376,750 downwards.
CGGTTCGGGCGCACCGGCGGTGCGGGGGGTGGGCGGCGCACTCAAATGTGCGGGTATGGGAAAAAGGGGGTCTCTGTTTGCAGTGCAGCCGTGTGCAGGGTGGGCGCGGGATGTGGGATGGGCGCACCCGCCGCGTGGCAGGGTGCGCCCACAGGGGCTTACTTGACGGTGACGACGAACTGCGCGGTCAGGGTGCCGCTGGCAGGCAGCGCGTCGGGCTGACCGTTGTTGTCGGCGTCCAGGGCGACGCTGATCACGGTGCCGCTGGCTGCGCCGGCAGCGGGGGCGACGGTGCTCCAGGCGCCGGTGGTGCCGACCCGGTAGATCACGTTGGCCGTGATGACGGTGCCGCTGGCGTTGAGCAGCTGGACGCTCTTGAAGGTGGTGTTGACGGGCACGGTATCGGTCAGGAAGAAGCCCGGCACGGCGGCGTTGTAGTTGTTCTTCCCGATGATGCGGTAGGCGATGTCGTCCAGGGGCTTGGCGCCGTTGGTGCCAGTCGCGGTGTAGTCGGCCGGGTTGTTGATGCCGTTGACGGGGTTGCTGCCCGCCGCGACGCCGGTCTTGGCGACGAACTTGGCGACCGCCACGTTCCCGTTCGGGGAGACGCGCACGATGTCGTTCGTGTCGGTCATGGAGATGGTGCTGTAGTTGCCCACGGCCGTCTGGTCCACCAGGTAGTCCCCGAGCTTGGCGGTGTACCCGCTGGGGTTGGTCGCCGTCACGGTGCCGCTTGGCACGTTGATCACGGCCAGGGGCTTGTACTCGGTGCCGGGCGCGATGACGGGCGTGATGAACTTGTTGTAGTCGGCGCTGGCGGGATCGTTGCTGACGCGGGGCAGCAGCGAGCCGTCCGGGGCGTAGTACAGCACGGGCACGGTGACGGTGTTGTTGGTGGCGGCGTCGGTGAAGGTGACGCTGCCGCTCAGGGTGAAGCTGTCGTTGTACTGGCCGTTGTTCACGACGTCCATCGGGAAGACGGCGGTCGCGTCACTGAGGTCCGGGCTGGAGACGCCGCCGAAGGTGCCGTTCGGCGTGACGGTCTGCACCGGGAAGGGGGTGCTGCTGGCGCCCAGGGCGGTGGTGGCGTCGCCGAACTGCGCGGCGGGCGGGTTGATGGTGTCGGTGGTGGCGCTGTCGGACTTCAGGTCGGCGTCGTTCAGGGAGTCGGCGCCGATCTTGACGACAATCGGGCTGATCGGGTCGCTGTCGTTCGCGTCGGGGTAGGTGACTTCCGTGCGGTAGACGACCGTCTTGCCGTCGGGCACCGTGACCGTGGGGAACTTGGCAAGGGTGGGGTTGCTGGGATCGGTGGAGGCCAGGATGACCGCGCCGCTCACGGGATCCAGGAAGCGGATGCTCACGCCGGTGGCGGCGTTCGTGAAGGTGCCGGTGGTGGCGTTGTAGACATAGGCGGTGTCGGGGGTACCGTCGGCCAGCACCGGGAACAGCTGCACCTTGTCGGTCGCGCCGCTGGTGTTGGTCAGGTTGTTCGTGAACAACACGACGTCGTTGGCGTTGTTCGCGTCGGCCTTGGGGTACGCGACCTGGTTGTCGGTGGCGACGTTCGGCACGATGGGCGTGCCGCCGGGGGTGGGGTCACCGGCGGGGGCGCCGGGGGTCACGTAGCCGCTGGCATCCACGACGGGGGTGTTGTCGCCGGGCTTGCCGACGACTTCCGTCGGCACCTGCACGGTCGTGTAGGGCGGCACCTGTCCCGAGGGGATGGCGTTGCCGGCGCTGTCGACGGGCGTACCGGGGTTGGTGTTGGGGTTGTTGTCGAGTGCGGGCGCGAAGACCGTGATGCGCACGAACTGCAGGTCGGTGTTCTCGGGCTTGGCGTCTTCGTAGGTGGTGGTGCCGCTGGCGTAGCCGTTGCCGGGGGTGACCAGCGGGTCGGCGCCGGCCGTGCCGAGCACGCTGGCTTCGGGAGACGCACCGAAGATGCTGCTGGTGGTGATCTGGACCGGATCCGTGGGCAGGGTCACGACCTGCACGATCTTCACGATGCCCTCGTCGGTGGCGGTGGCGGGGTCGTTGACCGGCAGGGTCAGGCTGGTGATGGCCGCGCCGGTGGGGTTGCCGCTGGCGTCCGCCAGGAAGTACTGCACGGTCTGTCCGGCGGCGGCGCCGGTGGTGTCGGCGGCCAGCGCGACCGTCAGGGTCACGTTGCCGTTGTTCACGACCGAGTACGCGGTGGTGATCTTCTGCCCGGGAACGGCGCCGGTGGTGAGCACGGGGGTGGTGGCGATGGTGTTGCCGTCGGCGGTGCCGTCGGTGTACACCACATCGAAGCCGGGCTTGGGCAGCACGGTGGTGGTGACCTTGTTCGAGGTGCTGGTCAGGGGCGTACCGGTGGGGTTGCCGGGATCCTGGAAGGTGGCGCTGGCGATGTTCTCGATGGTGGTGCCGGCCGGGGTGTTGGTCGCAGAGGCCAGGGTGGGGGCGGCGGCGGCGGTGCCGGCGGCCAGGGCGGTCATCAGGGCGATCAGGTGGGACTTCTTCATGGGATTCCTCCGGGGGGCAAAAAGGCGTTATTTGACCTGGACGCGGTACCCGAGTTTCAGGGTGTCGTTTGCGCCGAGTTCCGGGATGACCCAGCGCACGCTGGTGTACTCGCTGGGTTTGACCTCCACCTCGCGGGTGATGGCGCGGCCGTTTTCGGTAACCGTGACCTTCCGCTTCAGGGGGGCGGGCGCGAACGTCTTGCCGCCGTCGATCGAGTACTCCGCCTGGAGTCCGTCAGTCCCCTTCTCGGCAGTCAGGTAGCGGGTGTTCTTGGGAACGGGCAGGGTGACGGGCACCTGCCGCACGGGTTTACCGCCGGTATTGCGGACGGTGACCACCTGGCTGATCACGGCACCAGGGAGCACGTTCCTGGGATTGGGCGTCAGCTGTTCGGTGTCCTTGCCGTTCACCTTGACGCTGCTGACCAGCGACATGACGAGGCTCAGGCTGACCGGACTGGCGGTCTGCGCGGCGGCCACGCCGGCGGCACTGAGGATCAGGGTGAGTTTCAGGCGATTCATGCGCTTCTCCTTCCACGGGCCGGCTCCGGCTCCGCGTTCCGTTTCACCAGAACTGAGAGGAGGTTAAGAAGCGCGATCTTACGTGGGGCTTACACCTGCGCCGCCGCCATCGGGGGGCGTCATAGCTGCCCTTCACTGCCTTTAACCCAGGCACTGAACCTACTGACGAAAATCGTGTGACATACGGGAAATTTCACACTCGCCTCCCTGACTCACTCCAGGGAGCGGCAGGCAACGTCCCTCCGATTCCCCCGGCGGGGGAATCGGGGGGACAGGAGGGCAGGGGTCCACCGGCAGGCTGCGCGGCCCCGGTCAGCGCCATACCCAGCGCGGCCGCAGGTGGTTTCAGCGACCGAAGCGGCGGTCGCGGCCCTGGAAGTCGCGCAGGGCGCGCAGGAAATCCACGCGCCGGAACCCCGGCCAGTACACGTCACAGAAGTAATACTCGGAGTACACGCTCTGCCACAGCATGAAGCCGGACAGGCGGATCTCGCCGCTCGTCCGGATGATGAAGTCGGGGTCGGGGATGTCGGCGGCGTACAGGTGCGCGCTGATGTCGTCCGGAGCCAGCGTGGCGGCAGCGTCTGCCAGGGTGCGCCCGGCCTGCGCCTGCGCGTGCAGGTGGCGCTTGACGGCGTCCACGATCTCCTCGCGGCCGCCGTAGCCGACGGCGATGTTCAGGCGCATCCCGTCGTAGTGCGCGGTCTTCGCTTCCAGGTCGTTCAGGGCGGCGAGCACCTGCGGCGGGAACTCGTCGTGCTGCCCGATGGCGCGCACGCGCACGCGGTTGGCGTGAATGCGGGGATCGGTGGCGAGCGCGCGGGCTTCTTTCTCCAGCAGCGACAGGATGTGCGCGAGTTCCTGCGGGTCGCGGCTCCTGTTGTCGGTGGACAGTACCCAGATGGTCGCGGCGGGAATGCCCAGTTCCAGGCACCACTGCAGCACCTCGTGGGCCTTGTCGGCGCCGATCGAGTGTCCCAGTTCGCGCTGCAGCCCGCTGGCCCGCGCGAAGCGGCGGTTCCCGTCCAGGATCAGGCCCAGGTGGCGGGGCAGGCGCTGGTGGGCGCACACCTCGCGGGCCAGCCGCTGCTCGTACCCCCAGACCAGAGCGCCCCGCGCGGTGTTCCTGAGGGTCTGAACAGTCCGGACGATGAGCTGGGCGGCGGCAGGAGACTTCACCGGGCCAGTCTACCCCGTGCGTTCAGGCGCGCGTCGGCAGAAAGCAGGAGGAGGCCAGGACGGCTGGAACGGGGCCGCCCACGCCAGGGCGCACCGGGCCTCACACCGGGAACAGGGACTGCGCGCGCCGCCCGGCCAGGGCCAGCGCCTTGTGGTCCAGCCGGGAGAGCGCGGCGCTGCCCACGTCGGTGAGCGGCGGCCCGCCGGTGGCGGCGTAGACCTGCCAGGTGACCTGACGGTGCGTCATGGTGTGCGTGACCTCTCCCAGCAGGGGGCCGGGTGCGGCGTTCAGGCGGGCACACAGTTCATGCAGGGCCTGCGCCGGCGCGCCGGGCTGCGCCGGATCGAAGGGCTGCGCCGGCAGGCCCAGCAGGCCGCCCAGCAGCGCGCCGTCCCGGCGTTCCAGCACGGCGCGCTGCGCGTTTCCGATCAGGACCGCCACCGCCTGCACGGTCTGTACGGCGGGGCGCGTCTTGGGCGCCGGGTAGTTGCCGGGCTGACCGCTGGCGCGCGCGCCGCACCAGTCACTCAGCGGGCAGACGCCGCACTGCGGCCGTTTCGGGGTGCAGACGGTGGCGCCCAGATCCATGACCGCCTCGTTCCACGCGCCGGGCCGGGCCGGGTCGAGCAGCGCGTCGGCCTGCTGCTGCACCCAGCGGGGCGTGGGGGCAGGTTCGGCGTGCAGCCGGGCCAGCACGCGCCGCACGTTGCCGTCGTTCACGGCGTGCGGGGCGTTCTGCGTGAAGCTGCTCAGGGCGGCGGCCGTGTAGGGCCCCACCCCGGGCAGGGCCAGCCACTCGGCGTGGGTGCGGGGCAGGCCCTCGCGGGTCACCTGCTGCGCGGCGCGGTGCAGGTTGCGGGCGCGGGCGTAGTAGCCGCAGCCCTCCCAGGCTTTCAGCACGTCGTCCAGCGGAGCGGCGGCCAGCACCTGCACGCTGGGGAACGCTGTCAGAAATCGGTGATAGTACTCCAGCCCCCGCGCCACCTGCGTCTGCTGCAGCAGAACCTCGGCCACCCAGGCGCGGTAGGGATCGCGGCGACCCTCGGGGCCCTGGCGCCAGGGCAGGTCGCGGCCCTGCCGGTCGAACCAGGCCAGCAGGGCTGCGCGCAGGCGCGGCTGTTCAGCGTCGGACAAGGCAGGCACCGCGCCAGTCTAGGAGCGCGGTGCCGGTGGGATCGTGTTCGGCATTCAGGTTGGGCCGGTCTGGCCCCGGTGGGATCAGGCGGGCACGGCTTCGCGGGCCGGGACGCGCAGGCGGCGCCGCACCCCTTCGGCGTAGTCGGCCAGTTCGGTCAGCAGCTCCGCCACACCGCTGCGCAGCAGGTACTGCCCGCCGGGCAGCGGGGTCAGTGCCAGGAAGGGCGCGCGGGTCAGGGTGTCGAGGATGCTGCCCAGTTCCGCGTAGTTCACGCCGCTGCCCAGCCGCTCGGCGAGGCGCTGCACGCTGACCAGCGAGTGGGCGGGCTGCTGCGCCAGGGTCAGCAGCACGGCGCTGAAGGCGCCACGCTGCGCCAGGTGGGCGCCCACGAGTTCCGCGACGCTGGCGGCCGCTTCCAGGTCCACACTGCCGGCCTTCCAGTAGCCACGCAGGTCCACGGGGGACAGCGGCGCCAGCTGGGCGTGCTCGATCAGCGCGTCGAGCGCCTCGCGGGTCAGGCGGGGGGTGTTGACGGCCCGGTCGTGTTCGGCCGTCAGGAGCACGCAGTAGTCGGCCGGTTCCTTCCAGGCGTCGGCCCGGACGGCCGCCTCGCTCGTGGCGACCAGCACCGCGTAGCTGTGGGCGCCCAGTTCCGCGTGCAGCCGCAGCACGCCGCTGCCCAGGTCGTCCAGGCGGTAGCCGGTCAGGCGCGCGAGTTCCGCGAGGTGGGCTGCGTCGCCGCGCAGCTGCAGGGCGCCCGGGGTGGCGGTGGGCGCCGGTGCCAGGGGGGCCGGTGCCGGCGCGTCGAAGCGGACGTCCAGGGGACGGACGGTCGCGCCGGCACCGGGCTTCACGCTGGTCCCTGCGGGCGCGGCGCGGGGGGTCACGCGGGGGGAGGCCGCCGGGACCGGGTCACGGCCACTCTGGCTGCGCGCGCTCACGTCGGGTCGCGGGGTGTCCTGGGCCGTGCGGGTGGCGTCGGTCGCGCGCTCCTCGGCGCGGCTATCCGCAGGGCGGGTCTCGGCGCGCTGCTCTGCCGGGCGGCGGTCGGCCTGACGTTGCTCGGCCTGACGTTGCTCTGCGGGCCGCGGTTCGGCCGCGCGGGAGGCGTCGGCCGGCACGTCGGCCTGGGCACCCAGGCTGGGGCGCACCTCCTGCACCCTCACCTCGCGCACGTGCGGCGTCGTGGCGACCACCACCCGGCGGGTCTCGGGTTTCTTGGGCGTCTCGCGGCGCGGCGCTGGGGGTGGCGCGTGGGGTTTGACGATCGACTCGACCTGATAGCGCCCGGCCGTGAGGGGCGTGATCATCAGGACGTCGTTCACCCCGAGGTTCTGGGCGTGGTACAGGCTGCCCAGGCCGGTGATGCGCCGCGCCTGCGGGTCGACCTGCGCGGAGTGCTCCTGGCCGTGATCATCGACCAGCGTGATGGGGCCGGCGCTGGGGAACGTGCCTTCCAGGTACTTCAGAAGGCGCAGGCTGCCTTCCTGCAGGCAGGGGCGGGTGATGATGTAGCGCAGGGCTTTCACGCGTGAGTTCCTCCAGTTGGGCCGTTTCCCGGCGGGTGAAACGATTCACTGCTGAATAAAGTGTTCCTAAAGTAGCAGATTCGCAGGCGTCAAGCGCGCGAATTTCCTGATCGCGACAGGCGGGTGGACTGCGGCGGCGGCCGCAGGGACGGAGCAGGGCCGACCGGCCCTCCAGGCCGGACTGACGCCCCAGCGTCGCCAGGCCGCCTCGCAGGGTGCCCCGGGCTCATGAATGCGGGGACACGACCGGCTGAAGTGGCGTTCACCGGCGCGCGGCGTGCCCCCCGGGCCGTGACCCTGCCGCCGGGTGGTCATGCCGTATGGTGCGGCCATGCACGGCACGACCCTGACGCTGATCGAGCAGTATTACGCCGCCTTCAACGCCGCCGACTTCGCGGGCATGCTGGCCCTGCTCACCGACGACGTGCGCCACGACATCAACGAGGGCGAGACGCAGGTGGGCCTGGAGGCCTTCCGGGCGTTCCTGGCGAAGATGGACGCCCACTACCGCGAGCAGGCGCGCGAGCTGGTGATCATGAGCACGCCCGACGGCGCGCGGGCGAGCGCGGAGTTCGTGATTCACGGCGAGTACCTGCGCACCGATCCCGGGCTGCCCGAGGCGCGCGGGCAGCGCTACGTCCTGCCGGTCGGGGCGTTCTTCGAGGTGCGCGGCGGGCAGATCGCGCGGGTCACGAACTACTACAACCTCGCGGACTGGTCCCGGCAGGTGGGTGCTTGACCCTGAGGGTCGAGGCGGTGAGCGGCCCGGACCTGGCGCCGTTCATCGCGGATCTGGCGCGGCTGCGCATCACGGTGTTCCGTGAGTTCCCCTACCTGTACGAGGGCAGCGCGGCGTACGAGGAGACGTACCTGCGCACCTACCTGGACGCGCCCGACGCCCTGGTGCTCCTGGCGCGCGACGGCGGGCAGGTGGTGGGGGCCAGCAGCGCCCTGCCGCTGACGCAGGAGATGGCCGAGATCCGCGCCCCCTTCGTGGACCCGGAGTTCGACGAGCGGGACGTGCTGTACCTCGGCGAGAGCGTCCTGCTGCCCGAGTACCGGGGGCGCGGGCTGGGCCACGCCTTCTTCGACGGGCGTGAGGCGCACGCCCGCACGCTGGGCCTGAGCGTGACGGCCTTCTGCGCGGTGCAGCGCCCGGAGGATCATCCGCTGCGGCCGCAGCCCTACCGGCCACTGAACGCCTTCTGGGCGGCGCGCGGGTACGTGGAACGCCCGGACCTGCACACGACCCTGTCCTGGCCGGACGTGGGCGAAGGCCAGGACACACCCAAACCGATGCGTTTCTGGGTACGCCGGGAGCTTACTTGAGGTTCGGGCGGTTCTGGGCGCGCGTCTCGGCGTCCGCGCGTTTCTTCGCCTGCGCCCACCCGTAGGAGCGGACGGCGTCCACGGTGAACCACACGGCGAACACCGCCGCGACGACCCCCCACACGACCTTGCCGCCCGTCACGCCTGCGTAGGCGGCCCAGCCGCACAGGGCCGCCAGCAGCAGACTGAAAGCGAAGACGAGGTGGGGAGGGACGCGGCGACCGAACATGTCCGCAGTGTACCCGCAGGGTCTGACAGCGCTCTTGCCTCTGGCCTGCTGGACCGGCACATGAGGTGCGGCCCGCGCCGGTTCGTCCGGATCGCGGGCCGCAGCCTCGGGCAGTTCAGTGGCGTTCGCTCTGAAGCTGCCCGGCGCCCACGGCGTCTTCCAGTTTCACGGCACCGTGCTTGCGCATGACGCTCAGCACCTCGTCGGCCCGCTGGCCGCTGGGGTCACGGGCGATCACCATGACGTGGCCGCCCTTCATGCCGCCGTAGAACTTCTCGGCCTGCTCGGCCGGGACGCCCATGCGGCGCAGCAGGTTCACGAAGTCGCCGTGGTCGCTGCCCGCCAGCGCGCCGAACAGGCCGCCCAGGGCGCCGCCGCCGATCACGCCGAACAGGATGCCCAGCACGCCGCCGTGGGCGTAGATGCGGGTCACCGGAATGATGAGCAGCAGCAGCCAGATGGGCACGGTCAGCACGAGGCCGCCCAGAATCCCCAGCCACGCGCCCTTCAGGACGGCGGCGGACCCGGCGGGCTGACCGGCTTCGGGGCTGACGCCGGTCTGCTGGGCGATGTCCTCCTGCGCGACGACGTCCGTCAGGGCAAAGCCGAGGTGGTCACGGTCAAAGCCGCGCTGCAGCAGGGTCTGCAACGCCCCCTGCGCCTGCTGGGGTTCGCGGAAGAGAGCAACGACACTTTCCATACCCTGCTTTGTAGCATGAGGAGCGTGTGCGCTGCGAGGGACAAAGCACTCACGGCGGTGCGGGAGCCTTCATCCCCGGGGCAGCAGCTGGGGGGGGTGGTACGTTTGGCTGCCCCTCCCCTCCCTATACTGCGCGCATGACTGGCCTTCTCACCCTCGGCCTGCCGGATGCGGCGTTCGAAGCGCGGCTGCGCGAGGTGCTGCGCTCGCGGGTGGAATTCATCGAGCTGATCGGGGACGATCTGGTCGCCGCGGGTGGGAAGCGGGTGCGGCCGATGATCGCGCTCCTCGCGGCGCAGGTGCTCGGCGCCAGCCCGGCCCGCGCGGACTGGGCCGCCGTGCGCGACCTGGGCGTGTGCGTGGAACTGCTGCATTCGGCGTCGCTGCTGCACGACGACCTGATCGACGACGCGGACACGCGCCGGGGGCAGCAGGCGGCGTTCCGGCGCTTCGGGAACGTGGTGAGCGTCATGAGTGGCGATTTCATGCTCGCGCGCCTGCTGGGGCTGCTCGCGGGGATGCCGGGCGGCGCGGCCCTGACCCGCATGTTCGGCGAGACGGCCAGCGTGATCTGCGAGGGCGAGGTGCTGCAGTTCCAGGTGGCGGCGTACCAGGAGTACGCGCTGGAGCACTACCTGACGGTCATTCACGGGAAGACGGCGGCGCTGACGCAGCTGGCGGCCGAGGCCCCAGCGGTGCTGCTGGGCGCGACGGCGGCCCAGCGCGAGGCCCTGGCGACCTTCGGGCTGGAGTACGGGATGGCGTTCCAGATGCAGGACGACCTGCTGGATCTCGCGGCGGACGAGGCGACGCTGGGCAAACCGGTGGGCGGCGACCTGCGCGAGGGCAAGGCGACGTACCCGCTGCTGCACCTGCTTCAGGGGCCGCACGCGGACGAGGTGCGGGACGTGCTGGAGCGCCGCGCCGCGCACGAGGGGGACGTGGCGCGCGTGCAGGCGCTGGCGGCGCAGGAGGGGGCCTTCGAGGCGACCCGCGCCGAGGTGCGCCGCCGGGCGTGGCTGGCCGTGGACGCCCTGCGCGTCCTGCCCGCCGGGGACGCCCGTGACGCCCTGGAGCGGCTGGCGGTGCGCGAGATCGAACGCAGCCGGTAACACCGGTTGAGGGTGGGAGGGGAACCGTGCTGGCTCCCCTCCTTTCTATAGAGGTCCGATCTGAACCGGGTTCAGACCGCCCGGACCGTCCTGCCGCGTGGGACGCCGGTGTGCGGTGGGGCGGTCGGCGGCGTTGGAAGACTGGATTGCCGTTCGGCAGGTTGTGGGCGGCCGGGCCACGCAGGGCCGAGGTGGAAGCGGTTCAGGTTTTGCGCGTGTTCAGCGTGAGAAAGCGGGGTTGACGCCTCTGTGGATACTGGATACAACTTCGGGGGTTCACCCCTCGACACACGGACGGCATCGTGGGACGAGGCGGCGCGGCACCTGTCTATGCGTCTCACCGGGCGCGTGTATGCTGCGCCTGAGCCAAACCACACCACCCACCCCAGTTCCCACCGAAGGGAAGGAGACCGTCAAATGCGGGCATCAGGACTCAACTGGCAGGGCCTCATGGAGCAACTCCGGCAGGCACTGCCCCACTGCGAGGTCACCGACCAGTCCCTCGCGTACTTCAAATATCCCAAACGCACCGTCAGCGTGAACCTCCCGGTGCGCATGGACGACGGCAGCATCCGCGTCTTCCGCGGCTACCGCACCGTGCACAGCACCTCACGCGGCCCCAGCATGGGCGGCGTGCGCCTGCGTGAAGGCGTCAACGCCCACGAGTGCGAGGTGCTCGCCGCGATCATGACCCTCAAGGCCGCCGTGGCCGACCTGCCCCTGGGCGGCGCCAAGGGCGGCGTGGACGTCGACCCCGCGACCCTCAGCCCCCACGAGCTCGAGGGCGTGGTGCGCCGCTATACCAGCGAACTGGTGGAACTGATCGGCCACAACGAGGACATCCTCGCGCCCGACGTGGGCAGCGACGCGCAGGCCATGGCCTGGATGCTCGACACGTACAACGAGAACACCGGCACAACCGGAAGCGGCGTCGTGGTGGGCAAACCCATCCCGCTGGGCGGCAGCTACGGCAGCAAGGACGCCCGGGGCCGCAGCGCCGCGCTCGTCGCCGCGCGCGTGCTCGAGGAGCGCGGCGAGAGCCTCAGCCGCGCCAAGGTCGCCGTGTACGGCTTCGGGGACGTGGGCCGCCGCGCCGCGCAGACCCTCGCCGCGCAGGGCGCACTGGTCATCGCCGTGTCCGACCAGGACGGCGCGACCTTCGCCAGCTCCGGCCTGGATCTGGACGCGCTGTCTGCCTACCGCGAGGAACGCGGCAGCGTGGCGGGCTTCGCGACCGACATCACCCCCGCCGAGGTCACCGAGCTTGACGTGGACGTACTGCTGCTCGCCTACGACTACGGCACCGTGAACGCCGGGAACGCCCACGCTGTGCGCGCCCGCTACGTCGTGGAGGCCACCAACCGCGCCGTGCTGCCCGAGGCCGAGCGCTTCCTGACGGAGGCGGGCGTGCAGGTCATCCCCGACCTGATCGCCAGCATCGGCGGCGTGGTCGTGAACTACCTGGAATGGGTGCAGGACGCCAGCAACTTCTTCTGGACCGAGGAAGAGATCGAGGCCGCCATAGACCAGCGCGTGAACGTCGCCGTCAGTGACGTCATGGGGGTGGCCCGCACGCGCCAGACCGACCTGCGCACCGCCGCGTACGCCCTGGCCCTGAACCGCCTGCACAACGCCACCGTGATGCGTGGCGTGTACCCATGACCGCCTTCCCGGCGCGCTGAATTCACCAGCGGCAACGCGCGGGCCGCCCCGCGCGGCGAAGACGAACCACCCCTCCCCCCTCTCCTTCCCTGGAGGCACTGCCATGACCGCCACGCAAGATCCGACCAACAGCACTGGGCCCAAATCCGGCGCGCACGCCATTCCCAGCTACCTCGACCCGAACAACATCGGGCCGTACGAGATCTACCTCGAGCAGGTCGAGCGCGTCACGCCCTACCTCGGCAAGCTCGCCTACTGGGCCGAGACGCTCAAGCGGCCCAAGCGCATCCTGGTCGTGGACGTGCCCATCCACCTTGATGACGGCACGGTCGCGCACTTCGAGGGCTACCGCGTGCAGCACAACACGTCGCGCGGCCCCGCCAAGGGCGGCGTGCGCTACCACCAGGACGTGACGCTCAGCGAGGTCATGGCGCTGTCCGCGTGGATGACCGTGAAGAACGCCGCCGTGAACCTCCCGTACGGGGGCGGCAAGGGCGGCATCCGCATCGACCCGCGCAAGTACAGCACCGGGGAACTCGAGCGCCTGACGCGCCGCTACACCACCGAGATCGGCCTGATCATCGGGCCGGAGAAGGACATCCCCGCGCCGGACGTGAACACCAACCCGCAGACGATGGCGTGGATGATGGACACGTACTCCATGAACGTGGGCCGCACCGCGACCGGCGTCGTGACCGGCAAGCCCGTGTCGCTGGGCGGCAGCCTGGGCCGCGGCGACGCCACCGGGCGCGGCGTGTTCGTGACCGGCGCGGAGGCCATGAAGAAACTCGGGATGCCCATGCAGGGCGCGCGGGTGGCGGTGCAGGGCTTCGGGAACGTGGGCGAGGCCGCCGCGCGCATCTTCCATGAGCACGGCGCGAAGATCGTCGCCATCCAGGACGTGACCGGCACGATCCACAGCGACGCCGGGATCGACCCGAAGGCCGCGCTGGAGCACCTGCGCCGCACCGGCAAGATCACCGACATGCCCGGCACCGAGGAGATCACGCGCGACGAGTTCTGGGGCGTGGACTGCGACGTGATGATCCCCGCCGCGCTGGAAAAGCAGATCACCCTGGCGAACGCCGGGCAGATCAGGGCGAAACTGATCGTGGAGGGCGCCAACGGCCCCACCATTCCCGCTGCGGACGACCTGCTCGCCGAGCGGGGCGTGACGGTCGTGCCGGACGTGCTGGCGAACGCCGGCGGCGTGACCGTGTCGTACTTCGAGTGGGTGCAGGACTTCAGCTCGTTCTTCTGGACCGAAGACGAGATCAACAAGCGCCTGGACCGCATCATGAGCGAGGCCTTCGGCAGCCTGTGGGACGTGAAGGAACGCCACGGCGTGACGCTGCGCACCGCCGTGTACATCGTGGCCTGCACCCGCGTGCTCGAAGCGCGCGCCCTGCGCGGCCTGTACCCGTAAGCAGTCGATGGCTGAAAGTCGATAGGTAAGAGGGGATGGGTGCTGGGGGGCGACCTCCGCACTCATCCCCTCTTGCGGCTGTCTTCCCCATACCGTGAGACCCGACACCTTTCTTTCTGGCGCTGAAAGGCGGATACTCCGCGAGTCATGCCCTCCTCGCCGTTGAGGCCCCTGTCACAGAAAGTCTCCCGCTGGGTGCTCCAGCAGGAGGATCACCCGCAGCAGGAGGGCTTCTACGAGGCCGAGGGTGAGGTGGAGGCGCACGAGCGCAAGCACCCCTGGTGGAAGGTGATGTGCCTGACCGGGGTGGACTACTTCAGCACCCTGGGCTACCAGCCGGGCATCGCGGCGCTGGCCGCCGGGGCGGTGTCGCCCTTCGCGACGCTGGTGCTCGTGCTCGTGACGCTGTTCGGGGCGCTGCCGATGTACCGCCGGGTGGCGGAGGACAGCCCGCACGGGGACGGGTCGATCAGCATGCTTGAGCGGCTGCTGTCGTATTGGCCCAGCAAGTTCCTGGTGCTGTCGCTGATCGGGTTCGTGGCGACCGGCTTCATCATCACGATCACACTGTCGGCGGCGGACGCCTCGGCGCACATGATCGAGAACCCGTTCCTGAAGACGGCGCTGGAGGGGCATCAGGTGGGCGTGACGCTGCTGCTGCTGCTGCTGCTGGGCGCGGTGTTCCTCAAGGGCTTCAAGGAGGCCATCGGGATCGCGGTGGTGCTCGTCGTGGCGTACCTGTGCCTGAGCGCCGTGGTGATCGGCAAGGGCGCGCAGGTGATCCTGAGCCAGCCGGAGCTGGTGCAGGCGTGGCTGGGCACGCTGAACGTGGGCTTCGGCTCGCCGCTGGCGCTGATCGGCGCGGCGCTGCTGGTCTTCCCGAAGCTGGCGCTGGGCCTGTCGGGTTTCGAGACGGGCGTGGTCGTCATGCCGCTGATCGAGGGGGACAAGGGCGACACCGAGGAGACACCCACCGGGCGCATCCGCAACGGCAAGCGGCTGCTGACCACGGCGGCGCTGCTGATGAGCGCGTTCCTGATCACGAGCAGTCTGGTGACCACCCTGCTCATCCCGGCGGCGGCGTTCCAGCCGGGCGGCGAGGCGAACGGGCGCGCGCTGGCGTTCCTGGCGCACGAGTACCTGGGCGAGTGGTTCGGCACCGCGTACGACGTGAGCACCATCCTGATCCTGTGGTTCGCGGGGGCCAGCGCCATGGCGGGGCTGCTGAACATCGTGCCGCGCTACCTGCCGCGTTACGGCATGGCGCCCGAGTGGACGCGGCTGCACCGCCCGCTGGTGCTGATCTACCTGCTGATCGCGTTCGTGGTGACGGCGGCCTTCCGCGCGAACGTGGACGCGCAGGCGGCGGCGTACGCGACCGGGGTGCTGGCGATGATGACCTCGGCGGCGGTGGCGGTGTGCCTGACGGCCGTGCGGCGCCGCCAGCCGCGCGTGGCCTGGGCGTTCGGGGTGATCAGCGCCATCTTCGTGTACACGAGCGCCGTGACGATCTTCAGCAACCCGCAGGGCCTGCTGATCGCGCTGCTGTTCATCGTGCTGATCCTCACGGTGGGCGTCAGTTCGCGCGTGTCGCGGTCATTCGAGCTGCGGGTCAGTCAGGTGCAGTTCGACGAGGCGGCCATCGAGGTACTGAAGACCCACCCGATCCGGCCGCTGCGCTTCGTGTCGCACCATCCGGGCCGGGCGTCCGAGGCCGAGTACAGCAAGCAGGAGCTGCGGGTGCGGCAGATGGTGCACCTCCCGGAGGACGAGCCGTTCCTGTTCCTGGAGGTGGAGGTGGACGACGCGAGCGAGTTCACGGACGTGGTGGAGGTCACGGGCCTGCGCGTGGGGCCGTACTCGGTGCTGAAGGCGCGCGGGTCGAGCATCCCGAACACGATCGCGGCCGTGATGCTGACGCTGCGCAAGAAGGGCGCGCCGCCGCAGGTGTACATGCGCTGGACCGAGGAGAGCCCCCTGCAGCTGGCGCTGGATTTCGTGATCGGGGGGCGCGGGGACGTGCCGCCGCTGACCCGCGAGATCCTGCGCCGCGCCGAACCGGACCGTGACCGGCGGCCCATCGTGCACGTGGGGGGGTAAGGGTCAACTCCGGTCGAAGGTTTTTGCAAACCCTTCAACCGGAGTCCGTATGACCTTGAGACAATCTTAGACTTGAGCGTATAGCACTCAAGTCTATTGACACCCAGCAACTGTGGGCCTATGCTGTATGGCGATCAGAACTGCTGCCCGCGCGGCAGCAAATCCCCATCCCCACAGGAGTCAACATGCCCAAAGCAGTCGGAATTGACCTCGGTACCACCAACTCTGTGATCTCCGTCATGGAAGGCGGCCGCCCCGAAGTGATCGTGAACGCCGAAGGCGCCCGCACCACCCCCAGCGTCGTCGCGTACAAGGGCGACGAGCGCCTTGTCGGGCAGATCGCCCGCCGTCAGGCCGCCCTGAACCCCGCCGCCACGCTGTTCGAAGTCAAGCGCTTCATCGGCCGCCGCTGGGACGAAGTGAAGGAAGAAGCCGCCCGCAGCCCCTTCACCGTGAAAGAAGGCCCCGGCGGCAGCGTGCGCATCGAAGTGAACGGCCAGGACCTCGCCCCCGAGCAGGTCAGCGCCGAGGTGCTGCGCAAGCTCGTGAACGACGCCAGCGCCAAGCTGGGCGAGAAGATCCGCGACGTGGTCGTCACCGTCCCCGCGTACTTCGACAACAGCCAGCGCGAGGCCACCAAGCAGGCCGGTGAGATCGCGGGCCTGAACGTCCTGCGCGTCATCAACGAACCCACCGCCGCCGCGCTCGCCTACGGCCTGGAGCGCAAGGGCAACGAGACCGTGCTGGTCTTCGACCTGGGGGGCGGCACCTTCGACGTGACCATCCTCGAACTGGGCGACGGCGTGTTCGAAGTGAAGTCCACCAGCGGCGACACCCACCTGGGCGGCGCGGACTTCGACCAGCGCATCGTCGACTGGCTCGCCACCGAGTTCCAGAAGGACAACAGCTTCGACCTGCGCAAGGACAAGCAGGCCCTGCAGCGCCTGATTGAAGCGGCCGAGAAGGCCAAGATCGAACTGAGCAACGCGTCTGAAACCACCATCAGCCTGCCGTTCATCACCTTCGACCCCGAAACCCGCACCCCCATGCACCTCGAGCGCACCCTGAGCCGCGCGAAGTTCGAGGAACTCACGAGCGACCTGCTGCGCCGCGTGCGCAAGCCCGTCGAGCAGGCCCTCGCGGACGCCAAGCTGGACGCCAGCAAGATCGACGAAGTGATCCTGGTGGGCGGCAGCACCCGCATCCCCGCCGTGAAGCGCATCGTGCAGGACATCATCGGCAAGACCCCCAACGAGTCCGTGAACCCCGACGAGGCCGTCGCGCTCGGCGCCGCCGTGCAGGCCGGGATCATCCAGGGCGACTCCAGCCTGGGCGACATCGTCCTGGTGGACGTCACCCCGCTGACGCTGGGCGTGGAGGTCAAGGGCGGCATGATCGCCCCGATGATCACCCGCAACACCACGGTGCCCGCCAAGAAGACCGAGATCTACACCACCGCCGAGAACAACCAGCCCGGCGTGGAGATCAACGTCCTCCAGGGTGAACGCCCCATGGCGAACGACAACAAGTCCCTGGGCCGCTTCAAGCTGGAAGGCATCCCGCCCATGCGCGCCGGTCAGCCCCAGATCGAGGTGACCTTCGACATCGACGCCAACGGCATCCTGCACGTCACCGCCAAGGAGAAAACCAGCGGCAAGGAAGCCAGCATCCGCATCGAGAACACCACCACCCTCGACAAGGGCGACGTGGAACGCATGGTGCAGGAAGCCGAGCAGAACGCCGCCGCCGACAAGCAGCGCCGCGAGAAGGTCGAGAAGCGCAACAACCTCGACAGCCTGCGCGTCCAGGCCCTCGGCCAGATCGAGGAAAACGGCTCTGCTGCCCAGGATGCCAAGGACAAGCTCAAGGCCGCCGCCGACGAGGCCGAGGAAGCCGTCCGCAGCGACGACGACGCCCGCATCGACGCCGCGCAGAAGAAGCTGGAAGAGGAACTCCGCTCCTTCATGACCGCCGCGCAGGCGCAGGGTCAGGACGCCGGCGCCGCGCAGGGCCAGCCCCAGGCGAAAGCCGACGACGACGTGATCGACGCGGACTTCAAACCCGCCGAATAAGCGCGCGTCCTCCACGAACAGGCACATACTTCAGGGGAGAGGACGGCCAGCGCGCCGCCTCTCCCCTGCCCCACGAGCACGGCGCAGATTCCGTCTGTTCCGTGGACAGCCCGGAACAGCACCGATCTGCCCACTCCACGCCCGGAACCCGCATGACTCCTACTCGCATCCGCTCGGGCTGAGCGGTTCTTCGAACCTTCACCCGGAGTACGACTAAGCTGGAACGAATGTTCCGCAAGAGAGGCCCCAAGATGACCGACGACCAGCACAAACCCAGCAACGACCGCACCGACACCGCCGCGAAAACCGTCACGGAAGACGGCCTGGACATCCCCGACACCGAGGCCGACAACATGGCCGAGGACGCCGAGACCGCCTTCCCCGGCATGGACGGCCTGGACGAGGGCATGCTCGGGCAGGTGCAGGAGATGATGGCGAAACTGGAACGCGCCGACGAACTGGAAAAGGAGAACGCCGACCTGAGGGGCCGCCTGGCCCGACTGGCGACCGACTTCGACAGCTACCGCCGCCGCACCCAGGAGGACGTGAACGCCGCGCAGGGCCAGGGCGTGAGCAAGGCCGCCGAGGCGCTGATGCCCGTGTACGACGACATGGACCGCGCCGTGAGCATGGGCGCCGCCGACCCCGCCAAGCTGATCCCCGGCATGCAGGCCGTGCAGGGCAAGATCCTGGGCGTGTTCGCGGGCCTGGGTCTGGAGGCCACCGGCAAGGAAGGCGAAGCCTTCGACCCGCAGTGGCACGAGGCGCTGCAGGTCGTGCCCGGCGACGAGGACGACGTGATCGTGCAGGTGTACCAGCTGGGCTTCCGCATGGGCGACCGCCTCGTGCGCCCCGCGCGCGTCGTCGTGAGCAGGAAGGGTTGAGAGGTGACCGTTGATGGTTGACAGAGAAGACAAGACGGCGTCGGCTGAGGCCCCTGCGGCTCCATCAACCATCAACCGCTCACCATCCGCTGCCCCGCGCGATCCGCTGCACGGCGTGACGCTGGAGCGCGTCGTGACGCATCTTCAGGCCGAGTACGGCTGGGAGGAGCTGGCGCGGCGCATTCCGGTGAAGTGCTTTCAGAGCAATCCCAGCGTGACGAGCAGCCTGAAACTGCTGCGTAAGGAAGGCTGGGCGCGCGAGCAGGTGGAAGGCGAGTACGTGCGCCTCGTGCAGCGCGAGAACGCCAACCCGCTGATTGAGGCACTCAAGGCGGGCACCCTGACTGGCGAGGTGCAGGCGCCCAGCCAGACGAAGACGCACGAGGCGCTGGGCTGGGCGCTGCGGCACGGCGCGGCCGAATCAGACCTGCTGGCCCTGCTGGGCCGCGTGCACGACGTGAACTTCTGGCCGGGCACCTCGACGCTGCCGCTGCTGAACCTCGCCATCGACCGGGACGCGCCGCCCAGCTTCATCCGCGCGCTGCTCCAGGCGGGGGCGCTGCCCGAGGACCCGCGCTACTGGCTGCCGCTGCTCCACAGCGTGGATGTGGAAGGGCAGGCGTACAAAGAGGGTCGCCGCGCGCCGCGCACGGACGTGCTGGACCTGCTCGTGGCGCGCGGCGCGAAGCCGGGGCAGGCGGACCGGCGGGGCGTGACCGCCCGCGAGATCGCCCAGGCGTACGGGCTGCGAGTGGTGCTCAACCGCCTGGAACAGCTGGGCGCGTAAGGACGTAACAGGAGGGGGGGAAAGTCATGGCGTACAAGGACTACTACGACGTGCTGGGCGTGTCGCGCGGCGCGTCCGACGCGGACATCAAGAGCGCGTACCGCAAACTGGCCAAGCAGTACCACCCGGACAAGAACGCCGGGGACGAGAAGGCCGCCGAGAAGTTCAAGGAGATCGGCGAGGCCTACGCCGTCCTGAGCGACCCGGAGAAACGCAAGGTGTTCGACCAGTTCGGGCACACCGGGCAGGTGCCCCCCGGCTACCAGGGCGGCGGGTTCCAGGGCGGGGACTTCGCGGGGTTCGACGGCTCGCAGTTCAGTGACTTCTTCCAGGGGCTGTTCGGCGGGGCCGGGCGGCGCGGCGGCGCGGGCTTCCAGGGCGGCGCGCAGGTGAACCTGGAGGACCTGCTGGGCGGCCTGGGCGGCGCCGGGCAGGGCCGCCGCTTCGTGCAGAACGTGGAAGGCGAGTTGCAGGTCACGCTGGAGGAAGCCTTCAGCGGCTCGGATGAGGTCATCAACGTGGACGGCAAACGCCTGAGCCTGCGTGTCCCTGCCGGCACGCGCGACGGCGCGCGGCTGAGGCTGGCCGGGCAGGGCCCGGGCGGTGGGGACGTGCTGCTGACCATCCGCGTGCTGGAGGACGCCCGCTTCGATCTGGACGGGGACGACCTGACGACCAGCGTGGACGTGCCCGCCCCGGTCGCGGCGCTGGGCGGGGACGTGACCGTGCAGACCCTGAGTGGCCGGGGCAACCTGAGTGTCCCGCCCGGCAGCAGCGGCGGGCGGCGCATGCGCCTGCGCGGGCAGGGCTGGCCCAGACGCGACGGCACGCGCGGCGACCTGTACGTCCGCCTGAACGTCACGGTGCCTGCCACCCTGAGCGACGAGCAGAAGGAGCTGTACCGCAAACTGCGCGACCTCGGGTAAATCCACCAGCGAAACGCCTCCGCCGGTCTGGTCGGAGGCGTTTCTGTTGCGGCGTTACTTCCCGGTCTGGTCGATCATCTGCTCGCTGAGGGTCCATAGGCGGCGGGCGCTGTCCGCGTCGAGCGCGTGGGGTTTGTACCCGAACATCGGGTTGGGGCTGGCCTCGTCCAGCGGGGTGCTCTGCTGGAGGTCTTCCAGGAACAGCCCCCCCACGCCGTCCAACTCGGGGGCGGTGGCCGCCCAGACGCTGGTACTGGCGCCCTGCGCGGGGGTCTTGAAGGCGGGGTTGGGCACGCCGTTCTCGTCCACCCAGCCCCGGCGCTGCGCCTCTCCTTCGGGCATGTGCTTCTGCAGCCCGGTCATGATCCCGCCGGGATGCACGGCGTTCGCGGTGACGCCCTGATCGGCGTAGCGGCGGTTGAGTTCGGCGGCGAACAGGGCGTTGGCGGTCTTGCTCTGCCCGTACGCCTGCCAGGGGTCGTAGGGGGTCGCCCGGAAGTTCGGGTCGTCCCAGCGGATGTCGCTGATGCGGTGGCCGCTGCTGCTCAGGGACACGACCCGGGCGGGCGCGGCGGCCAGCAGCGCGGGCATCAGCAGCCGCGTGAGCTGGAAGTGCCCCAGGTGGTTCGTGCCGAACTGCGTTTCGAAGCCGTCGGCGGTCTGGCCTTGCGGGGTGGCCATGACGCCCGCGTTGTTGATGAGCATCTTGATCTGTGGCGCGAGCGCGAGGATCTCGCTGGCCGCCTGCCGGACCGACGCGAGCGACCCGAGGTCCAGGTGCAGCACGTGCACGTCGCTGTTGCCGGTGGCCTGGGCGAGGTCACGGGCGACCTCCTCGCCGCGCGCGGTGTCACGGACGGGCATGATCACGCGCGCCCCGGCGCTCAGCAGGGCGCGGACCGTCTCGACGCCCAGCCCGGAGGCCGCGCCGGTCACGACGGCGGTCTGGCCGGTGAGGTCGGTGTCCTTCAGGACGTCGGTGGCGTCGGCGCGGGGGGCCAGTGGGCTCTTGATCGGAGTCATGAGGACACCGTAGTCCTTCAAGTGCGCTCGAAGTCAACGCCGGGGGCACAGGATGGAGAAACGCTCAAGAGGGGGCAACCCAGGGGGAAGCCAGGCCGCCCCCTCTCCTCGCCAGTTCAGATGGTGGGCTGGCTGATGCCCTGGAGGGCCTGTTCATCGGCGCCGCCGCTGGCGCGTGTGGCGAGATCCGCGAGGCTCACGATCCCGACCACCCTGTCACCGTCCGTGACGGGCAGGCGGCGCAGCTGGCGGTCCGCCATGGCCTTCGCGGCGTCCTGCACGCTGGTGTCCGCGTTCATCGTGAACACGCTGCCGGTGGCGTAGTCGGTCGCGGCGCTGCCCAGGTCGTGCCCGTACGCCACGGCGCGGATCACGATGTCCCGGTCGGTGATGATGCCGCTGAGCTGGTCGCCGTCCATGATGAGCACGTTGCCGATGTCCTGCTCGCGCATCAAGGTGGCGACCTCCTTCAGGGTGGCGCGGGGATCGGTGGTGGTCAGGTCGGTGGTCATGATGTCGCGCAGGGTGGTCATGCCCTGACCGTACCCCCCGCCCGTCCGGGCTGCGTGGGAGCTTGCCCAAGCCGGGCGGAGAGAATCTTGAGGCAACGAACAGGGCCGCCCACGCAGGTGCTCAGGCGGCCCGAAAGGGGTGCGGTTACTTCATCAGCCAGTCGAAGGCGGTCTTCATCAGGAGGTTGCGGCTGTTGGGCGTCAGGCCTTCCATGCCGAAGCCCATGGTGACGGTGCGGTACTTCCCGGCGTCGTTGGCGACGATCGCCCCGGCGTTCTCACCGGCCGACTGGGCGCTCACCCGAGGGCGGTTCTGCGCGGACTGGGTGTTGCCGCCCAGGATCTGCCCCAGGACCGTGTTCAGGACGTTCGCGGCGAGCTGCTCGACCAGTCCGCGCGGATCCTTGACCTTCTGCGCGGCGCGGGTCTTGTTCGGGTCGACGCGGATGCTCTGCGCGGTGATGGTGCCGGCCGTGGCGTCCGCCGTGCCCCACGAGGCGACCACACTGCTGCCGCCCTGGTCGGCGATCACGTCGGGGTAGTACTGGTTGCCGGCGCTGCCCTGGGCGTTCAGGGTGAAGGCGGTGCTGCCGAACGCGCCGCGCGTCACGAATTTCGTCTGCCCGCTGCTGTCCGCCACGAAGCGGGTCTTCAGGGTGCCGGTGTAGAAGGCGCTGGTGCCGATGTCGTAGCCGATGTCCTGCCCGGTGATCAGCAGGTTCCCGCCGCCCGCCACGTACTGCTGCAGGGTGTTCTGATCGGCGGCCGTGATGGTGTTCTGGTACTGCTCACCGGTCGCCCACACCACGATGTCCGCGCGCTTGAGTTCGCTCAGCGGCACCTGCCCCTGGGTCTGGGTGTTCCACACGAACGCCCCGCCGCTGGCGGCGTTCGCCTTGATGGCGTCGCGCAGCGCGGCCGTCACGTCGGCGCCCTGGCCCATATCGTCGTCCACGAGCATGACGGTGGGTTTCTTGCCGGTGCTGGGCGCGGGCGTGGGGGTCGGGGTCGGCGTGGGCGTCGGGGTGCTGCCGGGGCGGTCCTTGATGAAGCAGCCCTTGCGCAGGCCCGGGGCGGGGTCACGGCCCCACTCGGACACGGTGCAGTTGAAGCCGTCCGTCCCGACGCCCGTGAGGTACTTCCCGGCGGTACCAAACGCCGCGTCCTTCTGGCCGCTGAAGTTGCACTTGCTGCCTTCCAGCGCGCACAGCGTGTAGCCACTGGGGCCTGTGGGGGCCGGGTCAGGCGTCGGGGTGGGCGTGGGAGTCGGCGTAGGCGTGGGGGTCGGGGTAGGCGTCGGCGTAGGAGTGGGGGTCGGCGTCGGGGTGGGCGTGGAGCCGCCGGCATTCACGCCCAGCTTGCCCAGCGCGCCGGGCACGCTGATCAGACCGAAGCCCACGTTGTTGTTCTTGCTGCCCGCGTTGCTGGCGCTGGTGTACAGCGCATTCTTGATGCCGTCCACGCTGGTGCCGGGTTTCGCCGACAGCAGCAGGGCCACGGCGCCCGCCGCGATGGGACTGGCCTGCGAGGACCCGCTCAGCGCGCCGTACTGCCCGTTCGGGAACGAACTGGTGATCTCCACGCCGGGCGCGGCGATATCCGGCTTGGTGAACACGCCCTTGATGGTGCTGTTCCAGTTCACCGGGCCACGGCTGCTGAAGCTGGCCACCTGACCGTCCTGCCCCACGGCACCGACGCCGATCGCGTCGGGCAGGTTACCGGGACTGCCCGTGCTGGCGGATGCCGGACCGAAGTTGCCGATGGCGAACACCGGCACCACACCGGCCTTGAGCATGTTCTGCACAGGCACGATGAACTCGTCGAACGTGCCGGGAATGCCCAGGCTCATGTTCACGACGTCCGCGCCGTCGTCGGTGTCCGCGTTGTTGTCCGGGTCGAGCACGTACTGCATCCCGGCGATGACCTGCGCGAAGGTGCCCTCGTTGTTGGGCAGCACCAGCGCGCTGATGACCTTGGCGCTGGGGGCCACGCCCACGGTGTCGCCGACCAGCAGGCCGGCAGTGTGGGTGCCGTGGTTGGTGGTGTCGTGGGGCTGCGCGCCCGACACGCGGTCACCGTCCGCGTTGAATTCCGCGAACGCGGCCACCTTGCCGTTCAGCTGCGGGTGGCTGGCGTCGATGCCGCTGTCCAGGTGCCCGATCTTGATGCCCTGCCCCTTGAAGCCTGCGGCCCAGGCCTGCGGCGCGCCGATCTTCGCCAGGTGCCACGCCTCGCCGGGGGCGGCGGCGGCGGCGCTGAGCGCCACGGCCTTCTGCGGTTTGGGAATCTGCACCTTGAAGTTCTCAAACACCTCCGACACGAAGGGCAGCGCCGCCAGCGCGCGCGCCTGCACGGGGGTCATGGGCAGGTAGATGCTCTGGTCGAGCCACAGCTGCGTGACCTTGCCGGAGTTCAGGGCCTGCCGGATGAAGCCGGCGCTGGACCCGAGGACGTTCAGGCGGCTGTTGAGCTGGCCGCGCAGGTTCTTGAGCTGCGCGCGTCCCTGGGCGTCGTTGGGCAGCTGGAAGCGGACGATGACCCCCACCTGGGACTGATCACCTTTCTGGGCGCGTTGCAGCAGCGTCGGGGAGAGGCGCCCGGCACTGGCCTCGCTCAGGCCGCCCAGGGTCAGGGCCGCGCCGAGCATCAGGAGATTCCGTTTCATCATGAGGCCCAGCGTAGGGGGTGGCGCGTGACGGGCCCTGAACGGAACGTGAGGAGACCTTGACGTCTGATCAGGCGGGCATCAGGCCCTCTCACGCGCCGGTCACGGGTGTGCCAGCGGTGCTCCCGCGTGTGCCGGCGGCCGGCACCCCTCCGGACGCCACGGTCAGCGGCTGTACTCGACGATCAGTTCCCGCTCGAAGTCGTCGACCTTGCGGTCGATCATGCTCTTGCGGGTGTAGCTGAGCACCACGCGCCCGCTGGCCAGCTGCAACAGGTTCAGCGTGCCGCGCACGCCGTTGCCGATCTGCGCGTTGTTGCCGATCATGCGCCACTGGAAACCGCTGCGGACCAGCAGGCCCCGGTCCGGGTCGTCGTTGGCGGGCACCGCGACGGGGCGGGCCGTGAAGCCCTCCGGGCCGCGCATCTCACCGGTCTTCAGATCGATGCTGACGCCCTTGAGCACGCCGTTCATGTAGGCGCCGTCCCCGAAGGTCACCCGGCTCGCGTCACGCGTGACGTTCAGCCGGAAGGTCTTCCCGGTCGAGGCCAGGGTGTTCTGGAAGACGATGTAACGCTTGAAGTCCTCCTGCGAGATGTTCAGGCGCTTGTCGTACGTGGGCGCGATGCCCCGGGCCGCGCTCAGGGTGATCTGCCGCAGCACGTCCGGGTCACCGCCGGCACTGGCGACCTGCCACTCCAGTTCCAGTGTGGAGATGCTGGGGCGCCGCTCGAGCAGAGTGGCACTCTGACCGGCCAGCGGCAGCAGCGACGCGATGCGGGCCTGCCAGCCGGCGGGCAGCGCCGGGGGCGGGGTGGTCGCCGCGACGGCCGCGACGCTCAGGGCGCCCAGGGTGGCCGCAATCAATGGTGTGAACCCTGCCGCCTTCATTCCCTGTGAGAATAGAGCGGCAGGGTGAGAGTTTCCCGTTGTGACAGCGGCTGCACGTAAAGGCCGCGTCAGGTCCCGGTCAGCTGCCCGCAGGGCCCCGCAGGCAGCCCTGGGCCCGCAGGCGAGCGGTGAGGATCAGGCCTTGCCGACGCTGCCGAGCACGCGCATCTTGTGCTCGATGACCTGGCTCATGACGTCGCGGGCCGGGCCGAAGATCTTGCGGGGGTCGAATTCCTTGGGGTTGGCGGCCAGGGCCTCGCGGATGCCGACGGTGCTGGCCAGACGCAGGTCGGTGTCCACGTTCACCTTGGCGATCCCGAAGCCGGTGGCGCGCTGGAGGTCCTCGTCGGCGATCCCGGCGGCGTCACCGATCTCACCGCCGGCCTTGCGGAAGCGCTCGACGATCTCCTGCGGCACGCCGCTGGAGCC
The DNA here is from genome assembly GCF_001507665.1 of Deinococcus actinosclerus. Taxonomy (NCBI): domain Bacteria; kingdom Thermotogati; phylum Deinococcota; class Deinococci; order Deinococcales; family Deinococcaceae; genus Deinococcus; species Deinococcus actinosclerus. The sequence goes on along the minus strand of NZ_CP013910.1, from coordinate 351,127 downwards.
GTGCGCGACCAGGGGGATGCTGGTGAGGCTGGCGATCTTCTCGATGCGCGCGTGGTCGATGTAGGGGCGGCCCTTGCCCTTGAACGCGCCGTGGCTGGTGCCGATGGCGATGGCGAGGTAGTCGGTGCCGGTCTGCTCGATGAACTGCACGGCTTCCTCGGGGTCGGTCAGGAAGGCGTCCTTCTCGTCCACGACGATGTGCTCCTCGATGCCGCCCAGACGCCCGAGTTCGCTTTCCACGCTGATGCCCATGGCGTGCGCGGCTTCCACGACGCGGCGCGTTTCCTTGACGTTGTCCTCGAAGCCGTGGTGGGAGGCGTCGATCATGACGCTGGTGAAGCCCATCTTGATGGCCTTCAGCGCGCTCTCGTAGGAGCTGCCGTGGTCGAGGTGCAGCGCGACGGGCACGGTGGCCCGCGTGGCGAGGTCGATGACGATGTTGGCGAGGTCCTGGCCGCCGTACTTGATGGCCCCCTCGCTCATCTGCACCATGACGGGGCTGCGCAGCCGCTCGGCGGTGTGGATGATCGCCTGGGTGATCTCCATGTTGTTGGTGTTGAACGAGCCGACGCCGTAGTGGCCGGCGCGGGCGGGAATCAGGATGTCGTTACCGGTGACGAGCATGTGAATACCTCCTTGAGCGTCCCCCACTCTACCCGGAGTGACCCCGCTCACACTCGGGGGCCGTCCACATGACTGGGCCGCGCGGGGTAGACAGGGGACTACCATGCGGGCATGACCACCCCCTCCCCTGCCCCGCTGGCCTTCGATCTGGACGGCACGCTGTCGCGCCGCGCGCAGAGCATGACGGCCAGCGCCATCCGCGAGATCCTGAAGGTCACGCAGCAGCCGGACGTGATCAGTTTCGCCGGGGGGCTGCCCGCGCCGGAACTGTTCCCGCTGGACGAGGTGCGCGCCGCGAGCCAGCGCGTGCTGGACGTGTACGGCCCGGCGGCGCTGCAGTACTCGACGACCGAGGGGCACCCGCCGCTGCGCGAGTGGATCGGCGCGCAGGCGGGCATCCCGGCGCGGAACGTGCAGATCGTGACCGGCAGCCAGCAGGGCCTGGACCTGCTCGGCAAGGTCCTCATCGACGAGGGGGACGTGGTGCTCGTGGAAGCGCCCACCTACCTGGGCGCGCTGCAATCCTTCCAGCCGTACCTGCCCCGCTACGTGCAGGTGCCCACCGACGACGGCGGCATCGACGTGGACGCCCTGGAGGAGGTCCTGAAGACCACGCGCGCGAAGCTGCTGTACGCCGTGCCGAACTTCCAGAACCCCACCGGGCGTACCCTGAGCGCCGAGCGCCGCCGCCGCCTCGTGGAACTCACCGCGCAGCACGGCGTCCTGCTCATCGAGGACGACCCGTACGGGCAGCTGCGCTTCACTGGTGAGGCCGCGCCCAGCCTGTACAGCCTGGGCCTGGACCTGCACGGCGACGCGGACCGCAACCACGTCATCTATTCCAGTTCGTTTTCCAAGACGCTGGTGCCGGGCCTGCGCGACGCGTGGGTGCAGGCCGCCGCGCCGATCATCAATAAACTGATCCAGGCCAAGCAGGGCGCGGACCTGCACACCCCGACCTTCAACCAGATGATCATCGCCGAACTCGTGGACAGCGTGCTGCCCCGCCAGATCGAACGGGTGCGGCAGGCGTACGGCGAGCGCGCCCGCCTGATGCTGGAGCGCATCCACGCGGACTTCCCGGCCGGCGTGCAGACCACCACGCCCGAAGGCGGCATGTTCCTGTGGCTGACCCTCCCGCAGGGGGTGGACACCCAGGCGCTGCTGCCCCGCGCCGTGCAGCGCAAGGTCGCGTACGTGCCCGGCAGTCCCTTTTTTGCCCTGGGCGGCGGCGAAAACACCATGCGCCTCAGTTACAGCAACGCCACGCCCGAGCAGATCACGTGGGGCATCCGCGCGCTGGGCGACACGCTGCGCGAGGCTCTGGCCGGAGACTGAGCGTCCCGTATCATCAGCGCGATGAGTGACGCACCGCTTGGCGTGTTCGACAGTGGCGTGGGCGGCCTGAGTGTCCTGGGAGACCTGCGGCGGGCGCTGCCGGGCGAGGACCTGCTGTACCTGGCCGATACGGCGCACGTGCCGTACGGCGCGCGGCCGGACCAGGAAATCCGCGAGCTGACGGCGCGGGCGGTGTCGGCACTGCACGCGCGGGGTGTGAAGGGCGTGGTGGTGGCGTGCAACACCGCGTCGGCGTTCAGCCTGGGCGACCTGCGCTCACGCTTCGACATGCCGGTGATCGGGCTGGTCCCGGCGGTGAAACCGGCGGTCCTGGCGACCCGGTCGGGCGTGGTGGGGGTGCTGGCGACGCCGGGCACGATGCGCGGGACGCTGCTGGCGGACGTGATCCGCGAGTTCGCGGACCCGGCGGGCGTGCAGGTCCTGAAGGCCGTGAGTACCGAACTGGTCCCGCTGGTGGAGGCCGGGCAGGCGGACTCCGCGCGGGCGCGCGAGGTGCTGCGCGAGATCCTGGCGCCGGTCGCGCAGGCCGGGGGGGATCAGCTCGTGCTGGGCTGCACGCACTACCCGTTCCTGGCGGGCAGCATCCGCGCGGAATTCGGGGACACGTTCACGCTGCTGGACAGCGGCGCGGCGGTCGCGCGGCACACGCGGCGGGTGCTGGAGGAGCGCGACCTGCTGAGCGCGCGGACTTCGGGCGGGACCGAGGCGTTCCTCGTGACGGGCGACCCCGCGCGGGCCGCGCCGGTCGTCACGGACCTCCTGTCCCGTGCGCTGGGGGCCGCGAACGTGCAGAATGAGGGGGAAATTCACCGGGCTCCGCCCAGAATCGAGCGCATACAGACATGACCCAGCCCATCCGCGAAGGCCGCGACCTCCTCACGCCCCGTCCCGTCACCGTCAAGCGGGGCGTGAACCCGCACGCGCCCGGCAGCGCGCACCTGATCATGGGCCGCACCGAGATCCTCGCGACCGTGACCCTGGAAGAGAAGGCCGCGCCGCACATGCGCGGCAGCAAGGAAGGCTGGCTGACCGCCGAGTACTCCATGCTGCCCCGCGCGACCAACGACCGGCAGGCCCGCGAACGGAACCTGCAGAACGGCCGCCGTCACGAGATCCAGCGGCTGCTGGGCCGCGCGCTGCGCGCCGGGATGGACCTGCGTTACTTCCGCAACCAGACGCTGTACGTGGACTGCGACGTGCTGGTCGCGGACGGCGGGACGCGCGTGGCGAGCATCCTGGCCGGGCACGCGGCGCTGCATGACTTCTGTGACCGCCTGATCCAGAAGGGCCGCCTGACCGACTGGCCCATCTCGCGCAACATCGGGGCGGTCAGCGTGGGGCTGGTCGGCTCGGAGATCCGCGTGGACCTCGATTACGCCGAGGACAAGGTGGCCCGCGCGGACCTGAACGTGGTCGCCACGAGTGACGGCCTGATCGTCGAGGTGCAGGGCGGCGCGGAGGAGGGCGTGCTGACGCACGACGAGTACGTGGGCATGCTCGCCACCGGCACGCGCGCCGTGCAGGACATCATGGCCGACCTGACCCGGCAGCTGTCCGTCATCCAGGGCATGTAATACGGATTGCGTTTGTTTCATTGACAGATCGGAACACCACCGATCCGTCAACTTCACGTCCGGCACCCGTTTCTCTCCTTCTCGCTCTGCTGCGCAGCTCTGCGAGTCCGCTCGGACCCAGCGGCTTTGTCAGCCATTCAACCGGAGTCCGTATCAACCCCGCTCCACTTCACTGAAGGGTTGCCCAAGCGTGGGGGCGCACGAGGGCGGGGCGTGCCTGCGCTAGACTCCGGGACAGTTCAAGGAGGGCAAGGCATGAGTGTGACGAGATTCATCGGGCGGGCGCTGCTCGCGAGCATCTTCATCAAGAGCGGCCTGGATCACCTGCAGAACCCCGAACCCATCGTGCGCGCGGCGCGCGGCGCGGAGGTACCGGAACCCGAACTGGCCGTGAAGGTCAACAGCGGCGTGATGGTCGGCGCGGGCGCGCTGATGGCGGCGGGCCTGCTGTCCCGCCCGGCCAGCGTGGCCCTGGCCGCCAGCCTCATTCCCACCACCGTGATCGGTCATCCCTTCTGGGACAAGCAGGGCAAGGAGCGGCAGCAGCAGCAGACGCAGTTCCTGAAGAACCTCGCGCTGTTCGGCGCGCTCCTGATCGTCAGCAAGGAGTAGCGGGGTGAAAGGTGATGGTTGATAGATGGGGTGACCCTCTATCAACCATCACCTGTTCACCATCAACCTCCTACAGGACGCGCAGGCGGTAGAAGATGCCAGCCACCGCTACAGCGAGGGCTACAGCGAGGCCCAGCACGATCCAGATGCCTTCCGGGCTGTCGTGGAAGGGAATGGGGACGTTCATGCCGAACACGCTGGTCACCAGGGTCGGGATGGCCACGAGGATGGTCGTCACGGTCAGGACCTTCACGACCTGATTGACGTTGTTGCTGATCACGCTGGCGAAGGCGCCGGCCATGCTGGTCAGAATGTTGCTGGCGATGGACGCCATCTCGATGGCCTGGAGGTTCTCGATCAGGACGTCGTCGAGCAGGTCGCTGTCCTCCTCGTACATCTCGAAGATGCGGTCGCGTTTGACGCGTTCCATCATGGCCTCGTTCGCCTTCAGACCGGTCAGGAAGTACACGAGGCTCTTCTCGAGCTTCAGGAGGTTCAGCAGCTCGCGGTTCTGCTGGCTGTTCTCCAGCTTGTCCTCAATGGCGTCCACGCGCTTGTTGATCTGCCGCACGTCGATCAGGAACCGCTGGGCGTTGCGCAGGAACAGCTGCAGCGTCAGGCGGTTCTTCTTGACGGTGCTCACGCGGCGCACCAGGCCGCCCAGCACGTCCTTGATGACCGGGTTCTCCGGCAGGGCGCACACGGTCACGAGGCAGTGGTCGGTGTGCAGGATGCCCAGCGGGACGGTGTCGTAGGGGATGTCGCTGTCCTCGGCCAGCCGGTAGCTGGTCTGCATGATGATCAGCAGCTGCCCGTCTTCCCGCTCGAAGCGGGAGCGTTCGTCCGGGTCGAGCGGGTACGACAGGTAATCCAAGTCCAGGCCGGTTTCACGGGCGACGCGGGCGAGTTCTTCGGGGCTGGGGTCGGCGGCGTTGATCCAGCAGCCGTCGATGTAGCCGTCAATGGTGTTCAGTTTGCCGCCGACGCTGCGGTAATACGTCAGCATGCGCGGCCTTCATGGTGGGGCATGGGGCGACCTCCGGGGATGGGTGGGGCGTGGTCAGAGGTCGACTGGGCGGTTCGCCGTCCAGGGTATGGGGGTCTGGGGTCACGTCATCACCTCCTCGGGGGTCACGCGTCCATGTGGGGCGCGGCGGGACCCATGCTAGCCCCGCCGGGCGGGGCGCGGCAAGGGACACCGGGAGGCCCGCCCCCGGGGCAGCAGGCAACGCGCCTCCCGCACCCCGGATAACCGGGAGGGGAGGCGCGTTCAGGGGTGGATTCAGAGGCCGAAGTGGGCGCGGTTCTTCTCGATGAAGCTCTCCTCGCCGCCGGGGACGTCCTCTTCGGGGAAGATGGCGCTGACGGGGCAGGCGGGGACGCACGCGCCGCAGTCGATGCACTCGTCGGGGTGGATCAGGAACTGGTCGCCGCCGTCGTAGATGCATTCTACCGGGCAGACTTCCGTGCAGGCCTGGTCTTTGACGCCGATGCAGGGGCTAACGATCACGTGAGGCATGAGGGACAGTATGCACACCGGGCCCCGGGGGCGCAAGGGCGAAGCTGGACAGGATTTTCATCGTTCAGCGCGAGAAAACCGAGCGTTTACGTCAGGATTGGAACGCGGTTCAGTGACCGGCTGCGGTGCCGCGCAGCTGCGCCTCGGCCAGGGTGAGATCGGCGTCCTTGTCCACGTCGGTGCCCACGGCGGCGTGCGGGGTGATCAGCGCGCGCGCCTGGACGCCCAGCAGCCCGGAGACCTTCTCCTCCAGCCGCGGCACGCTCAGGCGGCCCGTGAGGAGGCGCAGCAGCACGTCCCAGCCGATCAGTCCGGCGAGTTTCAGGGGGGCCTTGCGGGCCGCCAGAACCTCGCGCAGGCGGGGCAGGAACTGCCCGATCAGGGCCGGGTCCAGCAGGAAGAGGTTTCCGCCGGTGAAGGTGCCGTCCTTCAGGCGGGCGTAGGTGCGTTTCACGCCGGGATACGCGGCCTCGCAGACCTCGCGCCGCACGACCGGGTAGACCAGTCCGGCGTCCAGCGGCGCGGCGTCCAGCACGTCCCGCACCTCCTGCGGGCGCAGCATGGGCACGTCGGCGGTGACGACCAGCACCCGATCGCCGGGGGCGAGGCCCAGGTCGCGCAGGGCCTCCACCCCGGCCTCGAGGTTGCTGAGCAGGGTGCCGTGGTCAGTCACGCGGATGTCGATCAGCGGGTCGAGGTCGGGGGTGGTGGGCCCCACGTACGCCACGCGGCCCACCCGGTCACTGCCGCGCAGGGCCCGCAGGACATGCAGGGCCATGGGCACGCCCCCCACGGGGATCAGGGGTTTGACGTTCACGCCGTGCGCGGCGGCAAACGGATCGCCGGGATCCCCGCCGCCCAGCACGACGGCACTCCAGCGCGGCACTGAACTGTTCATTGCCGCACAGCGTAGCAGACGCCCCCGGAGCGGGCCCTACCCCGGCAGATGCAGGGTGACGCGGAAGCCCGCGCCGGGCGCGCTCGCGATGTCCAGCGTGCCGCCGTGCAGCCCCGCCACGTGCCGCGCCAGCGCCAGCCCCAGCCCGTGCCCGCCCCCGCCGGACGCGTCCGCCGTGCGGCTGGCGTCCGGACGGTAGAACGCCTCGCCCAGGCGGGCCAGGGCGGCGGCGTCCACGCCGGGGCCGTCGTCCTGCACGGTCACGGCCGCGCCGCCCGGCTCGGCGCGCACCTGCACGAGGACCGTCGCGCCCGGCGCGTGCCGCACGGCGTTCGTGGTGAGGTTCCAGATCGCCTGTCCCAGCAGCACCCGGTCCCCGGGTACCGTGACGGCCTCCGCGCCGTCCAGGTCCACGTCGGCCAGCGGGTCGAGTTCCCGGGCGCGGTCCACCGCGTCGGCCGCGAGGTCCCGCAGTGGCACCGGGGTGCGCTGCACGGCTGCCGGGTCGCGCGCCAGCAGCAGCAGGTGGTTCGCCAGGGTGGACAGCCGGGTGATGTCCGTGCCGATCTCGCGCAGGTCGGCGCGGTAGCGCTCGGCGTCGCGGTCGCGGGCCAGGGTCCCCTCAACCCGCGCGGTCAGCGCCGCCAGCGGGGAGCGCAGGTCATGCGCGGCGGCCCGCAGGAAGCCCTGCTCACGGTCGCGGGCGTCCGCGAGGCGCGCGAAGCTCTGCTGCAACGTCAGCGCCAGCCGCGCCAGTTCGTCCCCTTCGCCCGCACCGGGCAGCGGGCGGCGCAGGTCCCCACCCTCGCCGATGGCGTGCGCGGCGCCCTCCAGCGCCCGCACGGGCCGCAGCAGCCGACCCGCCACCACCCAGCCCACCAGCAGGGACAGCAGCAGCGCCAGCGGCACCAGGGCCGTCAGCGCCCGGATGAACGCCTCGCGGGCTTCCCGCAGCGAGCGGGCGTCCACCGCCACCTGCAGGGCCACCTGGGGCCGCAGGGGCCGCACGAGGATCAGGTGCGTGCCGCTGTCCCGCAGTCCGGGGGTCAGGTCAGCGGGTACCCCGGACGGGAAGTTCGGCGTGCCCACCGCGATCAGCCGCCCCCCCTGCGGCGCGATCACCCGCAACTCCACGCCCCGGCGGTCCACGTCGTCCGCGATGCGTTCCAGATCCGACTGCGAGATGCTCACCGGCTGCGGCCCCAGCAGCGGGCCCAGCAGGTCGTCGTCCGGGCGGGGGCGCAACAGGGCCTCCACCCGGCCCTGCACCGCCCCGAGTACGCTGCCGACCCGCTGTTCCTGCGCCTGCCGCAGAAAGCCGTTCACCGACCAGTACAGGCCCGCCGCGACCAGCAGGACCGCCACGCCGGTCGCCAGCGCCGCCCACAGCGCCAGCCGCGCCCGCAGGGTCAGTCGCACGTCTGCACCCCCACGCCGCTCAGCGTTCCACGCGGTAGCCGCGCCCCCGCTCGGACGTGATCGCCTCCGGGGCCAGCTTGCGCCGCACGTACCGCACGTAGACGTCCACGATCCGCGCCTCGCCGTCGAATTCCGGCCCCCACACCCGGTCGATCAGGTCCTCACGGGTGAACCAGCGTTCCGGGGCCTGAGACAGCACCTCCAGCAGGGCGTACTCGCGGCCCGTGACGGCCACCTCCGCGCCGTCCCAGGTCACGGTGCGCGCCACGGTGTCCAGCGTGCCGCGCCCCCCGGCAAAGGTCACGCGCGGCGCGGACGTCCCCCGCTCCCGCCGCGCCAGCGCCCGCAGGGTGGCCAGCAGCTCCGGCACGGCGAACGGCTTGACCAGATACGCGTCCCCGCCCAGATCCAGGCCCTCCACACGGTCGGCCAGTTCTCCGCGCGCCGTCAGGAACAGGATCGCGGACTCCACGCCCTGCTCGCGCAGTTCACGCGCCACCTGAAAGCCGTCCATGCCGGGCAGCATCACGTCTAGGATCACCAGCGGGTACTCGCCCAGCGCGGCGGCCTCCAGCCCGGCCGGGCCGGTCTGCGCCCAGGTGACGGCGTACCCGGCCTCGCGCAGCGCCTCGGCAGTGGGCTGCGCGATACGGGCGTCGTCCTCCACGAGCAGCAGTCTCATGAACCTCAGTGTAAGCGGGGCGGTTAAGGGGTGGTTAGGCGCGCTCAGCCGCTCACGGCCTGCCACACCGCCCAGCCCAGCAGGCTGAGCAGGGTCAGGGCGCCCAGGACGGCGCCGGGAATCAGCCAGGGCAGGCGGCGCTGAACACTCAGGCTGCGGGTCTGCGCCTGCGCCAGCACGGGCGCGGGCAGGGTGCGGGCCGCCAGGGCCAGTAGGGTCGGCACGATCAGGATGTCGTCCGCCACGCCCAGGACGGGCGTCAGGTCGGGCAGCAGGTCCAGCGGCAGCAGCGCGTAGGCCAGGGCCAGCGCGGCCATGAGCTTTGCCCCGGCGGGCGTGCGCCGGTCGTTCAGGGCGAACAGCAGGGCCAGCGCGTCACGCCACACGGCCCGGACTCGGGTGATCACGGGGGCCAGTACGCACCCGGCGGCCCCCGGGTTCCGTGCTATGCTGCCAGGATCAGCTGCCCCAGGGCAGCTCTGGAGGATCAGCAGAACCCGGCTCGCCCCGCGCGAGCCCACGTGTACCGCGAGGACACGTTCACCAGACCCGGGAACCCGCACGCAACCGAACAGCTTTCCCCCGCCCCGCGCGGGCCGAGCGCCGTTGCCTGCCACCCCCGAGTCTGCGCTGATCCGCCGGACCCGGACGGGTTCCCTATGCCTGACCGGTGTGTTACAGTACTTGCTTGGTGACCCGCCGAGCGGGTGCAGCAGGCCAAGGCCGCCCAGGGCAGCGTTTCTTCGGGCGCGCGGCAGGAGGAAACACCATGTTTGCAATCATTCAGACCGGCGGGAAACAGTACCGCGTGCAGGAAGGCGACGTCATCCGCGTCGAGAGCCTGAAAGGCGAAGCGGGCGACAAGCTCGACCTGACCCCCATCTTCGTGGGCGGCGACCAGACCGTCTTCGGCGACGCCGCCGGCAAGTTCACCGTGAACGCCGAAGTCGTCGAGCACGGCCGTGGCGAGAAGATCTACGTGCGCAAGTACAAGAGCGGCATCCAGTACCGCCGCCGCACCGGCCACCGCCAGGACTACACCGCGATCAAGATCCTGGGCATCAAGGGCTAAGGGAGGATACCGACATGGCACACAAGAAAGGCGTAGGTTCGTCCAAGAACGGACGTGACAGCCAGCCCAAGTACCTGGGCGTGAAGAAGTTCGGCGGCGAGCAGGTGCTGGCCGGCAACATCCTCGTCCGCCAGCGCGGCACGAAGTTCAAGGCCGGCCCGAACGTGGGCATGGGCCGCGACCACACCCTCTTCGCCCTGGAAAACGGCCGGGTCGTGTTCACGAACCGTGGCGCCAAGGGCCGCTTCATCAGCATCGAAGTGCCCACCGCCGCCGCCGCGGACTGATTCAGGACAGTGCGCTGAGGAGCCGGAGCCTGCGGGTTCTGGCTCTTCTGCTTGTGGGGTGCATGTGAGTCTGACTGGCGCCGCTGGGCCGCCGGATGACATCCGGTTGATAGTCCGCGCACGGGGTTGGGGCTGTCCTGAGCGTTTCCGGCCGGAGCATGACAGGGCCGAGTCGCGCTGGCGGATGGAGCCGCCTTCACTTCCCTGATAGACTGGGGAGCGTTGCGGCCTGACCGCCGTGCCCGCCAGTGCAGTGCGGGGCCCGGAATGCGGTCAGGCTGCGTTCGCGTGGCCGCATGTGCGGGCCGCGTAAAGGAGTGACTGTGGCGTTTCGTGATGTTCTGAATATCGAGGTGGCGGCCGGGAACGGCGGGGACGGCAGCATGTCCTTCCACCGCGCGAAGTATATGGAGAAGGGCGGCCCGGACGGCGGGCACGGCGGGCGGGGCGGCAGCATCATCCTACGCGCCATCGAGGGCGTCGAGAGCTTGGAGCGGCTGGTGGGCCGCCGCAAGTTCAAGGCTCCGAACGGCGCGTACGGCGAGGGCCGGCTGCGCCAGGGCGGCGACGGGGAGGACGTGTACATCGACGTGCCCGTCGGCACGACCGCGTTCGACGAGGCGACCGGGAAGGTCATCGCGGACCTCGTGCGGGTCGGGCAGGAGAAGGTCATCGCGCGCGGGGGCTTCGGCGGACGCGGGAACAGCACCTTCGTGAGCAGCACCCGTCAGGCCCCGCGCTTTGCGGAACTCGGCACGCCCGGACAGAAGCGCCGCGTGCGCCTGGAGCTGCGCCTGATCGCGGACGTGGGGCTGGTCGGCTACCCGAACGCCGGCAAGAGCAGCCTGCTCGCGGCGCTGTCCCGCGCGAATCCGGCCATCGCGGACTACCCGTTCACGACCCTCTCCCCCATCCTGGGCGTGGTGGACCGCCTGGACGGGGCGGGCACGCCGCTGGACGAACGCTTCACGCTGGCGGACATCCCGGGGATCATCGAGGGGGCCAGCGAGGGCAAGGGCCTGGGGCTGGAGTTCCTGCGGCACATCAGCCGCACGCGCCTGCTCGTGTACGTGCTCGACGTGACCCGCAACCCGGTCGAGGAACTGAGGCAGCTGCAGGCCGAGCTGCGCGCCTACGACCCCACGCTGCTGGAACAGGTCTCGCTGATCGCGCTGAACAAGGTGGAACTGACCGACGAGGACCTCGCGGCGATGGTCGTGGACGAACTCGCGCAGTTCGGCCTGCCGGTCGTGCAGGTCAGCGCCCGTGAAGGCGCGGGGCTGGCGGAGCTGCGTGAGGCGGTGTTCCAGATGCTCCCGGACCGCGAACTGTGGGCGCAGAACAACGCGCTGGAGATCGAGTCCGACACCGTGCGCGAGGAGCCGCTGCGCATCGAGTTCCGGATTGATCCGGCGGCCAAGGGCGTGGGCATCATCAACGACGGGCAGCCCGAGCGGGTCTGGTCGGTGCACGGCGGGGGCTTCGAGGAACGCATCGTGCGCTTCTCGCGCTTCATGGACGAGGCCGCCGAGTACCTGGGCAACCTGTTCAAGCGGCAGGGCCTGTACAACGCCCTGAAACGGGCCGGGGCGCGCGAAGGGGACACCGTCGAGATCGGCGCATTCCGCTTCGAGTACTTCGACGACGAAGAGCAGCGCTGAGCACCCGCAGCAAGGCGAACGGCCCCACATCAGCTGTGGGGCCGTTCGCCTTGCTGCGTGCCTGGTGGTCAGCGGGTCTCGCCGTACGCTCCGCTGCACGACGCGCCGCGCTCGGGGGCGGTGGCGCCCTGCTCGTACTTGTCCAAGAAGGCCTTCAGGCGGCTGTCGTCGGCCTTCTCGACCTTCAGCTGGGCGCCCCAGGCGCTCGCCGCGACCGGGGTGTCCAGGCCCTCGTAGGGGCTGAGGATGGTGTAGGGGCGGCCCTCGACGAGCTTCTTCAGGGCGTCCACCTGAGCGGCGTCCAGGTCCGGACGGTAGGTGATCCACACCGCGCCGTGTTCCAGGCTGTGCACGGCGTACTCGTTGTACAGCGGGCGGTCGTACACGCCGCAGTTCTGCCACATGGGGTTGTGCGGGCCGCCCGCCGGGGGGTTCTCGGCGTAGATCAGTGAGCCGCTGCGGTGATCCCCACCGGCGTACGTGAAGGTCTGAACGCCCTCGATGGACTTGGAGCCGCAGGCGGTCAGGGCGAGCAGGAGCAGGGGCAGCGCGCGTTTCATGGAGCTTCAGAGTAGCCGCTCCGCATGAAAACGCCCAGGGCCTTTTCTTCCCCTGTCAGCCCTTCCCCTGTCACCGCGCCTATTCGCCGGCCTCGGCCTGCGCGCCGCGCGTGGGGGCCGCGTCGAACCCGGGGGGCAGACCCTGCGGGAAACCGGGGCCGGTCAGGTCCACGGCCTGCCGGTCGGGCATCAGGTTGCCGGTCAGCCCGCGCTCTTTCAGCACCGGCAGGAAGGACGCCATGACGTCCGGTTCGCCGTGCACCAGCCACACGCGCGGGGTGCCGGTCGTGCTCAGGAACGCCAGCAGGTCGTCCTGGTCGGCGTGCGCGGAGAAACCGCCGATGGTGTACACGTGGGCCTTCACGGCGATCTCCTCGCCCATGATGCGGACGTGGTCGGCCCCCGTGACGATCCGGCCGCCCAGGCTGCTGGGGGACTGGTAGGACACGCTGATCAGGCTGGTGCTGGGTTTCCACAGGTGGTGCTTGAGGTGGTGCTGGATGCGCCCGCCGGTCATCATGCCGTTCCCGGCCAGGATGATCGCCGGGCCGTCGTACTTGTTGATGCGTTGCGACTCGGCGCTGGTAGGGACCACGTGCAGCGTGCTGGGCCGGAAGGGGTCCTCGCCCGCCTGGAGCGCGTCGCGGACCTCGGGGATGAGTTCGTCGCCGAACTCGAAGTACTCGTGCGTGGCGCGCGCCGCCATCGGGGAATCCAGGAACACCGGGATGCGCGGGACCTCCCCGGCGTCCATCAGGCTCTTGATGGTATGCAGGATGGTCTGCGTCCGCTCGATGGCGAAGCTGGGAATCAGGATCTTCCCGCCCTGGCGCACCGAGTCTCGCAGCGCGTCGCGGAATTCGGCCAGCGTGGCGGGCCAGGGGCGGTGCGTGCGGTTGGCGTAGGTCGTCTCGATGACCACGGCGTCCGCGTGCGGCGGGGGCGTGAAGTCCAGTTGCAGGCCGCTCTCGCGGTTCCCGAGGTCGCCGCTCATGAGCAGTCGCCCCTCGGCGCTCTCGATCAGGAGGTACGCGCTGCCCAGGATGTGCCCGGCCCGCTCGGGCGTGACCTTCAGGCCCGCGACGCGGGTGGTCTCCCCGAACTCCAGGTGGGGGCGCAGCAGCGCCAGCGCGCGGTGCACGTCCTCCTCCTCGTACAGCGGCGGGGGCACCTGCTCGTCGGGGACGCCCTGGCGGCGGGCGCGGCGCAGGTCGTGGCGGTACCCGTCCACCTGCAGGCGGGCGCTGTCGAGCAGCACCGTCTCCGCGAGGCCCGCCGTGGGCGCCGTGCAGTACACCGGACCCCGGAAGCCCAGTTTCACCAGCAGCGGTAGGCGGCCCACGTGGTCGAGGTGCGCGTGCGTGAGGATCACGGCCTCCAGCGCCTGCACGTCGAACGGGAAGCCCTCGCGGTTGCGGGCCTCCAGCTCGTCGTTCCCCTGGAAGAGACCGCAGTCGATCAGGATCTGCCGCTCACCGACCGTCAGCAGGTGCATGCTGCCGGTGACGGTCAGGGCCGCGCCGAAGCTCTGAAGTTGCATGCTTCGGAGTGTACGCGCCGCCCCCGGGGGGAGATGGCGCTGCGTCAAGGTCTGCTGAAGGGCGCAGGGCCGGCTTGGCCTCGGCGCATGTCAGTTTTTCGTGGGACGCGCGGGGCATGCTGGGGGAATGAACGACCCGGCGTCCGCCCTGATCCGCGTGGAGCGGATCCGTCGCCGCGCCTACCTGACGGCGGCGAGCGGCTCGGTGACCGCGCACCTGTTCATCCTGAGTGAACAGGTCAGGCGTCAGCAGTGGGACTCGGCCGCCGCGTACTCGCTGGGCCTGCTGGTCTCCGCGTGGGTGCTGGCAGCGCTGACGTGGCTGCGCTGGCCCACGGCGCGCCTGAGCCTGCTCATCGTGGCGGTGGCGACCGTCTCCACCGTGAGCGAGTTCGCGCCGCTGCTGCGCGCCCCGGAGGTGCAGACCGGCTCGTACCTGTCCTTCCTGATCGTGGTGGCCCTGTGGTTCGGGCTGCTGCCGCTGCGGGTCGCGGCCCCGGCGACCCTGCTGGGCTTCCTGGCCTTCGCGGGCCTGGCGGCCTCCCGGCCGGTGCATGACCTGAGCCTGCTCGCCTACCTGGCCTGCACGACCATCGTGATCGGGATGGCGAGCAGTTTCGGGCAGCAGATCACGGCCTTCCAGCAGGACGCCGCGGCCTTTCAGCAGGCGTCCCTCACCGATCCGCTGACGGGCCTGCCCAACCGCCGCGCCGCGCTGGGCGAACTGCGCCGACTGCACGGGCAGCTGCGGCGCGGGGAGCACGCGGGCTTCACGCTGGTGCTGCTGGATCTGGATCACTTCAAGGAGGTGAACGACACGCGCGGGCACGCGGTGGGGGACGAGGTGCTGCGCGCGCTGGGCCCGGCGCTGCGGCAGGTGCTGCGTGCCGACGCGCTGCTGGCCCGCTGGGGCGGCGAGGAGTTCGTGCTGGTCATCCCTGGGACGGGCGCGCAGGAGGCCCACGCGGTCACGACCCGCCTGGACGGGTTGACCCTGACCCTGCCCGGGCCGCTGCCCGAGGTGACGTTCAGCGCCGGGGCGGTGCTGGGGCACGAGGCCGACAGCGTGGCGGGCCTGCTCGATCTGGCCGACCGGCGGCTGTACGCCGCCAAACGGGCCGGGCGGCGGCAGCTGCGCTGGGACACCCTGGGCGGCGCCTCCCGCGCCAGCTGAGCGGGCGCCGGACAGCGCTCTTCACCCGATCTTCACGCGCCCCGGGACGGTGGTGAACGCGGGTGTAGGTTCAGGACATGACCCAGTCCACTGACCTCCACGGCACTTCCGGTTTCCAGCGCGTCCTGGTGGGCGTGGACTTCTCGGCGTCCTCGGCGGCGGCGCTGGCGCTGGCCCGCACCCGCTTTCCCGGCGCGACCCGGCGGCTGGTGCACGTCACGGACGCCCGCGTGACCGCCGCGCCGGACCTGATGGGCGGCGTGACCCCGGCCCTGCCCGACCCCACGCTGCTGCACACGCTGGAAAGCGCGGACGGCCAGCGCCTGACCCGCGAGGTGCAGGCCGGCGAGGAGCAGGAACTGATGGTGGGCGACCCCGTGACCGGCCTGCTGGACGCCGCGCGCGAGTGGGGCGCGGAC
Organism: Deinococcus actinosclerus; assembly: GCF_001507665.1. Classification (NCBI taxonomy): domain Bacteria; kingdom Thermotogati; phylum Deinococcota; class Deinococci; order Deinococcales; family Deinococcaceae; genus Deinococcus; species Deinococcus actinosclerus. The sequence goes on along the minus strand of NZ_CP013910.1, from coordinate 335,727 downwards.
CTGATCGTGGTGGGCACGCACGCGCAGGGCGCGCTGGAGCACTTCTTCGTGGGCAGCACCGCCGAGAAGATCGTGGCGCGCAGCCCCGTGCCGGTGCTGACCGTCCGGGCCGCCAGGTGAGGAGGCGGGCATGAAGGTCGGGGTGGTCGGCGCCGGACTGGTCGGCGCGACGGTGGCGTACGCCCTGACGCTGCGCGGCTCGTGCAGCGAACTGGTCCTGACCGACCTGGACGGGGCGCGCGCCCACGCCGAGGCGCAGGACATCGCGCACGCATCGCCCGTCAGCCACGGCACCCGGGTTCGCAGCGGCCCGCTGGAGGACCTGCACGGCAGCGGGGTGGTGATCGTCGCGGCGGGCGCCAACCAGAAACCCGGCGAGTCCCGCCTGGACCTGCTCCAGAAGAACGCCGCGATCTTCCACGACCTGATCCCCCGCGTGGCGGCCGCCGCGCCCGGCGCGGCCCTGCTGATCGCCACCAATCCCGTGGACCTCCTGACCGACCTGAGCGTGGCCCTGGCCCCGGATCACGCCGTGATCGGGTCGGGCACCGTGCTGGACTCCGCGCGGTTCCGGCACCTGATCGCCGCGCACGCCGGGGTGGACGCCACGCACGTCCACGGGTACGTGCTGGGCGAGCACGGGGACAGCGAGGTCATCGCCTGGAGCACCGCCACCGTCGCGGGGCTCCCGGTCGCGGACTTCATGGACGCCCGGGACCTCCCGTGGACGCCGGACATCCGGGCGCAGATCGAGCGGGACACCCGCGAGGCCGCCGCGCAGATCATCGGCGGGAAACGCGCCACGTACTACGGGATCGGCGCGGCCCTGGCCCGCATCACCGAGCGCATCCTGGGCGACCGCCGGGCCGTCCTGACCGTCAGCGCCCCCACCCCCGCGTTCGGCGTGAGCCTCAGCGTGCCGCGCATCCTGGGCCGCGACGGGGTGCTGGGGACCGTGCTGCCCGCCCTGACCCCGGACGAGCAGGACGCCCTGCACCGCAGCGCCGAGGTGCTTCTCCAGGCCCGCCGGACCATCCAGGACTGACCACAGGATTCAGCGGCCCTGAGTCACTCACTGCCGCCGAGTCGGGCACCCTACCGCCACTTCCCCGTCAGGGCCGGGGGGGAGTCGTCGGCGCGGCGGGCGTGGCCGCACCACTGCCCTCCTCGCTGTCGATGAATTCCCCGGTGATGGTGCCGCCCTCGGCCTTCTCGGCGTACACCTCGTTCCGGTCGAGGTCGTACACGATCACCCCGGCGCGCAGGGTGTCGCCGCCCTTGACGCTCTCGGCGGGCTGCTCGGGCGTGCCGTACAGCCGCGCGACGTTGCGGGTGTCGTCGTACTCGACCCGCGCGGCGCGGCTGGTGCGGCCCCCGTCCGACTTCAGTTCCACACTGCCGACCAGGGTGGTCTTCTCGTCGTCCACACTGACCTCGATCCGGTCACTCTTGCCGGTCAGGGGATCCTTGTCGCTGCTGCGCTTGAAGATCACCGGCCCGTCGATGCGGGCGATTCCGTCGGCGCTGTCGTACACCAGCTTTTGCCCTTTCAGCTCCGTGCGGCCCTGCGTGACGATCACGGTGTCCGGCGCGGGCCTGGGCGTGGCCTCGACGGCGCAGCGGCTCAGACGATCGGTCTTGCCTGCGGGCGGTTCATCCAGGAAGCGGGCGGTTCCGGCGCTGGCCTCCACGCGCCCGTCACTGCCCTCCTGTCCTTCTTTGGGGGGCAACTGGGTGACGACCGCCAGCGGCACGCGGATCACGTTCTTGTCGATGGTGATCTGCACGCCACCTGCGCCGGTCTCGCTGAACACCGCAACATTCGGGGCGTCCTCCGGCTCGCCGTCCTGCGGGCCGCAGATCGCGAAGACGCCGGTCGTATCGGTCGTGCCGGACTTCACGATGACGATCTGGCGGTCCTTGCCGTCCTTCTCGCTGCGGCGCACGAGCGTCAGGCTGGACTGCTCCGCCTGCGCCTCACCGAACTCCGTGGCGGGCACGTCCTGATCAGGTGCGTCGCCCGGCGGCTGTCCCTGCGCGGGCGGCGGCTGGGCGGGGTTCTGCTGGGCCAGGGCGATCGTCAGGACGCTCCCGCCGGAGAGCAGCGCGGTCAGGAGCAGGGCGCTCAGGCGGGAGCGGGGCATACCGGGAGTTTACTTCTCGCCGGTGAGCTTGAACTGATCGGTGGGGATCTTGTACGCCGAGTTCAGGGCGCGCACGCGGGCCAGGTCGGTGCGCTGCTCCAGGTAGCCGCTGGCGGGGGCCTTCACGGTCACCTTGCTCTTGCTGTCCACGCTGACGGCGTTCCCGACCACGTACGCGACGTTCTTCCTGTCGTCGTAGTACACGGCGTCCCCGGTGGTGGTGGTGGTGCCCTGCACGAGTTTCACGCCGCCGCGCACGTACAGCGTCTTGGTCTTGGTCAGCGCGCGGACTTCCTGCCCGGTGATGATCAGTTCCTTCTGGCTGCCCTTGGCGGCGCGGGTGAGGCTGGGCGTGCCGGTCAGGAGGGCCAGTTCGCGCTGCTCGTCGAACACGAGCTTGTCGGCCTTACCGCTCTGCGCGCCGTTGGAGAGGCTCACGCCCCCCGTGCTGGTGGAGCGGTCGTTGTCCACGTCGAGGCTCATCTGCGCGGCCCTGATGGTCACGGTGTCGCCGTCGGTCTTGTCCGGCGTGAAGGTGGCGCTGGCGCTGCCGTTCAGGACGCCCTGCCCGGTCGCCTCGCTGTAGGCGAGGGCGTTGCCGGTGGCGGTCAGGCGGCCACGGACAACCTTGACGTTCCCGGTGAAGTCAGCGGTGCGCTTGCCTTTCGCTTCGATCAGCGCGGTGCCCTTGGGGGCGGCCAGGATGGCCTGGGAGGCCTCGATGTTCAGGGTGCTGACTTTCGCCTTGACGGGGTTGCCAGTGAAGTTCAGGGGACCGTTGCGGACGTCGCCACGCGGGGCGCCTTCGATGGTGATCAGGCGTTTGCCCGCGTCGGTCTGGGCCAGAACGGGAGCGGTGAGGGCGAGGAGGGCCAGCAGTGAGGTCGTTTTCTTCATGGGGGTCTCCTAGAACAGGTCAGGTGAGAGGAACGCGCTTGCCGTCGCGGCAGGTCTCGGTCGGGTCAAGAGGGAAGGAGTATTTGGAATTGGGAGAAGCATCGAGGATTCTGAAGTCGAAGGTCATTTTCAGGTCGCGGATCGTGCCGGTCAGGCTGGTGGAGGCGATTGTCGCCTGCGTCGCGCTGAAGCCCTGGCCCTGTTCGATCTTCACGGGGGTCTGCTCGGTGCCCTGGAGGTCAATGTCCGCACACTGCTGCACCAGGGTGATGCGGGCCTGACGGGTGGTCATGGTGTCCTGACTGTCGATGGTCAGTTCCTGGGTGGCCAGGGTGGCGTCCAGGGTCTCGCGACCCGTGAAGCGGCCCTGCACCTGTTCCTTCAGGAGCCGTTTCCCGTCCGTGATGCCGGTCAGGGTCGTCAGGCCGGCCACGGGGTCGTTGCGGACGTCGGCGGCGCGGAAGCTCCAGGTGGCGTTCGAGTCGCCGGAGGGGTACAGGCGGAGCTGCACGCCGCTGAGCCGCGCGCCGGACTGGCTGGCGTCGAGGCCCGGGGTGGGCAGCAGGGCGAAGATCAGGGCGAAGGCCATGATCCCCACCAGCGCGTACAAACCGACTTTCTGCACGGGTCGCACTTTAGCGCGCCGGTCTCATGAGAGTGATGGGGCGCGGGTGGGAGTGTCGGGGGCGCAGCGCTAGGCTGGGCGGCATGATCGATTCTCACACCCACCTGGATTACATCGACGACCCGGCGGGCGCGCGCGGCGAGCTGGGCCTGAGTGCCATGGTCTGTATCGGCGCGAGCCCCGAGCATGCGCGCAACGCGGTGGCGCTGGCCGAACAGTTTGGGGACGTCTTCGCGACGGTGGGGCTGCATCCGACCGATACGGACGAGGACAGCCCGGAGGCCCGCGCGCAGATCGAGGCGCTCGCCGCGCACCCGCGCGTGGTCGGCATCGGCGAGAGCGGCCTGGATGACTACTGGGACGACACGAAGCGCGCCGCGCAGGTCTCGGCGTTCGAGTGGCAGCTGGACCTCGCGCGGCGCGGCGCCAAGGTGCTGGTGATTCACACGCGGGACAAGGCCGGGCAGGACAGCGCCCACCGGGGTGTGATGGACGTGCTGCGCGCGTGGCCGGACGTGCCGGTGATCCTGCACTGCTTCAGCGGACATGCGGCACTCCTGCGGTTTGGCCTGGAGCGGGGCGAGCACACGTACTTCGGGTTCGCGGGGAACACGACGTACAAGAACGCGCAGGAGATCCAGGCGGCGGCCCGCGACCTGCCGCTGGAGCGGATGCTGCTGGAGACGGACGCGCCCTTTCTGGCCCCCGTGCCCAGGCGCGGGAAACCGAACCGGCCCGGATACGTGCGGCACACGCTGGAGTTCATCGCGGCCCTGCGCGGCCTGAGCCCCGACGAGCTGGAGGCGGCGACCGACGCGAACACCCGACGCGCCTACGGCCTGCCCACGGGTTGAACGAGGGGCGCCGATACCTCGACTTGAGATGCATCCGGCTCAGAGGTATCGTGGGACCATGAACGCCCGCGAGCAACTCCGCCTGCTCATCCTGGCGGTCCTCGACCGCCAGCCCGAACACGGGTACGCCATCGCGCAGGCCATCAACACCCGCAGCGAGGGCCTGCTGCGCGCCCGCGAAGGCACCCTCTACCCCGCCCTGCACGCCCTGGAAGCCGAGGGGCTGATCGAGAGCCATGAACACGAGGTCGCGGGCCGCACGCGGCGCGAGTACCGCCTGACGGAGAAGGGCCGCGCCGCCCTGGCCCGCACCCGCCGCGACTGGCAGGCGCAGGTCAGCGCCGTGCAGGCGGTGCTGGGGGGGAAGGCATGACCGGCGAACTCCGCAGCCTGCTCAGCCCCCGCCTCCAGCCTCCCGGGACGGTTGTGGACTGGCTGGAGGTCGCCACGGCCGACCTGACCCCCGCCGCCGCCGCGCGCGTCCGGGCGGACTACCAGGCACACCTGGAGGACACCCTCGCCGCCGAACCCGACCTGACCGAGGCCGGACTGCTGCGCCGCTGGGGCTCCGCCCAGGCCGCCCGCACCGGACTGAACCGCACCCACCTCACCACCTGGGACGCGCGGCACCTGCCCCCTGGCCGCCTGAGTGTCCGCCGCGTCCTGCTGGACTCGGCGCCCATGCAGCTCGGGATGCTGGGCGCGGCAGGACCCGGGGCGCTGCGGGGCGATCCACGCGCCCTGACCCTGCTCGGGGCGGCCCTCCTGCTCGTCCTGCTGATCAATCTCGCGCGCTGGCAGCTGCTGACCCGGCCGCTGCGCCCCGAGAGCCGGGTGGTCTGGCACTGGCTGACCAAACCCAGCAGCCTCATCCTGCTGGGCGGTCTGCTCTGGGCGACCTGGGTGGGTGTCACCCAGCCGGCGCAGGTGGGCGGGTGGTTCGGCCGGCTGGAAGGCTGGCTCGCCGTGGTGCTGCTGACCGTCCAGCTGGTCCGGTTCCAGCTGTCCCTGACCGCCGCCCGCAAACAGCGGAGCGTGCCCGCATGACCCTGCGTGACTGGCTGGGGGCCGCCCTCCACGACCTCGCCCCTGCCGCGCAGGACCGCGTGGCCGGCGAGTACGCCGCGCACGTCCACGACGCCATGGGCAGCGGGCTGACCGAGGCGCAGGCCGTCGCCACGCTCGGCGACCCGGGGCAGGTGAACCGCGCGCTGCGGCGCACGTACGCCACGCGGGACCTGACGGAGCAGTACCGCCGCCTCCCGGTGGGGCTGTGGGTGACGCTGCTCCTGCTCCAGCTGGGCTACGGCGGACTGATGTTCTGGAACAACGTCGAGGTCCCGCAGGAACTGCCGCGTTACCTGGCCGGGCCCACGACCGGCCTGACCCTGATGCTGGCCCTGACGTGGAGCGTGCTGTGGCGCCCCGACCCGTACCGCTGGACGCTGGGCGCGCGGCTGCTGGTGGGCTGCCTGATGCTCAGTCAGTGGATCACGGCGCTCCTCGCGCCAGGACAGGACACCCTGGATCTGATCTTCCTGATCGTCCTGCCCCTGGCACTGACGGGGCTGGCCTGGGACGCACACCGCACTGCCCGGCGCGTCAGCCGCACCCTGAGCCTGGAAGGCCCTGCCCGTCCCTGAGGGGCGCGGCATAGTGGGGGCATGACCACACTGGACACTCCCTTCCCTGCCGCCGCCCTGACCGTGCTGGACGTGATCCGTGCGCGCCGCACGGTGGACATCGGTCTGCTGAGGCCGGACGCCGTGCCGCGTGAGGTGGTGGAAGCCATTCTGGAGGCGGGCACCTGGGCGCCGAATCACGGGCGCACCGAGCCGTGGCGCTTCACGGTGTTCACCGGTGAGGGCCGCGCGAGGCTGGCCGAGGTGTTCGCACAGGCGTACGCGGCGGGCAGCGCGCCCGACCGGGACAGCGAACCGGCGCTGGAGGCGCAGCGCGCCCGGGCGTGGCGCGCGCCGCTGTGGATCAGCCTGGAACTGCACATGCCCGAGAAACCGAAGATGCCCGAGTGGGAGGAGCAGGCGGCCCTGGCCTGCGCCGCGCAGAACATGTGGCTGGCCGCCACGGCGTTCGGGCTGGTCGGGAAGTGGGTGAGCGGCCCGGTGATGGTCAGTCCGGTGGCGGCGCAGGCGCTGGGCGCGCCGAAGCTGCTGGGGCTGCTGGTGCTGGGCTACCCGGCGGCCGAGCTGCCGTCCGCGCGCCGCGCGCCGCTGGCGGACAAGGTCACCTGGGTGGAGTGACCCCTACAGGTTCTCCTTGAAGAACTGCACGCTGCGGTTCAGCGCCGTGCGGAGGTTACCGGAGAGGTTGTGGTTGTCGCCGTCGTAGCGGTAGGCGTCCACGCCCTGCCCGGCGTTTCTCAGGTCGTCCGCGAGGTTCTTCTGGAAGGCGTACGGCACGTCCCTGTCGTTCGTGCCGTGGTGCAGCTGGATGGGCCGCCCGTTCAGTTCCCGCAGGTACGCGTTGGGGCTCAGCAGGCGCAGGTAGCGGCGGTTGACGGCGTCCAGGGTGCGTTGCTCGCCGGGGGGTGGGTTCCAGTCGGTCGCCAGGACGTCGTAGCTGGCGATCACGCCCGCCCACAGGGACGCGGCTTTCAGGCGGGGATCGACGATCATGGCCTTCAGGCTCAGCTGCCCGCCCATAGAGTGACCCCACAGGCCCAGGCGGGCGGGGTTCACGCGCGGGTCACGCCGGAGGCTGGCGGCGGCGTTCAGGACGTCCACGGTGTAGCCGGGGTCGTCGTACCCGCCGAGCGCCTGTCCCTCGCTGCTGCCGTGCCCGCGGTAGTCGCTTTTCAGCGTCACGAAGCCCGCGCGGGCAAAGGCGTCCTGGTACGCCACGTACCGCTCGGTGGTGCGGTACTCGGCGGGTGGGATGTACCCGTGGTTGAACACGATGGCGGGCCACCCGCCCTGCGGCGGCGTGCCGCGCGGGACGGTCAGCAGCGCGTTGATGCGCAGGCCCTCGGACTGGTAACTCACGACCTGCCGGGTGTAGTTGCCGCCCGCCGCCAGGGTCTGCCGGACCGTCAGGGCGCTGCCCGGGTACTCGCGGGCCTTCAGCGCCTGGATGCTGACCGGGTTGCGGGCCACGGCGGCCTTCAGCGCGGTGTCACCCAGGTTCTGGAGGGGCCCGCCGCCGGTCCCGGGGCTCGGCGGGTCGGGCCGGGCCGGGTCGGTCGCCTCCGGCTGGGTCCAGGGCAGTCGCAGCGGCGGCGCGTCCGGCTGGGTGAGCGCCACGTACCCGGCGCCCGCCAGCAGGGCCAGCAGCGTAAGGTTGATCAGCGCGCGCATTACAGGCGGTCCCTGAAGAACTGCACGCTGCGGTTCAGGGCCGCGCGCAGGTTGCCCGAGAGGTTGTGGTTGTCCCCCGGATAGACGTAGTTGCCGCCGAGCTTGCCCAGCGGCCGCAGTTGGGCGGCCAGGGCGGTATGGAACGCGACGGGCACCTCCTCGTCGTTCGTGCCGATGTGTAGCTGAATGGGGCCGCCCAGGTCCTTCAGGTAGGTGTTCGCGCTGAGGGTGTTCCAGAAGGTCGGGTTGCTGCTGGGCGTGCCGTACTGCTCAACGGCCCGCTTGCGCAGGTCCAGCACCCGCTGCGGGATGCTGGCCGGGACGGGCGCGCGGCGCGTCCAGCTGGTCATCAGCTGGTCGTAGTCCCCGACCACGCCGGCCCAGATCACCCCGGCCTTCACGCTGCGGTCGATGACCATGGCGCGCAGGGTCAGGAAGCCGCCCATGGAGTGCCCCCACATGCCGATCCGCGCCGCGTTCACGCGCGGGTCGCGTTTCAGGCTGGCCAGGGCGTTCATCACGTCGGTGGTGTAGCCCGGCGCGTAGTACCCGCCGAGCGCCTCGCCCTGCGAGCTGCCGTGCCCACGGTAGTCGCTTTTCAGCGTGACGAACCCGGCCCGCGCGAAGGCGTCCTGGTACGCGACGTACCGCTCCGTGGTGCGGTACACGTTCGGAGGAATGTAGCCGTGGTTGAACACGATGGCGGGCCACCCGCCCTTCGGCGGTGTGCCGCGCGGCACGGTCAGCAGCGCGTTGATCCGCAGGTCCCCGGACTGGTAGCTGACGACCTGACGGGTGTAGTTGCCGCCCGGCGCCAGGGTCTGGCGCACTGTCAGTGCGCTGCCCGGGTAACCCCCTTTCTGGAAGGCCGTGCGGGAGGCCGGAATGCTCATCTGCCGGGCGTCCACGGCGTCCAGCGCCGCCTGCGACTGGGCCAGGGCGACCGGACAGGACACGAGCAGCAGCGCAGGCAGGAATCGGCGGGCCGTCATGGGCTCAGGCTACGCAGCGCCGGATCACGCGACAGCGTTCCGGACGACGCTTCAGCCTTCAGCGTCCCGAGACCCGGGGCTCATCCCCCGCACCGGTCGCCAGCGGCAGGGAGATGCGCGGCCACTCAGGGGACCTGCGGGCGCATATCCATGCACCCGGCACGTGCCCAGACGGTGAAGGGCAGGTTAGTACCACTGAGGGCAATCTGAGATTGTGGTGAACGAACCTTGCCCCCAGGCAGGGGGGCGCGTATGATCTACACCCATAGCAACACAATTCCCGGCGTCAACCCGGGAGCCCAGACAACCCTCACCTCCTCCCCAGATGACCCTGGATGCAGGTGTCGGCGCTGCATGGGCATTCAAGGAGATCACATGAAGCGATCCATTCCATTCGCCGTGCTGGCCCTCACCGGCGCCCTCCTGAGCGCCTGCGCGCCCCACCCCACTCCAGACGCGACCAAACCCACCGTCGCGCTCACCGCCGCGCCCACCACCGTCACCGCGGCCGGCACCATCACCCTGAGCGCCACCGCCAGCGACAACGTCGGCGTGACCAAAGTCGATTTCTACCAGGGCAGCACGCTGATCAGCAGCGACACCACCTCGCCCTACACCGCCACCGCCAGCGTCACCAGCGCGCAGAACGGCACTGTCGCCTACCGCGCCGTGGCCAGCGACGCGGCCGGCAACACCGCTGAAGCCACCGCCAGCGTCACCGTCAACATCGACGTCACGGCGCCTACCGTCAGCGTGACCGCCACGCCCAGCACCCTGACCTCGCCCGGCACCGTGACCTTCACTGCCACCGCCAGCGACAACGTCGGCGTGACCAAGGTCGAGTTCTACGACAACGGCACCCTGATCGCCACCGACACCACCGCGCCCTACACCGCCAGCAAGGCCTACACCGGGGCCGACAACGGCACCCGCACCATCACCGCCAAGGCCTTCGACGCGCAGGGTCAGGCCACCAGCTCCACCACCACCCTGAGCGTCAACATCGACACGGTCGCCCCGACCGTCACCGTCGCTGCGGCCCCCACCCGCATCGAAGCGGCCGGCACCGCGACCTTCACCGCCACCGCCAGCGACAACGTCGGCGTGACCAAGGTCGAGTTCTACGACAACGGCACCCTGATCGCCACCGACACCGACGCCCCCTACACCGCCAGCAAGGCCTACGCCTTCGCGGACAACGGCACCCACACCATCACCGCCAAGGCCTTCGACGCGCAGGGCAACACCCAGCAGGCCACCACGCCCTTCACGGTCGCCATCGCCGACGCCAACGAACCCAACGACAGCGTGGCGGCCGCCACCGCCCTCCCCATCGGCACCACGACCAAGGGCTTCATCACCGGTCAGGCCCGCGACATGGACTACTTCAAGTTCGACGCGACCGCCGGCGACATGCTCAAGCTCACCGTCAAGAGCGTCAGTGCCGACGCCGCCAGCACCCTGGATCCCTACGTCATGATCCTGATGCCCGACGGCAAGACCATCCTCGAAAAAGACGACGACAGCGGCGCCGGACTCGAATCCGAAATCCGCTTCAACGTCCCCGCAACCGGCACGTACACCGTCGTCGTCACCAGCTTCAACATTCACGACGACCCCACGGCCACCGACGACAAAGTCACCAACACCTACCAGATCGCCCTGAGCCGCCGCTAAGGCGCCCCCAAGGAGTCCCACGTGAAGAACACCCTGAAAACTGCGTCCCTGCTGAGCCTGGCCCTGCTGCTGGGCGCCTGCGGTACCAGCACCACGCCCACGACCACCACCGCGCAGCACGACGGTTCCCTCCTGAAGACGGCCCAGGTCGTCACGGACCGCTGGTTCGTGGAACTCGAAGGGGATCCCACCAGCCTAAGCAGCCAGAGCGTGGGCGCGCAGCAGGCTACCTTCCGCGCCCAGGCTGCCAAGCAGGGCATCAAGTACCAGGAGATCAGCGCCTATCAGACGCTGTTCAACGGCTTCGCCGTCCAGGCCAGCAGCAGCGAGATGGGCCGCATTTCCCAGATGCCGGGCGTGCTGGGCATCTACCCCATTCACCGGGTGGACGCGCCGGACACCACCGTGGACCTGAACGCCACGGTCACCCCCGAAATGTTCTATGCCAAGGGCATGACCGGCGCCGACATCGCCCAGAACGAACTGGGCCTGACCGGTAAGGGCGTCAAGGTCGGCGTCATCGATTCCGGGATCGACGTGGATCACCCTGCCTTCAAGGGCCGCATCGTGGCCGGCTACGACTTCGTGGGTGACGACTACGGCAAGGACAGCAAGTACGTGCCGGTCCCTGACGACAACCCCGACGACTGCGGTGGACACGGCACTCACGTGGCCGGCATCATCGGCGGGTACGATCCCGGCAACTCCCGTGACGGGCGCCCCTTCGCCGGCGTCGCGCCCGAAGTGAGCTTCGGCGCCTACCGCATCTTCGGCTGCGGCGGCAGCTCGTACGACGACGTCATCCTGGCCGCCATGGAACGCTCCGTGAAGGACGGCATGCAGGTCGTGAACATGAGCCTGGGGTCGGCCTTCGACAACTGGAAGGAAACCCCGCTGGCCAAAGCCGCTGACCGCATGGTGAAAAAAGGCGTCGTGATGGTCGCCTCCGCAGGCAACAGCGGTGCCAGCGGCACCTACAGCATGGGCGGCCCCACCATGGGCGATCAGGTGATCTCGGTCGCCTCCGTCGACAACGCCAAGATCGACCTGGAAGGCTTCACCCTCTCCAACGGCACCAAGGTCGGCTACTACACCGCCACCGGCGCTCCCGCCCCCACACTGGGCACCAGCCTGTCCATCACGAAGAAACCCGGCAGCACCACCACGACGACCAACGACGGCTGCACGGCCAGCGGCGGCTTCGCACCCGGCAGCCTGACCGGCAAGGCCGTCCTGATCCGCCGCGGGACCTGCTCGTTCTACGAGAAGGCCAAGAACGCCCAGGACGCCGGTGCCAGCGCCGTCATCCTGTACAACAACGCCGCCGGGTACATCAGCCCCACGGTGGCCGGTACGCCCGCCATCACGATTCCCGTGGTGGCCATCAGCGACACCGACGGCGCCAAGATCGATGGTCTGATCGCCGGCGGCGTCAGCATGACCTTCGACGGCAGCAAGGTCAGCATCAACAACCCCACCGCCAACGCCTCGAGCAGCTTCAGCTCCATCGGCATGAGCGCCGAGCTGGAATTCAAGCCCGACCTGGGCGCCCCCGGCGGCAACATCTACAGCACCTACCCGCTCAGCGCAGATCCCGCCGGTTACGAGGTGCTCAGCGGCACCAGCATGGCCTCCCCGCACGTGGCGGGCGCCGCAGCGCTGCTGCTGCAGGCCTACCCCAACACGGCCGCCAAGGACATGCGCACGATGCTGATGAACACCGCCAGCCTCCGCTGGTACCTGAACGGCAGCACCCTCGTGACGGGCCTGCCCGACTACGCGCAGCGTCAGGGCGCGGGCATGATCAACATCGTGAACGCCTACACCAACTCGGTGCGCGCCACCCCCGCCAAGCTGAGCCTCGGCGAGAGCGCCACCTTCGCCACGCGCAGCAAGGTCGTGGTGCTGAAGAACACCGGCGCGCGCCGCGAGGTGTACACCGCCTACAACTACCCCGCGCTGACGATCGGCGGCACCACCCTGGCGCCGACCCCCGTGCAGAAGTACGCCACGATGACCATCAACGGTCAGAGTGCCGACTCCGCGAGTGGCGTGCAGATCATCGTGCCTCCCTTCAGCGAGGTGGAACTGAACGTCGTGGTGACGCCTCCGGTCGGCGCTGCGGACAAAGCCCAGTACGGCGGGTACGTGGATCTGGAAAGCACCACCAGCCCCAACATCGTGGTGCCCTACGGCGGCTTCGTGGGGGATTACCAGAGCATCCAGGTGCTGGGGAACCTGATCGTGGGCGGCAAGTCACAGGACTTCCCCGCGCTGGGTGACGACGTCGCCGACACCTACTACACCGAGGGTCAGACGGTCGCCAACCCGATCGACTACACCTTCAAGCAGGTGGCACTCGACGCGGCCAAGCCCAACGAACTGACGCTGGACGCCCCGTACGTCATTGCGCAGATCTCACACCAGGCCCGCAAGCTGACCATGGAACTGCTCGACAGCAACGGCGCCGTGGTCGACACCCTGCTGAAGCAGGAGTACCTGGGCCGTAACTGCACCAATGACGTGTCCAAGACCAGCAGCACCTGCGACGCGTACAACACCTACAGCTGGGACGGCAAGCTCAGCAACGGGAGCGCGGCAGCGAACGGCACCTACCAGCTGCGCGTGAAAGTGCTCAAGGCGCTGGGTGACGAGAGTGTCGCCAGCGACACCGAGGTCTACACCAGCCAGAAGTTCACCGTCGCGCGCCCCTAAGGCCCGCACTCGAAACGCCGCCCCACAGGCTGGGGCGGCGTTCTTCATGGCGTCTCAGCGCAGGTCGGCGAGGATGGTGTCGATCACGCCCTGGAGGGTGAGGGGCCCCGTGTCGATCACGCGGGCGTCGGGGGCGGGGGCGCTCTGGGTGGTGTCCTGGCGGTCGCGTTCGGTCAGGGCGGCCTCGATGGCGGGAATGTCCTCGGGACGTTCTTTCGCGCGGCGTTCGGCCCGGACGCGGGGACTGGCGGTCAGGTAGAACTTGTGCGGCGCGTGGGGGAAGACGTTGGTGCCCATGTCGCGCCCCTCGGCGACGAGGGGCGCGGGGAGCGCGCGCAGCTGGGCGTCCACCCACTCGCGGATTTCGGGGAGGGCGGCGACGGTGCTGACCCCGCCGTCCACGCGGGTGCTGTGCAGGTCGGCGGTCAGATCATGGTCCGCGTTCCAGACGCGGTTGCCGCTGGCGAGGGGCTCCAGACGCACGCCCGGGAGCAGGGGAAGCAGGGCGCTGGCGTCGGCCAGTTCAGCCCCGGCGTTCAGGCCGAGGAGGGTCACGGCGCGGTACAGCAGGCCGCTGCTGACGTAGGGCACGCCCAGAGCCTGCGCGACGCCAGAGGACACGCTGGATTTTCCGCTGGCGGCGACGCCATCAATGGTCACGATCATCAACTGAGTAGTCTACCGCGCGGCCCCCTGCCCCGGCGGGCGATGCACCCTTCGGGTGACGCGCGGCGTGCGGGGGCCGCTAGACTGTCACGGACCATGAAACACGCTGCCCTGATCCTCACGGCCCTGCTGGCCCTGACCGCCTGCCAGAAGAAGGACGACGCGACCACGACCGACACGAAGACGGACACGGCCGCGACGGACACCACCACGCCCGCGACCGATACCCCGGCCACCGAGACGCCCGCCACGGACACGAAGACCGGCGCGGCCGCCGTCACCAAGCCCGGCCCCCTCCCCGCCGGGTACACCGAGGTGCCGTTCCTGACCACCGAACCCAAGCGCGAATTCACCAGTGAACCCGACATGGCCCTGACGGACGGCAAGGACTACTACGCCCTGATCGACACGAGCAAGGGGCAGATCCTGGCGGACCTGTACGAGCAGGAGACGCCGGTCACGGTGAACAACTTCGTGTTCCTGGCCCGCAACCACTACTTCGACGGCATCCGCTTCCACCGCGTGATCGACGGGTTCATGGCGCAGACCGGCGACCCCAAGAGCGTGGACGAGGCGAAGAAGGCCGAGTGGGGCACCGGCGGCCCCGGCTACCAGTTCGCGGACGAGTTCCGTCAGAAGCTGACCTTCAACAGCGGCGGCATCCTGGCCATGGCGAACAGCGGCCCGGCCACGAACGGCAGCCAGTTCTTCATCACCTTCGAGCCGACGGACTTCCTGAACGGCAAGCACACCATCTTCGGGAAGGTCGTAACCGGTGACGACCTGCTGCCCAAACTGACCCGCACCATGGACCAGAACAACGCCGAGGTGGCGGGCGCCGTGGCGGACCAGATCCTGACCGTGCGCATCCTGACCAAGGGCTGAACCAGCAGGACAACGCGGCGTGCCTCCTTCATGACGTGAAGGAGGCACGCCGTAGGGGTCGGTTCAGCGGGTGATCGTGCAGGAGCCACCGGTGAGTTTGGTGCCGGACCCGCTCAGCTTGGCGAAAACCGCGTTGAGATCTGCCATGGAGCCCGCCACGCTCAGGCCGCTGTACTGCTTCTTCGTGGCGGTGTAGGTCTCGGCTGGGCTGCGCACAATGCAGATCAGGAAGCGCTCGGGGTTGCTGGTGTCCCACACTTGGAATTCGCCGGTGCTTTCCGTGAAGTAGATCCGGGCGGTGCGGCTGTAGTAGGTCCAGTCGCGGTCCGTGCGGTCGTACCTGGGGTCGGCAGGAACCACGACGCGGCCTTCCATCTTGTCGTTGTTCTGGTCGAGCCCGGTGATGGTCCAGGTTTCACCCTCGACCAGGGGGCCCTGAGGTTGTTCGGTCGCCGTGGTGGCAGTGGGAGCGCAGGACGCCAGGAGGAGACTCAGGCCAAGGAGCAGGGCAGGAGTACGCATATGCGCGCCACCCTAGCGCACGGCTGAGTGTCCCGTGAGAAGATTTGCCCGTTCTTCAGAGGTCCAACCCGGTGGGGGTGGTGGCGTGGGCCGGGATGGCCGTCAGGAGCACCTCGTACTTGCCGGTCACGAACACCTTGTAGTCGTGTTTCTGGAGGCCGCGCCGGGCGTTCGTGACGTCGGCGGCGAGCAGGCTCAGGTCCGGGCGGGCGTAGTTGCGCATGCGCGCGCCGTACGAGAGGGTGCCGCCCCGGTAGCGGGCGTTCGGGTACCCCAGGATCAGGCCGCCGCCCGGCGTGAGGTGCTGGCGGCGCAGCGCGGCGAGCAGCACGTCCTGCCGCACGCCGGGGCTCTGGAGGAGGCTCAGGGCCAGGATCAGGTCGAAGCGGCCCAGGTCCGGGGGCAGGGCGTTCACGTCCGCCGCGTGGATGGTCGCCTGGGGCCAGCGTTCGCGGGCGGCCTGCGCGGCAGCCGGGTCGAGATCCACGCCCACCACCTCAAAGGTGCGGTCCGGGAAGGCGAGCGGCAGGGCGGCCAGTTCATGCCCGGCGTTCACGCCCAGCGCCAGCACCCGCCCGCCCTGGGGGGGGTTCACGCGGCGCAGCGCCTCGACGAACGTCGCCAGGAAGATGGGGTCCTCCAGCTTGTTCACGCGGGCCCAGTCGCCGTCCGGGCCGTACCCGGCGTGATCGGGGTCGCGGGCCGGAGCGTGGGCGCGCAGGGTCAGTCGCACCCGCCCCTCCCCTGCCCTGTCCGGGGTCAGCAGGTGCGCGCCGAGCAGGTCCGCGAGGTCCGTCCAGGTGCTCCAGGGACGGTGCGTGCCGTGCGGAGTCGCCTCGCCCGCGTAGCGGCCCAGGCCCACGTCGGGGTCAGGCACCTCGAAGGTCACCTCGCCCGCCGCGCGCAGCCGATCCCGCACGGCGGGCAGGAGGACGCTCATGGGTTCGGTCGTGAAGCGCACCGG
The DNA here is from genome assembly GCF_001507665.1 of Deinococcus actinosclerus. Lineage (NCBI taxonomy): Bacteria > Thermotogati > Deinococcota > Deinococci > Deinococcales > Deinococcaceae > Deinococcus > Deinococcus actinosclerus. Next base: position 319,472 of record NZ_CP013910.1, on the reverse strand, counting down.
CACCGGCCCGTCAGTACCCGTGGTGCTTAACGACGGCGCCCTGAGCCTCCAGCCAGCGGGTGACGACGCCCACCGCGGCCTTCACGCCGGTCGTGATGATCGGCCCGCCGAACTTGGCGAGGCGCACGAGGTGCGTGCCGTCCTCGCGGGCGGTGATGCCGATCAATACCTCCTGGGTCAGTTCGCCCTCCACGACGTGCGCCAGGACGACCCAGCCGTCGCGGCGCAGGCCGGCGTACAGGTCGAGCAGGATGACCGTCCACGCGCCGCCCTCGTCGGCGTTGCGGCTACCAGGGTTGCGTTCGGTGACCTTCTCGAAGGTCTGGGGATTGAAGGTGTCGGGCAGGGTCAGGACGGCGTGGGGCACGGTGGTGGGGTCCTCCGGGTAGGGGGTGGTCGGCCCGTGCGGGACGGGCTGGTGGGCGGTGGGGATGAAGCGGGCGTGGTTGACGCCCAGGCCGAGGTCACGCCACTTCAGGGCGTACTTGGTTTCCAGAGCGGCGGCGGGCGGGTCCGCGCGTTCGACGCGCATGACGCCGCTGGCCCCGGCCTGCTCGCACGCGAACTCGAAGTACTCGTCGTGGTCGGTGGTCAGCAGGATCATCCCGCCGGGCTTCAGGCGGCTGGCCGCGAGCTGGAAGAACGGGACGCGCAGAAGGCGGTGGTCGGTGTGGCCGGCCTTGGGCCAGGGGTCGGGGAAGTTCACGACGATCAGGTCCAGGCCCGCGTGCGGGATGACGGACCGCACGAGGACGTCGGCGGGCATCTTCGTGAGGATCGCATTGTCCAGGCCCGCGTCCCGCAGGCGGCGGTGCGCCTTCAGCAGGGACACGCCGGAGAGTTCCACGCCGAGGTAGTTGGGCGCCTCGGGGAAGGTCGCGGCGAAGTGCGGCCAGAACCGTCCGTCGCCAAAACCCACCTCCAGCACCCAGGGGCGGTCCGGGGTGTCCGGGTACAGGCGCGCGGCGGCGTCGGGGAACCGGAAGTCGCTCAGGCGGGCGATCATGCGCGCCCCCCGGTCAGGTCGGCCAGCAGGTCGTCGGCGAGGCGGGCCGCGCTTTGCAGCACACTGCCGTACGTGTGCTCGCCGGGCGTGCACTGCCCCAGCATCCGCACGCGCTCCAGTCGGTTCACGCGGAAGCCGTCCAGTTCACTGGGCGCGGGGGTCAGGAAGCGCACGTCGTAGGGCGGCTCGACCCCCTCGCCCTCGGCGCGGCGTTCCGCCCCGATCAGCCAGATGCCACTGGCGGTCAGGTCGTCCGCCAGGAAGTCGTACGCGACCTCGCTGAGACGCCCGGCCTCGTCCATGGTGTCCCCCACGAGCAGGCGGCCCTTCAGGAACGCCCCGACGGCCAGCACGCCCAGCCGCGCGTGGAGTTTCGGCCCCTCCCAGGTCGAGAGCACCACTTGCGTGTCCTCCTCGTCCAGCGCGGTGACGGTGCTCTGGAGGAGGTGAATGCCACTCGTCTCCTCCACGCGGGCCTTCAGGTGCCGGTGGAAGGTCCAGCCGTCCGTGTCGGGGAGCAGCGCGGCGCGCACCTCCTCGAACAGACTGCCTTCCGGGAACGTCACGCCCGCCGTGGTCGGCTGGTACAGGTTCCCCAGGTGATCGAGCGCCTGCGACACCAGCAGCACGTCCAGTCCGGCGCGGGCCAGCCGCCACGCCAGCTCAGTGCCCGCCAGTCCGGCACCGACCACGGCCACGTCATACAGATGCCCCGGTTGCGGGCGACTTCTCGGAGAGGGCGAACCAAACATCACCGGCCAGTGTAGGGCCTGCGCGGGAAGTCGGACGCGGAACGGCCGCACGCTTTACCCTGTCCCCCATGTCCGACGACGCGCCCTCGAATAGCGGTTTCGCGTTCCGCTCGCAGGTGCGCGCGGGCGGGGAGCGGGTGCTGGCGTTCCTGACGCGCGAGTACCAGCACTCGGACGGGGCGACGTGGGCGGCGCGGCTGGCGGCGGGTGAGGTGGAGGTGCGGGGCGTGCCGGCGCGCGGGGACGAGGTGCTGCGCGCCGGGGACGTGGTCGTGTGGCACCGTCCCCCGTGGCGGGAGGAGGCGGCCCCGCTGGACTACGCGGTGCTGCTGGAGGACGACGCGTTGGTCGCGGTGAGCAAGCCGTCTGGCCTGCCGACGCTGCCAGGGGCGGGGTTCCTGACGCACACGCTGCTGACGCAGGTGCGGCTGCGCTACCCGGGGGCCAGCCCCCTGCACCGGCTGGGGCGCGGCACGAGCGGCGCGGTGCTGTTCGCCCGCACCGGGGCGGCAGGCGCGGCGCTGTCCCGCGCGTGGCGGGAGCACGAGGTGGGGAAGGTGTACCGCGCGCTGGGCACAGGCGTGCCGCAGTGGGACACGCTGGACATCCGCACACCCATCGGGCCGGTGCCGCACCCGCGCCTGGGCACGGTGTTCGCCGCCAGCCCCGGGGGCAAGCCGTCGCGCAGCGTGGCGACCGTCCGCGAGCGCCGCGCCGGGCAGACCCTGTTCGACGTGGCGATCCACACGGGCCGCCCGCACCAGATCCGCATTCACCTCGCCGCGGCCGGGCATCCCCTGGTGGGCGACCCGCTGTACGGCCCGGGCGGTCTGCCGCTGGCAGGGCTGCCGGGCCTGCCGGGCGACCTGGGGTACCTCCTGCACGCCTGGACGCTGCACTTCACGCACCCCGTCACCGGGCAGGCGGTGCGGGTGGAGGCCCCGCCGCCGGATGCGCTGAGGCCCGCCGGCGACCGCTGACGGTCATCGAGTCACCCCGCGCAGGGGGTCAGATCTCCTGCAGGGGCAGCGCCGCGAGCCACCCGGGCACCTCGTCGGGCGCGTAGGTGTCGAACACCAGCCGGGTCAGGGCCACCAGCGGGTAGCCGTGCAGGTCGCCGCCCCCGGCGCGGCGGTCCACGATGCACGCGATGCCCACGCAGCGGCCCCCGGCGGCCTCGGCGGCGCGCACGGCCTTCAGGACGCTCCCGCCGGTCGTGAGGACGTCCTCGACCGCCACGAAGGGCTCGCCGGGGGCGATGGTGAAGGCCTCGCGGATCTTCATGTCGCCCTGCCCGTCCTTCTCCGCGAAGATCGCCCGGGTGCCGTAGTGCCGGGCCGTTTCATACGCCAGGACGACGCCGCCCATGGCCGGCCCGATCACGAGCTGCGCGTCGATGCCCGCTCCACGCAGCGCCCCGGCCAGCGCGCGGCCGATCTGCTCGGTGTAGTGGGGGTGCTGGAGGACGGTGGTGCTCTGCAGGAACTTGGGGCTGTGGCGGCCCGAGGCGAGCAGGAAGTGCCCCTCGTGGTACGCGCCGGCCTGACGGTACAGGTCGAGGATGTCGAGGGTCGCGGCGTCCGGGCCAGTGGCGTGGGTCATGGTGTCAGTATCCCATTCCGGCCCGCCCGCTCAGGGCATCATGGCGCATGGACACCGTGAGCTTTCCGGGAGGCGTGAAGCTGGGCCTGCGCCGCCGACTGCTGGGCATTCCGCTCGCCGAGCTGGCCCGGGACGCGCGCGTGCAGACGGAGCTGCTGCGCCGCCTGGAGGCCGGGGAATTCGATCCGCGCAGCCTGCACCGGCTGGCGCGGCAGGTCCTCTCGCGCACGCTGGACACCACCCTTGACTGACCCGCCGGCGTGCGGGCGTAGGCCGGGTGGCCGATTCGCGCAGCGCGCCCCGCGCGGCATGCTGCGAGCCGCAAGGGCCCGCTGAGGGAACCCTCACCGACCGGGCCGGACCTGCGGAGCACAATGCGCCTCAGGGTCTCCTGGCCTCCGCCCTCTCCCCCACCTCCCGGAGGTCCCCCCGCGTGAATCAGGCGTTCGTGGATGCCAGCTGGCAGGAACAATCCGGCCCCGACGGGCGTGTGCGCGGCCTGGGCGGCTGGGGGCTGGTGCTGCTGCGCCCCGGCACGCTCCCGGCGCGCTTCCAGGGGCAGCTGCTTGCCCCGGACAACAATGCCGCCGAGGTGCGCGCCGTACTGGAGGCGGTCCGCGCCGCGCCAGCCGGGGAGCCGCTGACGGTACACACCGACAATCAGGCGGTGATCGCCTCGGTCGGGCGCGGGCGCGGTCCCGCCCTGCTCGACGAGGAGGCCCGCGAGGTGCAGGCCGAGGCCCTGGCGCGCGGCGTGACCCTCCGCGTGGTGTACGCGCCCCGCACGCGGCGGCACATGCAGAGCGCCCACGACCTCGCCAACGACGCCCGGCGCGGCAGCGGTTCAGGCGGCCTGCTCGATCCGCGTTCGGACGTGCTGATTGAGCAGCGGCCCGCGCAGCCCGAGGCGCGCGTCAGCCTGCGCCGCCCCGGCGAGCGCGTCACCGCGCACGTCCCGCTGGACCTCAGTTCCGACGTGCCGCCCAGCGCGCAGGCCCTGCTGGCCGCCGTGGGGCTGGCCCTGCCCGGCGAGGTGCTGCTCGTCCGGCGCGCCAGCCGCGTCGCGCAGGCGCTGTGGCAGCGCCCCGAGCGCGCCCTGCGGCCGGCGGCGCAGGCGCAGCTGCACCACGCCCGCCGCGCCGCCGACGAGAGCGGCGTGCAGGTGGAGTTCCTCGGCACCGGGTGAGGAACATTGATGGTCGAAGGTTGATAGGTGACAGAGGCTGGGCTCCATCAACCTTCAACCTTCGACCCCAACAGCGGTACGCTGGTGGGCACATGAGGTTCTCTTCGTTTGCGGCAGAGTCGGGTGGGCAGGGGCCGGAGGTGCGCGTGTGGGGCGAGTCGGACGTGCTGGTGGTGACCGCGCCGCTGCCCGGGGCGCTGCGGGTGCGCCTGCTCCCGGAGGCGCGGGCGAACACGCTGGGCTTCCCGCGGGTGGGCCCGAAGCGGAGTTTCGCGCTGCGGCCGGACCTGCCGGCTGGCGCGTCCCTGCAGGTCACCGAGGCCGGGGCCGAGCTGTGGGTGAGCGCGGGTGGGCTGTCGCTGCACCTGAACCGCGTGACCGGGGCGTGGCGGGTCGTGACGGGTCATGGCCCGGCCGACGACGGCGCGGAGGGGCGCGAACTGGTCAGCGCGCTGGACTGGTCGGGCGAGGCGCCCACGCAGCGGCCCGCGCTGGACGCCGAGCGTTTCAACCTGCGCCGCACGCGCCTGCACCTGGACGCCCCGGACGGCGCGATGTACCTGGGCTTCGGGGAGCGGGTGGGGCCGCTGGACAAGCGCGGCATGCACCTGACCTTCTGGAACACCGACTGCTTCCCGCACCACACCGAGACGGACCCGCTGTACGTGTCGGTGCCGTTCACGACCGTGTTGCAGGGCGGCCGGGCGCACGGGGTGTTCGTGGACGAACCCTGGCGCATGGAGGTGGACGTGGCGCGCGCCCACCCGACCGAGCTGCGCTGGGCCTCCGCCGGCCCGGAACTGGACGTGTACGTCCTGGCGGGCCCGCGCCCGGCGGACGTGCTGCGCCGCTACGCGGACCTGACCGGCTACGCGCCGATGCCGCCGCTGTGGGCGCTGGGGGCCGCGCAGAGCCGCTGGGGGTACCGCACGGCGGACGACCTGCGCGCGGTCATCCAGGGCTACCGCGACCGGAAGCTGCCGCTGGACAGCGTGTACGTGGACATCGACTACATGGACGCGTACAAGGTCTGGACGGTCAGCCGCGCGAACTTCCCGGACCTGCGGGCCTTCGTGAAGGAGGCGGGCGAGCAGGGCGTGAAGCTCGTGCCGATCGTGGACCCCGGCGTGAAACTGGAGGCCGGGTACGACGTGTACGAGGAGGCGGCGAAGGGCGATCACCTCGTGCGCACGGCGCGTGGGGACGTGCTGGTCGGGGAGGTCTGGCCGGACCCGGCGGTGTTCCCGGACTTCACGCGGCCCGAGGTGGTCGCGTGGTGGGCCGGGCGACATAAATTCTTCGCGGACGCGGGCATTCAGGGGCAGTGGAACGACATGAACGAGCCCGCGTGCTTCAGCCTGCGCCAGCCGCGCGAGACCGAGGGCAAGACCCTGCCGTACGACGCGCGGCACGGCACCCGCACGCACCTGGAGGTCCACAACGCGTACGCGAACGGCATGAGCGAGGCCAGCCGCGCCGGGTACGCGAAGTTCAGCCCGCAGATCCGCCCGTGGGTGCTGACCCGCGCCGGGTACGCGGGCATCCAGCGGCACGCGACCGTCTGGACCGGGGACAACACCGCCACGTGGTCGCATCTGGCCCTGAGCCTCCCCATGATCCAGGGCCTGGGCCTGAGCGGCATTCCGTTCGCGGCAGCGGACGTGGGCGGCTTCGCGGGCGATACCACCGGCGAACTGCTGGCCCGCTGGTACCAGGCGGCGGTCGGGTACGCCTTCGTGCGCAACCACGCAGCGCTGGGCACCGCCGACCAGGAACCCTGGCGCTTCGGGGAGGCGGTCACGGACGTGATCCGCTCGGCGCTGGAGCTGCGCTACCGGCTGCTGCCGCACCTGTACACCCTGGCGCAGGGGGCGACCCGCACGGCGCTGCCGGTCATGCGCCCGCTGGCGCTGCACTGGCCCGCCGACGAGGACGCCGCGCGCGAGGACACCCAGTACCTGCTCGGCGAGGGGCTGATGGTCGCGCCGGTCCTGCGGGCCGGGCACCGGCGGCGGCTGGTGTACCTCCCGGCGGGGCGCTGGGCGGCCGTGTTCAACCTGGCGCAGTTCGGCCCTGTTCACGCGGGCGGGCAGCACGTCGTCGCGGACGCGCCGCTGGACACGCTGCCCATGTACCTGCGCGCCGGCACGGCCCTGCCCGTCACGGAGGCCGCGCCGCACACGACCTCGGCCCGCTGGGCGCGCCTGTCGTGGCTCATCCACGCGGGGCCTGACGGCTTCGTGGGCCAGCTGTTCGAGGACGCCGGGGACGGCCCCGCGGGAGGCCGCGCCACCCGGCTGGTGGGCGAGCGGCAGGGCGCGCGCCTGACCATCCGCCGCGAGACCGAGGGGGACACCGGCAGCTTCGAGCAGCGCGAGACCATGCACGTCCTGGGCCTCGGGCACGTCCGCGCCGCGCAGGGAGCCGCCAGCTTCGCGTACGAGGACGGCGTGCTGCGCCTGACCCTCCCGGCCCGCTGGCAGACCGTGACGCTGGAGCTCGAACCCGGGGACGACGAGGAGCCGGGCGACGGGGGCACGGTCCCGGTGGGCGGAGCGTGACCCGCCCCGATCCCGTGACCGAGCGGATCGAGGCCCTGGGGGACTGGCGGGGCGAGACGCTGCGCCGGGTGCGCGCCCTGATCCGGGCGGCGCTGCCGGGCGTGCAGGAGAGCGTGAAGTGGGCCAAGGCGACCTCGCCGGGCGTGCCGGTGTGGGAACACGCGGGCGTGCTGTGCACCGGCGAGTCCTACGCGCGGGCGGTGAAGCTCACGTTCCCGCGCGGGGCCTCGCTGCCCGACCCGGCCGGGCTGTTCAACGCCAGTCTGGAGGGCAGCGCCCGCCGCGCCATTGACCTGCCCGAGGGGGCCGTGCTGGATGAGGCGGCCTTCCGTGAGCTGATCCGCGCGGCGGCTGCCGCGAACGAGCACGCACGGGCAGCGAAACGGGACGGCCGCGCGCCCAGCTGAGGGCAGGGCGCGGTCAGGCCGCGCGGGCCGCGTGCCGCACGCGGAAGGCGAACAGCGCGGCGATCAGGTACTTCGCGAGGATGTCCGCGAAGATGATCTGCGCGATCTGCGAGGGCGGCATGTCGCCCCAGAAGGCCAGCAGGTTGAACAGCACGCTGTCTAGCGGCACGCTCACGGCGTTGCTGGCCAGCACGCGCGTCCACCAGCTGCGCTGGATCAGGCGCTGGTACACGGCGGTGTCAGCCAGTTCGCCGGCCAGGATCGCCAGGAAGCTGGCGCCCACGAAGCGCCAGGGCGTGCCGGTCAGCAGCGCCACGACCGTGTTCACGACCAGCGCGGCGGCAATGGCGAGGTACACCGCGTTCAGGCCGCCCGCGCGGTGAATGCGGTCACGCAGGGTGAACACGGCGGCGAAGAAGATCGTGCCGACGCTCAGCAGGCCGTACACCGGCAGCGGAATGAAGGTATTGAGCGTCAGGTTCGCCAGCAGGATGCTCAGGGCGTACAGGGCGATCAGCAGCAGCGGCAGCGCCGCCTTGGGTGCATGGGTCATGGGAACCTCGGGCCGGGATCGACAGAACAGGTCGAGCGGCGCGCGGAAACCGGCCTGGGGGGTGGGTTCCGGGGAGTGGCGGGGCCGGGAGCGCGCGGCCGGAAGCACACGCGGGCCAGTCCGGCAGCATAGCGTGAACGCCCCTGACAGTGTGGCGCTCCGACGGCTGGCCTCCCCTGGCAGGCCCCCCACAGCCGCCCCCAGGCCCGGCGCAGGGACCGGCGGGGGGCCGGAAGGCGGGGGCTGGCGGGTGAGCGGCGGGTCAGCGGCGGCGGATGAATCCCAGGCGGGAGCGGGGCGGCGCCGCCACGGGCGCGGCGGCTGTCTGCGCGGCGGTCTCGTACTCGCGGACGGCCGACTGCAGCCAGTCAGGCGCGCTGCCCGGGTCCAGCAGCTCGGGGCCGGGAATCCACTCGGCGGCGCTGAGCTGCGTGGCATCCGGGTCCAGGATGCCGGCGCTGTACTCGGTGCCGAAGATCAGGTGCAGCCGGGCGTCCGCGTGGCCCTCCGGCACGCCGCGCGCCACGTACGAGCCGACCAGCCGCAGATCACTCACGACCAGTTTCACCTGCTCGCGGATGACGCGGCGCAGGTGGAGTTCCACCGGGTTGCTGCCGGGTTCGGCCGCCAGGATCAGGCCGGGCAGACCCTGCGCGCCCGGTTGCAGGGGCGCGCGGGGCCGGGTGATCAGGTAGGCGCCCTGGTGGTGGATGAGCGCGAAGGCGCCCACCTGATAGGCCATCGGGGTCTGTTGGGTGATCGGCATGGGCAGGGGCACTCCTGTGAGGCGCGGGGGCAGTCGTGAAAAATTCTACACGGTCACCCGGGGCCGGCACCTGCCCCTTCCGGGTGCATGACCGGGAACGTCGGGCGCCAGCCCCGCGGCGGTGCAGGGCTCCTGCCTGAATAGCACGCGCGCCGTTCAAGATCGAACGGGTTTCTCGTCATCTCCCCGTTCGGGGGAGGAGCGGCCCGATGACCTGGGCGTCCAGGACGGCGGCCAGCGCCAGCAGCGCCGGGTCGTGCGCGGGGTTCGTCCACGCCGGGGACTGCACCAGCAGCAGCGCCGTGACCTGCGCCGGGTCCGGCAGACCGCTGCCCGGCTGCCGCTGCCGGGTGAGGGTCACCTGTGCCAGCTGCTCGGGGGCAACAGGGGCCGCAGTTCCTCGCGGGTGCGGTCCAGGTCGAAGCCCTCCGCGACGGGCAGCGCCGCGTGCCAGTCGGGGTAGAGGGTCGTGACGGTGCGGATCAGGCCGCGGGTCAGTCCCAGCCCCGCCCAGTTGCCGGGCCGAACCCGCGTGGGGTCGCCGCTGCGGCTGGCGAGGTCATGGTGCGAGTCGAGGTTCAGGACGTCCAGCCCCGGGTACCGTTCCAGCCACGTCCAGGCGTCCGCGTGGCTGAGGGTCACGAACGCCGGCACGCCCGCATACGCGCGCAGGGCCTCCCAGCCGGGGTAGAGCGGAAAGTCCGCGTCGAGCGCCGCCCAGTCCCCTGCCCCGGCACCGCCCCGCCGCTGCGCGCGGTCCACCCACGCGCCGTACCGGTCATGGTCGAGGTCGCGCGTGCCCCAGACGGGCGCGTCGAACACCAGTTCCCGCGTACCCGAGAAGGCGTCCCAGTCGATACTCAGCAGCACGCCCCCAGCTTACGCGGGTGACGGTCAGCAGCGCAGGCGCGTCGGGAGCGCCGAGCCTCCACCACCGCCCACGTCCTCACCCGAAGTGGATCACGTAGGACACGCTGGCCGGACCGCGCACGAAGCCCAGGCGGTCGTTGATGGCGAGCATGGGGGCGTTGTCGCTGGCGTTGTCGGTGCGGATGACGGGGGCCCCGTGGGCGCGGGCCGCGCGGATCGCGGCGAGTTTCAGCGCCGTGGCGACGCCCTGCCCACGCCAGGGGCGGGTCACGCCGGTCAGGCCGGTCAGCAGGTCGGGGCTGGCGCCGCTGCGGAAGCAGGCGGTCTGCCCGATCCAGGTCCCGTCCACCTCGGCGATCAGGTACGCGTCCGGGAGGAGGCCGGGGTCGCCCAGCACCGCGTCCTCGAACACGGCGCGGCTCAGGGGCGTGGCGGGTTCGGCGCGCGGAACGTCCTGCCGCACGTCGCTCATCAGGGCGTGCAGACGACCCGTGAGCTCCGGCGTGCCGGCGGCGCGCAGGTCGGCCAGCGAGCGGATGCGGACACCCCGGGCGCGCACGCGGGCTTCCAGGGCGGCGTACGGGGCCGGGTCGAAGTCCGGGACCCGAAGGGTGGACATGAAGTACCGCCTGTCCCCGCGAAAGCCCCGGCGGGTCAGGAAGCCCGGCGCGACCGGGTGATCCTCGCGCGCCAGGAGGCGGGCGGACTCGGTCCCCCGCGCGCGCAGACTGGCGTCCAGCGCCGTCCAGAGCGCCGCGCCCACCCCGCGTCCCTGCGCGCCCGGCGCGACTGCCAGATCCAGCGCGTAGCGGCGCGGGTGGAACGAGCCGGGATTCTGGTGGTATCCGGCCACGCCCAGCACCTCGGCCCCGGCCCGCGCCACGAGCGCGGCCCAGCCGTACCCCCAGTCCTGCTGCTCCTGCATCTGGCGGCGGTACTCCGCGCCAGTCAGGGGCTCGTGCGGGTTCGCGCCGGTCAGGATGGCGGCCGCCGCGTCCCACTCGCGCGCCGCCAGCGGGGTCACGGTGATCATTCTGTCAGACCCCCGCGTTTCATCTCGACCCACGCCACGCGCGGCCGGAAGCCCAGGCGCTCGTTCAGGAGCAGCATGGGCCGGTTCGTGGTGGCGTTCCCCGTCCAGACCTCCCGCGCGCCCAGGTCGCGCGCCACGCGCAGCGCGGCCACCTTCAGGGCCAGCGCCAGCCCCCGGCGCCGCCAGTCGCGGTGCGTGCCGGTCAGGCCGGTGTTCAGCCGGCCCGGCTGGTCGTCCTCCTGTTCCAGTTCAGACAGCGCGGCGACCGCGCCGCCTGGCGTGACGGCCAGCAGCGTGCCGCGCGGCAGGAAGCGCGGGGACGCCAGCCGCTGCCGGAAGTCCTCGGGGCTGACCGGTGTGGCGGGCGCCGCGCGCGGCACATCGGCCCGGGCGGCCAGGTAACCGCGGTAGTACGCATCCCGCGCGGCGTCCTCGCCCAGTTCGGCGCTCAGGTCGGCGTAGCTGACGATCCGCACCCCGGCCGGCGCGGGCGCGCGGGCGGCCCAGGCGTCCGCGTCGAAGTCTGCCATGTCCAGCACGTTGTCGAAAAAGCGCATTACCTCGGTAAAGCCCCGCGTTTCCAGGAAGTGCAGGCTGCGCGGGTCGTCCTCGTACGCGCCGGCCAGCACCTCGCGCGCGCCCCGCGCCTCCAGGTGCGCGCTGAGCGTCCCGGCCAGCGCCGCGCCCACGCCCTGCCGCCGGTGCCCGGGGTGCACGCCGACCTCGGCGTGGTAGCGGTCCGGGTGGAACATCCCGCCGAACTGCATGGCCGACGCCACGCCCAGCACCTCGCCCGCGCGGTCGGCCACCCACAGCGCCACGTGCAGCCCCAGCGGGTGGGTGCGCAGCGAGTGCAGGTGGTGTTCCAGCGCCGTGACGCTCAGGGGGTGCCGGGGGTTCACGGCCGTCATCAGCTCGGCCAGCGCCGCGTGATCGGCGTCCGTGGCGGCGCGCACGGTGAAGGTCGGCGTGACGGAAGAGGCGCTCACGCCAGCTCCTCGGGCACCGGCACCGGGCGGCGCTCGCCCGTCACGGGGTCCAGGTGCAGTTCGTAGCGGCTGCGGGTCGGGCCGCGCCGGAAGCCCAGCGCGCGGTTCATGCCCAGCATCGCCTTGTTGGGCGGGTCGTTGAACGTGCGGATCTCGCCGCCCCCGGCGGCGGCCAGGGCGCGCATCGCGGCCACCTTCAGGGCCTTCGCCACGCCCCGCCCACGGTCCTCGCGGCGCACGCCGGTCATGCCGATGACGTAGAAGCCGGCCGGGTTGCGCATCAGCGTGCTGTACCCCACGTACGGGCCGGTCTGCGGGTCGTCCACGTCCGGGCGCACCGCCACGAAGGACAGCTCGTGGCTGAAGGTCGGGTCGTCCAGTTCCTGCTTCACCCACGCCTCGAAGGGCCGCCGGGTGAGGGCCTGACCCATCGGCACGTCCTGGAAGAGGCGCCAGTCGAGCTCCCACAGGCGCCGGTCGCGCGCCGGGTCGCCCGCCAAGTCCGCCACCGAGCGCAGCTGCACCCCGCCCTGCGCCACGGCGGTCATCAGGTCGTCGAACGCGCCCAGGTCGGCGTCGGCCGTGTGCAGGCGCGACTCGTAGCGGTCCCAGGTGCGCACGTAGCCCCGCGCGGCCAGGAACGCCCGGCCCGGCGCGTCGCGGTCCTGATCGCTGAGCATGGTGCGGATGTCCTGCGCGCCCCGACCCCGCAGGACATCCATCAGCGCGCCGTACAGCGCCGTTCCGACGCCCTGCCCACGGGCGTCCGGGTGAACGGTGATCCCGCCGAAGTAGCGCCACTCCTCGAAGGCGAAATCGTCATGCCCGATCTGCCCCACGCCCACGATGCGGCCCGCCTGCTCGGCCACCAGTTCCAGGCGGTACAGGCCCGGGTCGTGCGCGGCGTCCCACACGCGCAGGAGGTCCGGCGTGACCGGCCAGTCGGGATCGGCGGCGTTCAGGACCGCCGCCACACCGGGAAAATCGTCGGGTTTGCGCGGTTCGCGCAGCGTGAAGGGCTGTGGGGCGGTCATGCGCCCATCATGCGGGCCGCCCGGTCCGGGCCGCATCCGCCAGCACGCCTACGCGGCTTGCCCACCCCGGCCGGCTAGCGGGGCCGCTTGAAGAAGCACTCGCTGCTCACGTGGTACGCGCCGCCCGAGACGTTCTCGAACGGCACGCAGTCCACGAGTTCCCACCCGGCGCGGCCCAGCGCGTCGAAGGTCAGGAGCAGGTCCCAGCTGCCCTGAACAGGCGCGCCCACCACGCCGGTCAGGAAGGCGTTCAGCCCCTTCAGGTCCGGCGTCAGGGGGCGCCGCTCCTCGAAGGTGCGGGTCAGCGTGGGGGTCATCCAGCGCAGCAGCGCCCGCGTCGGCTGGGTCTCCCGCTCGCGCGGACTGACCGGGTACTCGGTCAGGACGTACAGCCGCGCGTACGTCCACCCCGTGGCCGCAGTGGCGGGAGCGGCGCCGGACAGGGCCAGCAGGGCAGGGGCGAGCAGCGGCAGGAAGCGGCGCATGCGAAGCAGCGTACCCAGGGCGTGCCCCACGCGGTGACGCGCGCGCGGGCCTATGCTGGGCGGATGAGTGACGGACTGAAACTGCTGCTGATCGTGCCGCACCCGGACGACGAGGTGTACGGCGCGTCCGGCACCCTGATGGGCCACCTGGAGGCCGGGTCGGCCTGCGGGCTGGTGACGCTGACGCGCGGCGAGGCGGGGCGCACGCTGGGCCTGTGCGACACGCCCGAGGAGCTGGCGCGGATGCGCGAGGTGGAACTCGCCGCGTGCCTGGAGGTCATCGGGCTGACCACGCCCGAGGCGCAGGCGGGCGGGAGTGTCTTCGAGCACCACCGTTTCCCGGACAAGTACCTGAAAGATCAGCCCCTGGAGGCCCTGACCGAGGTGGCGCGCGAGGCGATGGTGCGCCTGCGGCCCGAGGTGGTGCTGACCTTCCCGCCGAACGGCAGCAATGGACACCCGGACCACGTGACCACGCACCGCGCCGTGAAGGCCGCCTGGGACGCCCTGCCGCAGGGCGAGCGGCCCCGGCTGTGGTACTACGCGTCGGACACGGCCCCGGAGAACGAGGCGCTGCGCGCCGAGTGGCTGCCGCCGAACGTCCGCCACGACGTGACGCCCTTCATCGTGCGTAAGCTCCAGGCCATCGCCTGCCACCGCACGCAGGCGCTGAGCACCGTGGACTTCATCCGCAAGTTCCCGCAGCGCGTGACCGAGGAGACCTTCCACGAGGTGAGGTAGGCGCCGCGCGGGATTATGCCCGCGCCTCTACTCCCAGTCGCTGACCGGGATGAACTCCACGTGCTCGCCCTCGGTGGCCGTGACGCGGTAACTGCGGTCAAAGCGCACGAGCAGTTCCCCCCGGTCGAAATGCTGCGGGCTCACGACCGGTTTGCGGAAGAGGTACGTACCGTCGTCGTCGGTCCCGATGTGGGCCCCCTTGGTGAAGCGGAACTCCACGACCTCTCCGTGGGGGCGGGTACGGACGCGCACCCGGTAGGTCTGGGCGTCGTCCTGTTTCACGTAGGGATTGGCGGGCGCTTTCTTGAACAGGTTGAACACGGGCCGTGACCTCCGCGTTCAGGATAGCGGCTGCCCGTCCCCGGCGCGGGACGCCCCCGGCGCCGCGTGAATTTTCTTTCGTTCGGGACGCTCTCGACCCGTGCCGGACGGCCGGCCAGGGCCCATGACATCGGCGGGCAGTATGAATTCTGTGTGGGCGCCCCGCCTACCGTACAGGCCGACATGGAGGACGGCGACGCCACACAACCTGACCTGCTGGCCGCGTGGCGTCGCCTGCTGCTGTGGGGGCTCCCCGCGGTGCAGGGGGCCGTGGTGCTGGCGCTGCTGCTGGGGCGCGGCGACACCTGGGACCGGCTGGTGGACCCGTGGCTGTATCTGACCATCAGTCTCGTCCTGACCGGCAGCTGGCTGGCCGTCCTGAGTGGTCGGGGGTCCCTGCGGCAGATCACGGTGCTGCTCACGGCCGGCAGCGCGCTGTTCCTGAATGCCAAGCTGCTGCTGCTCGCCGCGCTGCTGCCGGACCCGGGCGCCCTGCTGCCGGAACTGCTCGAGACCCTGGTCTGGCTGCCGGCCGTGATCACCTGGACGATGCTGACGGACCTGGCCCGGCCGGTGCGGCGCATCCTGAACTGGATGATGGCGGGCGTGGTCACGCTCAGCGCCGTGGTGGCCGTGCGGCCCCTGCTGATCGGCCACCCGCTGGACATGGCGGCGCTGCGGGCGCTGCTGCAGATCAACCTGTCGGCACTCGTCAGCCTGTACGGCGCGTCGTTCTTCCTGCGGCGCAGTGACCTGCTGGGCCGGGCGCAGGGCGAGCAGCAGGTGCTGAGGCAGCTGGTGTACACGGATCTGCTCACGGGCCTGCCGGGGCGCGTGCGGCTGTCCGAGCAGTTGCGGACGCTGACCGGCCAGGGCCGGCCGTTCGCGGTGCTGTTCGTGGACGTGGACGCCTTCAAGGTCGTGAACGACACGCTGGGGCACGCGGTGGGGGACGAACTGCTGTGCGTGGTGGCGCAGGAACTGCAGCGGCTGGCGCCGCAGGGCAGTTTCGTGTACCGCCTGAGCGGCGACGAGTTCGTGGTGCTGCTGCCGCAGGCCAACGACCGCGCGGCGCAGTGGGAGGCGCAGCGGCTGCTGCAGCTGGTTCCCGTGCGGCCCAGCCTGCAGGTCGGCATGGACATCACCCTGAGTATCGGCGTGAGCGTGTACCCCGACGACGCCACCGACGCCGAGACGCTGCTGCGGCACGCCGACAGCGCCGTGTACGCCGTGAAACGCGCCGGCCGGCGGCAGGTGCGCCGGTATCAGCCGCAGCAGGACGCCGCCACCGAACGCTTTCAGGTGCTCGCGCGCGACCTGAGTCTGGCCCTGAGCCGCCGGGAGCTGAGCCTGCATTACCAGCCGGTGTTCTGCCTGCGCGAGATGCGGCCCGTGAAGGCCGAGGCGCTGCTGCGCTGGCGGCACCCGCAGCTGGGGATGGTCTCGCCTGGCGAGTTCATCCCGGTGGCCGAACGGGTGGGGCTGATCGCCCCGATCGGCGCGTGGGTGCTGCGCGCCGCGTGCCGTGAGGCGCTGCGCTGGGACGACGTGACGGTCAGCGTGAACGTCAGCGCGGTGCAGCTGTTGCAGGCCGAGTTCCCGCAGGTGGTGCGCAGCGCCCTGAAGGACACGGGCCTGAGCGCGCGGCGGCTGGAACTCGAACTGACCGAGACGGCGGCGCTGTACGAGGATGACCGCGCCGCGTGGGTCCTGCACGAACTGCGCCTGCTGGGGGTGGGGCTGAGCATCGACGATTTCGGCTCCGGCTACTCGAACCTGTCGCGCCTGCGGGCCCTGCCGATCACCGGCGTGAAGCTCGACCGCTCGTGTATCGAGGGGCTGCCCGACGGACCCGGGGGCGCGTTCGCGCGGGCGCTGCTGGAGGCCGTGATGGGCCTGACCCGTTACCTCCCGCTGGACCTGACCGTCGAGGGGATCGAGTCGGCGGCGCAATTGGCGGCCCTTCAGGAACTGGACTGCCCGCTGGGACAGGGGCATGGCCTCTCCCGTCCCCTCACCGACACCGAGTTCCTGGCGCTGCTGCGCGGCGGGTCCGGGACTCTGCCCCTGCACGGACGGCCCGCGCACTGACGGTCAGAGGGAAGCCTGCCCCGCTTCCCTAGACCGCCGGCCGCCGCGCGGCCCGCACCGGACTCAGACGCGGCGCAGGAGTTCGGTCAGCAGGCGCACGTGGTCGGGCCAGCGGTCCAGGCGGACGTGTTCATGCTGGGCGTGGGCACCGTCGCCGGGCGCGCCCAGCCCGTCCAGGGTGGGGATGATCGGCGCGGTGAAGTTCCCGTCGCTGCCGCCGCCCACGACGGCGTGGGTCAGGTCGAAGCCCAATGCCTGCGCCACGGCGCGGGCCTGCTCGTAGAGGGCCAGGGTGCCCTCTCCCCGCTCGAAGGGGGGACGGTTGAGGCCGCCCGTGACCTGCACGGTCACGCGGGCGTCGCGGGGCTGCCAGGCGTGCACGGCCGCGTCGATCCGCTCAGCCTCGGCCAGGGTACTGACGCGCAAGTCGATCTCCAGCGCGGCGTGCGCGGGAATGACGTTCACGGCGCTGCCGCCCCGGATCAGGCCGACGCTGAGGGTGGTGCCGTCCTGGGGACTGGCGAGGGCCTGAAGCTCCAGCGTGGCCTGCGCGGCGGCCGTGATGGCACTGGCGCCCTCCTCTGGCTTGTTCCCGGCGTGGCTGGCGGCGCCGGTGAAGGTCAGGACGTAGCTTCCGGTGCCCTTGCGCCCGGTCTTCAGGGCGTGGGTGTCCGCGACCGGCGGCTCGACGACCAGCGCCACGCGCGAGTCGTGCGCGGCGCGTTCGATGTGCTCGCGGCTGCTGGGGCTGCCGATCTCCTCGTCCGGGGAGAGCAGCACCGTGATCCCGCCGCGCGGCCACTCGCCGTTCAGGGCGCGCAGCGCGTGAAACAGGCCCACGATGCCGGCCTTCATGTCGTAGGTGCCGGGCCCGTGCAGGCGGTCGCCGTCCACTCGCCAGGGCATCTGCTCCAGCGTGCCGTGCGGCCAGACGGTATCGGCGTGCGTGAGGACCAGCACGGGTTTGTCGGCGGCCTTGTCGGCCGCGCCGGGCTGCACGCCGAAGCGGAACACGCGGGTGCCGCCGCCCAGCGCGTGCGTCTCGGCGCCCAGGTCGCGCGCCCAGCCCTCGACGAGGTCCATGACCCGCTGGACGGCCGCCGGGTCGGTGGAGGGCGATTCCAGGTCAGTCAGCAGTTTCAGGTCGGCCAGCAGCGCCGACAGGGCCGGAGGAGTGGAGGTCATGCGTGGATGCTAGCGCCCGCGCGTGATGGGCGCCGCAGCGCCCCCTCATCGCGCCAGTGACGTGGGGCTCTGCCGGTCATCCGGACAGAGCCCCACGTGCCGCGCAGCGCGGGCACTCAGCTGAGCAGGGCGACCTGCTGGGGATCGAGTTTGAGCTTGGCGCTGCCCTTGAGGTACAGGTCGTGCAGGGCCTGCTTGCCGAAGAGGCGGGCCAGGCGGGTGCTGGTCATTTCGATGGTGCGGCCGGCGATTTTCAGGCGAACGACGTCAAAGGTGCCGGGAACCCAGGTGCAGGACATTTCTTGCATAGCAGAAGACCTCCAGAGATGATGGGATGACAGGCGCCAGTACGGGTCAACGGAGCCAGGTGATAGAGGGTGGATTGAGACGACGTGAGTTCCTTTCGTCAACGACAGGTTCGCTGGCGAGAGGAACAGTGGCCGATGGGGGGCCGGGTAAGATCAGCGTAAGGGAAGAGCGTTTGGAAATAGCAAGACGCGTTCCACTTTCTCTTTAGCCAGCGATCATGAACCCCCTGATACGGCTCCTGTCCGGCCTGGACGACATTTTGGGAGCGCTTCCGTTTCCCGGAGGGGGGCCGCTGTGCTTGACTGTCGGGCATGACCCAACCCATTCCCGGGCCTGAGAGCCTGCTGCCCCTGGTGTTCCCCTCCGACCCGCAGGTCAGCCCGGACGGCACGCGCGCCGCGTTCGTCCTGACCCGCATCGAGGAGGACGACCCCCTCAAGCCCGACGCGGCCTTCGCCAGACCCCGCTACAAGTCGCAGATCTGGCTCGCCGACGCGCAGGGCGCCCGCATCCTGACACGCGGCGAGGGCCGCGACGGCAGCCCCCGCTGGTCCCCGGACGGGCAGACCCTGGCCTTCACCCGCAAGGCCGGCGAGGGCGCGCAGCTGCACCTGCTGCCCCTCTCGGGCGGTGAGGCGCAGGTCGTGACCCGCTTCCGGAACGGCGTGTCGGACCTCCAGTGGAGCCCGGACGGGCAGTACGTGGCGTTCACGACCACCGCCGACGACGAGGACAAGCGCGACGAGCGCGGCGAGGCCCGCGTCATCACCAGGCCCCGCTACCGCTTCAACGGGCGGGACTGGCTGCCCGAACGCGCCGCGCGCCTGTACCGCCTGCACGTCCCCAGCGGCGAGCTGCGCGAGTGGCACGCCCCGGAGGTCGAACTGGGCGGCGTGACCTGGCTACCCGACAGCAGCGGCGTGCTGTTCATCGCCGCGACCGACGAGCTGGCCGGCGCGCACTGGCAGCAGGAGGTCTGGCACCTGTCCCTGCACGGCACGCCCCGGCAGGTCACCCGCTGGGCCTCGGCCGTGAACGCCGTCGTGCCCCACCCGGACGGCCAGCACTTCGCGCTGGTGGGCCGCCCCGCCGGACAGGGCAACACCGAACACACCCACCTGTACCTGCTGCCCCTGACCGGGGACGCCGCCCCGGTGCGCCTGGACGCCGGGCACGACCACCCGGTCGGGAACGGCGTGGGCGGCGACTGCCACGTGGGCGCCATGCCCGAGAAACCCGTGTGGCTGGACGGCCGCACCCTGCTGTTCAGCA
This sequence comes from Deinococcus actinosclerus, assembly GCF_001507665.1. Taxonomy (NCBI): domain Bacteria; kingdom Thermotogati; phylum Deinococcota; class Deinococci; order Deinococcales; family Deinococcaceae; genus Deinococcus; species Deinococcus actinosclerus. The sequence continues at coordinate 300,309 of NZ_CP013910.1, read as the reverse complement.
GCACCGTGCGCGGCAGCTGCGGACTGCTCACCGCCACCCTGGCCGCCGGTGAGCAGTCCGGGACCGTGCAGGTCCACACCCACGACCCGCAGGGCGTCATCCCGGCCTTCACGGCCCGCGGCGGTGGCCTCGCCCTCATCCGCGAACGGGCCGACCAGTTCCCCGAGGTGATCCTGAACGGCCAGCCGGTCACGGACCTGCACGCCAACCTCCCCTTCCCGGCCCGCACCCCGGTGCGCGTGACCTTCCCCACCGAACTCGGCGAGGGCGAGGGCTGGATGTTGCTCCCCGACGGCACCGACACCGTCCCCGCGATCCTCAGCATCCACGGCGGCCCCCACACCGACTACGGCCACGCCTTCACGCACGAATTCCAGCTGTACGCCGCACGCGGCCAGGCCGTGTGCTACAGCAACCCACGCGGCAGCCTCGGCTACGGACAGGCCTGGGTGGACGCCATCCACGGCCGCTGGGGCAGCGTCGACGCCGACGACCTCCTGACCTTCTTCGACGCCTGCCTGGACGCCGAGCCCCGCCTCGACCGCACCCGCACCGCCGTCATGGGCGGCAGCTACGGCGGCTTCATGACCAACTGGCTCACCGCGCACACCACCCGCTTCCACGCCGCCATCACCGACCGCAGCATCTGCAACCTGCTGTCGTTCGGCGGCACCAGCGACATCGGCCTGCGCTTCTGGGACGACGAACTCGGCCTGAACTTCCACCGAAGCAAAGACGCCCTGAAACTCTGGGACATGAGCCCCCTCCAGTACGTCGAGAACGTCAGGACGCCCACCCTGATCGTCCACTCGGTCCTCGACCACCGCTGCCCCATCGAACAGGCCGAGCAGTGGTACGCGGCCCTCATCCTCCACGGCGTCCCGGTGCGCTTCGTGCGCTTCCCCGGCGAGGACCACGAACTGTCCCGCTCCGGCCGCCCGGACCGCCGCCTGACCCGCCTGACCGAATACCTGGGCTGGCTCGACCGTTACCTGATCCCCAGCGTCACGCCCGCCGGCACAGCCACCGCCTGACGCCAGACAAGACGAGGGGCCGGACTGCGCGTCCGGCCCCCTTTCAGGTGTGGGTGTTACTCGTCGTCGCGGCGGTTGTTCCAGCCACGGTCCGCGCGGGCGCGGGGGCGGAACTCGCCGCCCTGCTCGGCAGGACGGTCTTCGCGGGGACGGAACGCGGGGCGGTCGCCGCCACGGTCTTCACGGGGACGGAAACCGCCACGGTCGCCGCCGCCCTGGAAGCCGCCGCGGTCCTCGCGGGGGCGGAAGCCGCCACGGTCACCGCCGCGGTCGCCACCCTGGAAGCCGCCGCGCTCGCCGCGGTCTTCGCGGGGACGGAAGCCACCACGGTCGCCGCCGCCCTGGTACCCGCCACGGTCTTCACGGGGACGGAAGCCACCACGGTCGCCGCCCTGGTACCCGCCACGGTCTTCACGGGGGCGGAAGCCACCACGGTCGCCGCCGCCCTGGAAGCCGCCACGGTCCTCGCGGGGGCGGAAGCCGCCACGGTCACCGCCGCGGTCGCCACCCTGGAAGCCGCCGCGCTCGCCGCGGTCTTCACGGGGGCGGAAGCCGCCCTGACCCTGGCTCTCGCGCATCTCGCGCATCTCGCGGCGCAGGCCACGGATTTCCTTGCCCTGCGCTTCGAGCAGTTCCTTCAGTTCGGCCAGCACGGCCATCAGTTCATCGGCGTCGATGAATTCCTCTTCGAATTCCTCGCCTTCGGCACCCTCGGCGCTGACGCTGGTGTCGGCAGCGGCTTCCTCGGCGTCGAGAACGGCGTCCTCGTCGGGTTCACCTTCCAGCTGGGGGATCAGGTCACGCAGTTCTTCTGGCGTCTGCTCACCGGGGCGCAGCTCGTTGTTGTCGGTCATGGGTTTTCTCCTTTGATTCCTGCCGCCGCCACCTGTGCGCGCGTCTTCGCGGCCGGGGCACGGGCTCCCGGAGGCCGGGGCGTGTGCGGGCGTGCCCCCGAGTGTACCACCCGTCAGGCTGGGGCGGGCGTTGCGAGGGCGTTCATGCGGCGCGCGGGGCGGTCAGCGGCGGAAGTACACCCGCAGGGCGGCGCGCGCGATCAGCCAGACGACCACGGCGTCCACGGCGGCCAGCAGCAGGGCCAGCAGTGGATGCAGGGCGGCGCCCATCCAGAGGGCCAGGAAGGTGAACACGGCGGACGCCGTGGCGATCAGCGTGGCGAAGCGGCGGGCGTTGTCGTCCGGCGTCCAGGAGTTCAGGTCCATACATGCAGCCTGACACGCGCGGGCCCCGCCGGGTGTCCCGTCCCCGGGGCGCTATCAGGAAACCGGAGGCCCGTCATCACGGCGCGTGATGGGGCGCGAAGGGCAAGCCGGGTCACGGCGCGGTCAGCTGCCCCGCCTATACTGCCTCTCATGAAGCGTGCCGCTTTCCTCCTGCTGGGCCTGCTGGCGACCTCCGCGTCCGCGCAGCGCACCGTGAACATCGGGCTGGGGTACAACCCGGACGTGCAGTTCACGCCCTTCTACGTCGCGGACAAACTGGGCTACTTCCGCGCCGAGGGCCTGAGCGTGAAGTACCAGCACGGGTACGTGTCGCAGCTGCTGCCGCTGCTGCTGCAGGGCAAGCTGGACTTCGTGGTGGGCGACCCGGAGGACGCGATCTTCGCGCGCAACCAGGGGGCGGACGTGCGCTACGTCATGACGATGTACCAGAAGAACCCGGTGACGGTGTTCAGCCTCTCGCCCCTGAACGGCCCGGAGAGCCTGAAGGGCAAGTCGGTGGGTATCCCGGGGCCGTTCGGCAGTTCGTACCACGCGATCCAGGCGCTGCTGGACAGCGCGAACCTGAATGAGGGCCGCGACGTGCGCCTGAACTCCATCGGCTTCACGCAGGTGGACGCCGTGCGCGCCGGCCGCGTGGACGCCGCCGTGGGGTACGCGAACAACGACGTGCTGCAACTGGCCCGCACCAGCGGCAAGAAGGTGTACACGCTGGACGTCACGGACGCCTACCCGATGGTCGGCGTGGGCCTGATCGGCACCGGCAAGAGCCTGACCGGGGACCTGGCGAAGAAGGTCGTGCGCGCCAGCCAGCGCGGCCTGAAATTCACGGTCGCCGACCCGGCCCGCGCGTTCAAGCTGGCGCAGCCCGTGTTCGGCGCGAGCGGCAGCCTGGACGTCCTGAAGGCCAGCGTGCCCCTGATGACCGGCCCGTACACGCAGGCGAACGGCCTGGGCGCCATGAATCCCAGTGCGTGGACGAAAGCGGTCGCGGCCCTCGTGAAACAGGGCAAACTCCCGGCCGGCGCGAAGGCCACCGACTACTACTCCAACGCCTACATCAGCAAGACGCTGAAATAAGCGGGGCGCCGCAGGCAGGCGGGGCGCTAGGCGTGATGGCCTAGCGCCCCGTTTCGTTCGTGACAGGCGCCACGCTCTGCTGCTACGCTTGACCCATCACCGAAAGGAGGTGCCAGCTATGACCGACATCACTGAAATCCAGACCGCCGCGCACGAAGTTCTCGTTTCCGCACCCTGGAGTGATTTTGACGCAACCCCACTGGCCGCCTCTGCCTTCGGGCGCCACACCCTGGACTGACCCCCGGAGGCGCCCATGAGCGCCCACACCCACGCCCCATCCGCCCAGGACTGGACCGATCCGGACTGGCTGGACGACCCCTGGACCGACGCTGCCGAACCCCGCCGGCGCGGCCGGAAGAAACCCGTCGGCAGGCGACAGCTCGCCCAGCTGACCGCCGACGGGGACAGCGAACAGGACGACGTGATCCGCCGCCTGAAAGACCTGGGCCACGTCACCGAGATCGTCGCGGAACTCAAGAGCGGCAAGGAAGCCACCGCGTACGTCGCCCGCGGGCCGCGCGGCAGCGTCCTCGTGAAGCTCTACCGCGACCTGCAGGCCCGCTCCTTCAAGGACGACGGCGTGTACCGCGCCGGGCAGGTCATCGTCAAGGACCGTGACCGCCGCGCTGTCGAGGGCCGCACCCGCGCGGGCCTGGAGATGCTCCAGCAGGGCTGGGTGGCCGCCGAGTACGCGCACCTGTGGGCGCTGTGGCAGGCCGGCCTGCCCGTCCCCGAACCCCTGGTCGGCCCCCACCCCTACGACTACACCGCCACGTACCCCGCCGTCCTGATGCGGTTGATCGGCACCGAGGATCACGTCGCTCCGCGCCTCAGCGACGCGCACCTGACCCCCGAGCAGGCCCGCAGCGCCTGGGAGCAGAGCCTGACCGGCATGGCCCACCTGCTGCGCCTGGGGTACGCGCACGGCGACTACAGCACCTACAACCTGCTCTGGCAGGAGGACACCGTGACCATCATCGATTTCCCGCAACTGGCGACCCGTCAGAACCCGCACTTCCGCGACCTGCTCGCCCGGGACACCCAGAGCCTCGCCACCAGCTTCCGCAAGCACGGCATCCACACCGACGGGCCCAGCGTCCTGCGGGACGTGCAGCGCCGCGCGCTGGGCCCCGCCCCCGAACCCCGGCTGCTGCTGCCCTAAGCTGCGCCCATGCGCGTCCTGGAAACCTGCCTGTACACCCACGACCTGACCGCCGCCGAGCACTTCTACAGCGGGGTGCTCGGCCTCACGCTGCACAGCAGGGTCCCGGGCCGGCACCTGTTCTACCGGCTAGACGGCAGCATGCTGCTGATCTTCGACCCGCGCGCCAGCGCCCAGCCCGGCGACGTGCCCCCGCACGCCGGAACGCCCGGCGGGCACGCCTGCCTGACCCTGGACCCCGCCCAGACCGGCGCCTGGGAAGCGAGGCTGCGCGCCGCCGGCCTGCACGTCACGCGGTACGCCTGGGGGGACCGGGGCGAGAGCCTGTACTTCCACGACCCGGCCGGGAACGTGCTGGAACTCGCCCCGCCGCGCATCTGGGGCCTGACCTGAGCCAGAGAGACCCTACGGCGCCTGGGTGGGCCGCAGCGTCCAGCCGCGCCCGTCCGCGCCCCTGAGCCGCAGCGCCGAGATTGGCGCGTGCGGCAGCAGCAGCTGCGTGAACGCCACGCGCCCCCCTGCCGCGAAGACCTCCAGCGTGCAGGTGTCGAGCAGCACCCGCACCTCGCCCACCGTGTCCGGGAGCGGCGCACTGAACGTCCCGGCGAACCCGTCCAGCCCCACCGGCGCCGCGCGGGTGAAGTGCAGGCTCCCGCCATTCAGCCACAGCCGCGCCTCCTCTCCCCCGGCGGACAGCAGCTGGAGTGTCCAGGACGTCATGGGCAGCGTGAGATCCAGCGGCACCCCCTCGCCCACCTCGACCCGCTGACCGCCGGGCAGCGCCAGCGCCTCGTCCCGCAGCGCCTCCAGTTCCGGCACCGGCACCTGCGCCAGCGCCCACTCCGGGCCGTCCGGGACCAGACTCAGCTCACGCGGCAGCGTCAGCACCCCCTGCCACGGTTGGGTTGGCAGATGGTTCGCGTACACCCAGTTGTTCAGCCACCCCAGCCACACCCGCCGCCCCGGCTGCGGCAGGTCACTGAACGTGATCGCCGCGTAGAAATCCTTCCCCGCGTCCGCCCAGCGCGCCCCCTGCGACGGCGTGAACACCCGCCCGTCGAAGTCGCCCACCCAGTACTGCGCGCCCGTACCCCCCTGCGGCCCGCCCTCGAACACGTCCACCTTCAACACCCACCGCTCCTGCCCCGCCACCACCAGCGGAAACAGGTCCGGCACCTCCCAGATGCCCGCCACGCCACCCGCCGGGCCGAACACACCCGCCCGCGACCACACCCGCAGGTCCGGTGACGTGTACACCCCCACCTGCCGCTCGTCCGGGTGCACCACCACGCTCACCCAGGAGCCGCACGGCGCGTACCAGAACACCTTCGGATCACGGAAATCCTGCTTGCCCTCATCCAGCACCGGCTCCGGCGGCCCGAACGCCCACGTCTCCCCACCGTCCCGGCTGACCGCCAGGTACTGCGCCTGATGGTAGAAGCCGTTCCCCGTGAACATCGCCACCACCGGCGGCCCCGCGTCCCCCGCGTCCCCCAGGCCCGACGAGTTCCGCCAGTCCACCACCGCGCTCCCCGAGAACACGTCCCGCCCCTCCCGCCACGGCAGGGCCACCTCATGCTCCTCCCAGCGCAGCAGGTCCACGCTCGACGCGTGCCCCCAGCTCATGTACCCGTGATTCCCCGCGCGCGGATTGTGCTGGAAGAACACGTGATACCGCCCCCCCGCGAACACCAGCCCGTTCGGGTCGTTCAACCAGAACCGCCGGGCGGTGAAATGCACACGTGGACGCAGGGCAGCCATACCGCCACCATACCCCCAGTACCCAACCCTCAGGCCCCATCACCGGCCGCACCGCCCGATACTGAACGCATGCCCCCAGCCCACCCCCCCCGCTCCGTCCTGTACGTCCCCGGCGACAAACCCCGCGCCATCGACAAAGCCCGCACCCTGGGCGCCGACGCCATCATCCTCGACCTCGAAGACGCCGTCGCCCCCGAACACAAACCCGCCGCCCGCGACCACATCCGCCAGGCCCTCCAGACCCCCTGGCCCGTCCCCGTCCTCATCCGCGTCAACGCCCTGAACACCCCCTGGGAACACGACGACCGCGAACTGGCGCTGACCGCCGGCGCCAGCGGCATCGTCCTGCCCAAAGTCGAACGTGCCGAGGACGCCCACGCCCTCAGCCTCGGCCTTCCCCTCTGGGCCATGATCGAAACGCCCCAAGGCGTCCTCAACGCCCCCCACATCGCCGCCGTGCCCGGCGTCACCACCCTCATCGTCGGCGCCAACGACCTCGCCCGCACCCTGCGCACCCAACCCCACCCGGACCGCACCCCCCTCCTGCACGCGCTGAGCAGCGTCGTCCTCGCCGCCCGCGCCCACGGTAAGACCCCCATCGACGCCGTGTACAACGACATCCGAGACGACACCGGATTCACGCGCGAATGCCAGCAGGGCCGCGCCCTCGGCTTCAGCGGCAAAACCCTCATCCACCCCAACCAGATCGAACCCGCCAACCAGGCGTTCGGGGTCACCGCAACCGAAGCGGCAGAAGCACAGGCCCTCATCGACGCGTGGGACGCCGCGCGCAACGAAGGGAAAAGCATCGCCACGCACCAGGGCGCGCTCGTGGAACAGATGCACGTGGACGAGGCGCGCGAGGTTCTCGCGCTTTATTCGGCAACACATCGGGGGTGACGTCGTGGGGCTGCGCCGGCGGCGGGCCTCCCCACCCCCCAGCCCCCTCCGCAAGCGGCTCATACGAGTCCCCCAGAGGGGCAGGGGGAGCGGTCGCTGCGCTCGGCAGGTATTTCTCGGGCTTGGTCAGCGGGTAACTGGCGGGGACGGCCACGTATGGGGTTGCAGACCTCCGGGTTCGCTGCGGGCGCCCCGCGCGCTGCGCGCACGACGGGCCGCGTTGCCACGACGATGGGTTGGCCCCACATCGTGGTGCGACCCGGAATGTTCTATTCATTCTCGCTTTGGCAATAGCGGCGGTTTTGAAAGTCGATCAGCGGCGCGGAGCGTCCCACCGATCACCTGACCGCAGACCACCACCGGCCGTCGTGCGCGCAGCGCGCGGGCCTGCGAGGGGGCGGCAGGATGGCGTCGAAGCCGGACCCGTCACCGCATACAGCAACCCCGCCACCATCAGTAAAAACTCTTGCCCAGTGCAACGTAAGCCCCCCCTGCCCCTCTGGGGTAGGGGGCTGGGGGGTGGGGCAGCCCGCCGCAGGCGCAACCCTTCCAACGGGGAAGTACCCCCAAACGAAATCAGAGTTCCGAGATAGGCCCGAGCGCCACGGCCGTCAGTCGGTCCATGGGGCACAACCGCAGCACTTCCTGCACGTCCTGCACGGTGACGTTCTCGTAGCGTTTCACGAGGTCGTCGGTGCTGAGGGTGCGCCCGGTGGCGAGGTATTCCATGCCGAGGGTGAAGAGGCGGCCCTGGGGGGTTTCGGCGCGCAGGAGCGTGCTGACAGCGAGTTTGCGGGCGGCGCGGCGCACGGCCTGGGGGGTGATGAGGGTGTGGGCGTCCGCGAGAACCTGCCGGTAGGTGGCGAGGGCCTGGGGGGCGCGGTCGGGGTCGCTGGTGAAGCCGCCTTCGAAGGTGCCGCACGCGTGGTATTCGAGGTGGGCGAGGTCGGCGCTGTCGCAGGTGCCGGTGTCGATGAGGGTCCAGTAGAGCGCGCCGTTTTCGCCGCCGATGAGGTCGGCCAGGACGTGCGCGGCTTCGCGCAGGGGGTGGTGGGCGCCGAGGCCGGGGCTGGTGGCGGCGAGGTGGACGCGGGTGAGGTCGGGGTCGGTGAGGGTGCGGGTCTGGTCGGGCCAGGCGGGGGGGCGGGGGTCGGGGCCGGGGGTGGGGGTGCCGGCGGGCCAGTCCTTCAGGTGCTGCTGGGCCCAGGTGGTGAGCTGGTGCGGGTCGAACTGGCCGGTGACGGTGAGGGTGACGCGCCGGGCGCCGTAGCGGGCGTGGTGGTGGGCACGGAGGGTGTCGGGGCTGAGGGTGGTGACGGTGTGGGTGGTGCCGAGGATGGGCTGGCCGAGGGGGTGGTCGCCCCAGTAGTCGGCGCGGAGCTGGTCGGTGACGCAGACGCTGGGCTGGTCGGCGTACATGGCGATCTCTTCGAGGATGACGCCGCGTTCGGTGTGGATGTCGGTGTCGCGCAGGGCGGGGCGCATCAGTTCGGTGAGGGTGTGCAGCAGTTCGGGGGTGTGTTCGGGGAGGGTGGCGGCGTGGTAGACGGTGGCTTCTTCGCTCGTGAAGGCGTTGGCGTGCCCGCCGAGGTCGTCGAGGCGTTCGTTGAGTTCGCGGGCGCCCACTTCGTCGCTGCCTTTGAACAGCAGGTGTTCGATGAAGTGGCTCGCACCCATGTCCTGGGGGGTTTCTTCGCGGCTGCCGGTGTTGACGAAGTACCCGGCGGCGATGGTCTGCGCGTCCGGGTCGGGTTCGAGCAGGAGGGTGAGGCCGTTGGGGAGGGTGTGGTGGTGCAGTTGAGTGTGGGGCAGGTCAGGCATGGGTGGGGTCCGGGTTGAGGGTGGGGTCGCTGGGGCCGAGGGTGACGGTGGTGGCGTCCCGGGTGGGGTCGTAGCTGCTCAGGAAGTCGTTGACGTGCGTCAGGGTGAGGGCCTGGATGCTCTCGCGCAGGGTCTGGACGGAGCGGGGGTGGCCGAACAGGGCGACGTCGCGGGTGAGGGCGTGGGCGCGGCCGCGCAGGCTCTCGGCGCCGAAGATGACGCTGATGGCGAGGCCGGTGCGGGCCCGTTCGAACTCCGCGGGGGTGAGGCCCTGCGGGAGGCGGGTGAGTTCCGCGCGGAGCACTTGGAGGGTTTCGGGGGCGCGTTCGGGGGTGCTGGCGGCGTACGCGCTGAGGTAGCCGTGCCCGCCGAGGAGGATGGGGCTGGCGCTGACGGCGTACGCGAGGCCGCGTTCCTCGCGGACGGCGTGGAACAGGCGGCTGGCGCTGCCGCCGCTCAGGGCGGTCAGGGCGACCTGCCACGCCAGCCAGTGCGCGTCGCGGGGGCCGACGCCGGGCGCGGTGAGGCTGAGGTGCGTCTGCTCGCCGTCTGGGTGGGGTTCGTGCGCCTGCGCGTGGGCCTGGAAGGGCGCGGGGACGGGTTCGTCGAGGCCGGGTCGCAGGCCGCCGAGGGTCTCCTCGACGAGGGCGAGGGCGTCACCTGGGTCGAGGTCGGCGACGAGTCCCAGCACGCTGCCCGCCTGCCCGTAGCGGGTGAGGTGCTCCCGGACGCCCTGCGGGGTGAGGGCGTCCAGGCCGCCTGGGGTACCGCTCGCCGGGTGCGCGTACCCGGCGTAGGGGGAAGCGGCCGGGCGGGGGAAGGCGATCTGCCGGGCGCGGGTGGCGAGCCGGTCGGCGGGGCTGTCCTCCAGGCCCTCAATATCCTGCCGGGCGAGGTCCGTGAGAATCTCGAATTCGTCCTCGGGCAGTTCGGGGCGGCTGAGGACGTCAGCAGTGAGGGCCAGTGCGGCGCGCAGGTCGGCCCGCAGGCCGCTCACGCCGATGCGGGTCGCCTCGGGGCCCACGCCGCCGCCCCGGCGCACACCGAGGTCGTCGAAGGCGTCCTGGAGGGCGCGGGCGTCCATCCCGGCAGCGCCCTTGAACAGCCATTCCTCCAGCACGCCGCCCGTCCCCTCCGCCCCGGCAGGGTCATGGGCGCTGCCGACCGGGACGCGCAGGTCGAACGCGAAGCCGGGCGTGTGGCGGCGCTCGAAGACGACGGTCAGGCCGCCGGGCAGGGTCCACAGGTGGGCGGGGGAACTGGGCGGGGGACGGACGGGCATCCGGGCAGTCTAGCGCGCGTCGGCACATGCCTTGTGGCCGCGTTCATGGTTGGCGGGTCTGCAACTTTTGCCCGGTTTCCGGTGTGGGCGCGCAGGGCATGCTGGCGGGCATATGCGCAGGGTGGTCGGGCTGATCGTGACGGTGCTGGTGCTGGCGGGCGGGGCGTACCTGCTATGGCCGCTGATTCAGGGCGCGCAGCGGATGGCGGCGCTGATGGCCGAGCCCGCGCCGGTGGCAGGCAGCCTCCCGAATCCTCTGCCGGGGCAGCGCTTCGCGGACACCTGGGGCGGGGCGCGCAGTGAGGGGCGGCGGCACGAGGGCGTGGACATCTTCGCGCCGCGCGGCACGCCGATCCGCGCCACGACGCGCGGCGTGGTGCTGAACGTCGGGCCGAACACCCTGGGAGGCCGCACGGTGATGATCCTGGGTCCGGCGGGGCAGCGGCACTACTACGCGCACCTGGAGCGGTACCCGGACCTCAGGCGCGGGGACTGGGTGCAGGCGGGGGACGTGGTGGGCTACGTGGGGGACAGCGGGAACGCGAAGGGCACGCCGCCGCACCTGCATTACGGCATCTATGCGGGTGGCGGCGCGATCAACCCCTATCCGTTCATCCGCCCGTGAGCCACCCGATGGGGGTAGTGAAATTTCTGGCGTTAACGCGTAGTTAACGTGAGTTTTTCTACGTTACTGTTACAGCAGCGGTACACGCCGGGGTGGGGAGACCTACAGCGTGGGGCCGCACTGCACCGGCCCCTGTTCTCGTTGAGCGCCCGCCTGCCGGTGAAGGGGCGTTCACGGTCAGACCACCGCATGGTCACGCGCGCCGGCCAGCGTCACCCTGGCCTCCGGAGAAGAAGATGAGGAAAATCGCCCTGCTGGCCCTGTCCGCTACCCTGAGCACCGCCGCCGCCGCCACCGTGAGTGGCAGCCAGAGCACCCCGCTGACCGTGAATGTCAAGAACGTGTGCATCACGGCCTACACCAACCCCGGCTGGAACGGCGCGGCCGGCATGAGCCGCACCTGGGACAAGATTGACTTGGGCACCGTGAGCGCCATCAGCAACAACGTCACCGCCGACAAGCTGGTCATGGCCGTGGACTGCAACTACGACACCGCGCTGAAGATCATCACGCCCACCAGCGTCACCATGACCCGCGCGGACAAGAAGTACAGCTTCAACATCACCACCAACCCCTGGAGCGCCACGAACCCCATGCACATGAGCTTCAGCACCGCCGGGTCGTACGAGCCGGCCATGCTGGGCGGCAAGTACGAGTACTACGAGGTCAAGGCCAGCTTCAAGCTGGGCGGCGCCGGTCAGAACCCGAACGTGGCCTGGACGATCCCCGGCGGCACGTACACCGGCGACATGGTCGTCAAGTTCGAATACAACGAGTAAAGCGCGGGTACGGGCAGCGCGGGCGTCCCAGCGACGCCCGGCTGCCCGCCCTGCTTCACCGCCCCCCGTCCCCCTTTGCCCTGCCGCCGCGGCGGGAGCCTTTCAGGAGTCAGCCCGTGCGTGTACTTGCCCTTCTGTCCCTGCTCTGTGCGGCCCAGGCCGCGCCTGCGCCCTGCCAGGTGACGCAGCTTCTCAGTGCGCCCGTGACCTACTCCGCGCCGGACAGTGCGCGGGGGCAGATCAGCGTGCGCGTCTCCTGCCCGGGCACCGGCTGGTACCGCGTGCAGTTCAGCACGCCCGCCGGCCCGCTGCTCGCGCCGGGCGGCCCGGTGGTGCTGCGCGGCGAGCGCGGCGAGGTGCGCGGCGAGATTCAGGGCGTCCCGCTCGACCTGCGGGTGCAGGGGTCGCGCGCGTTCGACCTGCCGCTGGTGGTGCCCGCCGGGCAGTGGGCCGCGCCGGGCGGCACGTATCAGGTGCTGTTCGCCGTGACCACCGAGGCTGTGGACGGGGGCCGGCCGTGAGGCGCCTCGCGGGTCTGCTGCTGGCGCTGGGCGTGGCCGCCGCCCAGGGCTTCAGCGTGAGTCCCACGGCGTTCAACCTGAACCCGGAGCGGACGAACACGGCGCAGGTGCGCTTTGAGAATCCCTCGGGGGGCCCCATGACCTTTCAGGTGGAGGTGCGCCGCTGGGGAACCCAGGGCGGGGAGCACGTGTACGAACCGACCCGGGACGTGATCGTGAATCCCGCGAGCTTCACGCTGAAACGTGGCGAGGCGCAGGTGATCCGGCTGGGGCTCCTGAAGAAGGCCGGCGCGGACGAGCTGACCTACCGGGTCTTCGTGCAGCAGGTGCCGGGCAGCGACACGCCGTCGGAGTCCAGCAGCACGCCGGACGCCCAGATGAACGTGCGCCAGCTGGTGCAGCTGTCGCTGCCGGTGTACGTCACGCCGCCGGGCAGCGCGCCCCGCGTGGCGTTCCAGGTGCGCCAGTCGGGCACGCAGGGCACGCTCGATCTCGTGAACAGCGGCAACGCCCACCAGACCTACCGGGTCCTGAGCGCCCTGATCGGGGACCGCAGCGTGAACCTGGGCAGCACCGCCGTGCTGGGCCGCAGCACCCTGAGTGTGCCGCTGGGCGAGCTGGGCGGGGCCCGCAGCGTGACCGTGCAGTTCACGGACGCGAGCGGCAAGGTCGGACGTGAGACGCTCACGCTGCCCTGATCTGCGCGGGGCGTGGCTGCTGGCGGCCCTGCTGGCCGGTCACGCGGCGGCGCAGGAGAGCGCGGCCAGCCCGTCGCCCTGCGCTGCGGAACCGGTGTTCGTGGACGCCACGATCAACGGCGAGGCGCGCGGGGGCGGGCTGGCCCTCCTGCCGCCGGGCGCGGTGTGGGTCGAATCCCGGCTGCTGCGGCCGTCCGAGTCCGCGTACGCGGTGGCGCAGGCCACCTGCGACCTGGGCGCGTTCGTGCAGCTGAGCGGCGAGCTGGACCTCGACTTCGACCCGTCGGAACTCACGTTGACCGTGCGCCCGCAGCTGGCGCTGCTGCCCGGCAACACCCTGAACCTGGCCGACCGGCACTCCAGTGCGCCCGGGCCGGACGCCACGCTGCCACTGGTCACGCTGGGCGTGCAGGGCCGCCTGGAGCGCACGCCCGGCACCGAGGACCTCTCGCGCGAGCTGGGCGTGCAGGCGGGCGCGCAGTCCGGTCCGCTGACCGGCGCGGTGGGGGTCAGCGTGCGCGCGCAGGGCCAGGCGGCCCCCCAGGTCGAGGCGCAGCTCGGCGCGGTGTATCAGGTCTCACCCCGCCTCACCGTGACGGCGCAGGCGTACGCGCAGCGCGTGGACGGCGAGACCCGCCTGAACGATCAGCGGATCAGCGGGGTGAGGATCAACTGGGGGGACGCGCGGGCCTACCGGCTGCCGCTGTGGACCATGCCCCTGCCGCTGGACGCCGAGGTGCGCCTGCGGGTGAACGGGGACGACCTGCCGCCGGTGCGCGTGCGGGCCGGGCAGCTGATCCTGCGGAACGTGGGCGTGAACGCCCCGGCCGGCACGCTGCAGGCGGTCATCGTGGACGCCACGGGCGAACGGACGGAATCCCGGGTGTACGGGCCGGGCGACGTGCTCGTGACCGCGCACGCGCTGGCCGTGCAGGCCGAGGCGGGCGTGAAGGGCCGGGCAGGCGCCGCGACCCTGAACGGCGTGTACGGGGTGACGGACCGCTGGAGCCTCTCGGGCGAGGCGCAGTGGCAGCCCGGCGACTGGCAGGGGCAGCTGGGGGCGCGGTACGCGGACCTGTCCTACAGCGCGGGCGTGAATCTGGCGTACCGCTCGGCCCGGCCGCAGGATACGGCGCTGACCGGCGACGTGACGCTGCTGCGGGACGAGTGGCGCCTGAGCGGCGCGGCGCGTCTCGTGCCGCTGAACCTCCGGGCCAGCAGCGTCTCGGCGTCGGCCGGGTGGGCCGGGAGCGGGAGCGGCACGACCGTCAGCGTGACGGCGCAGGCCACGCCCGGTCAGGCCCAGTACGCGGCGGGCGCCTCGGTCAGCCGTCAGGTCACGCCGCAGCTGACGGCAGCCGCGCGCGCGCAGCTGGCAGCCGAGGCGGGGCAGCTGGGCTGGCAGGCCGGGCTCAGCCTCACCTGGACGCCCCGGGACACGCTGTCGGTCACGGGCGCCGCGCTGGCGCAGCGGAACGCGCCGCTGGCTGCGGGCACGTTCTCTGCGGTCACGGAGGCCCGCTGGCAACCCGCGCCGGGCCACACCGTGACGGCCGCCGCGCAGTTCAGCACGCTGCCGCAGCGCTCGGCGCGCCTGGGGTACGCCTACGCGGGCCCGGTGGCCCTGACCGCCTCGGCGAGTACCGACGGCGGCTGGAGCGCCTCGGGCCGGGCGGGGGTGGCCTGGGTGGCGGGGCGGGCGTACCTGACCCCGGACGATCCGGGCCCCGGCGTGCTGGTGCGGGTGGGGCTGCCGGGCGTGCCGCTGCGGGTCAATGGCGTGCGGGTGGTGTCGGACGCGCGTGGGGAGGCGCTGGTGCTGCTCTCGCCGGGCACGCAGGCGGTGAGTGTCACGCCGGATTTCGACGCGCTGCCGGTCACGGTGAGCGTGCGTGAGGAGCGGCGGGACGTGACGCTCGCGGGTCAGGGCGCGGCGGTAGTCGACTGGACGGGGAATTTCGAGGCGTTCGTGTGGGTGCGCCTGCTGGGGGCGGACGGCGCGCCGCTGCCCTACGCGACCCTGGACGTGCAGGGCACCCGCCGCACGGACGACGAGGGCTGGGCGCTCATTCCCGCCTTCGGGGCGCCGCTGGTGGCCCCGGTGACGCTCGACGGCGCGGCGGCCCCGGCCTGCCGGGTGACGCTCACGCCGGGCGTCGAGTCGGTGCGCTGCGTCCCCTGACCGGCCTCCCCTGCACTCACTGAATTCGGAAGGTGTGCACCGTGCGGGACGTGAAGGTCTGCCCCGGGTCGAGGCGGGTGGTGGGGAACTGCGGCTGGTTGGGCGAGTCCGGGACGTGCTGCGTTTCCAGGCACACGGCGGCCTGTGGGGCGTGGACGCGGCCCGCGTGCCCGGTGTGCCGGCCGTCCAGGAAGTTCGCGGTGTACAGCTGGAGGGCGGGTTCGGTGGTGCGGATCTCCAGGGTGCGGCCGCTGGCGGGGTGGTGCAGGGTGGCGGCGGGGCGCAGGGTGCCGGGCTGCCCGCGCAGCAGCAGGTTGTGGTCGAAGCCGCCGGGCTGCTCGGCCAGCGCGTCGCCCAGGGTGCGGGGGGTGCGGAAGTCCAGTGGCGTGCCGGTCACGTCTTGCATGATCCCGGTGGGAATGCCGTCCGCGTGGGTGGGCGTGAACGCATCGGCGGGCAGGGTGAGGTGGTGCGCGTGAACACCCTCGTGCGCGTCGGGACTGAGGTTCCAGTAGGTGTGGTTCGTCAGGTTGACGTGGGTGGGCGCGTCGGTGGTGGCGCGGTACTCGATGCTCAGGGTCGGGGAGGGATCGGCGGTCAGGCGGTACGTGACCTGCACGTGCAGGGTGCCGGGGTACCCCTCCTCGCCGTGGGGGCTGGTGCGGGTAAACGTCACCTGCGCGCCCTCGCCTGCCACCTCCGCGTGCCCGTGCCAGAGGTGCAGGTCGAAGCCGCGCGGGCCGCCATGCAGGGCGTGCGGGCCGTCGCTGGGGGTCAGGTGGATCGCCTGCCCGTCCAGCGTGTAGCGGGCCTGGGCAATGCGGTTGGCGAAGCGGCCCACGGTACTGCCCAGGAACGGCGCCCTGTCGCGGCTCAGGTAGGGTTCAGGGTGGTCGAAGCCCAGCACGACCTCGCCCGGCGTGCCACTGCGGTCGGGGACGTGCAGGCTGGTGAGGGTGGCGCCCAGGTCGGTCAGATGGGCCTGCACGCCGCCGGGCAGCGTCAGCGTGAACTGCGTGATGGGCTGCCCGTCGGGCGCAGAGCCCCAGGTGCGGGTGTGGACTGCGGGCGTGGTCATGGGCCGAGGGTAGCGCCGCTCAGCGCACGCCGAGCAGGAGTTCCATGGTCAACTGGTCCAGCGCCTCCAGGCCGGGCCCGCGCGTGCCCAGCGCGGCGCGGTCGAAGGCGTGGGCCTTCAGCGCCCCGGCGTTCTCGGGAGTGAAGGTGCCGGTCAGGGCCTCCAGTTCGGCGTCCTGCACGCGGTACGCGGCGATGGCCGCCTGGATCTCGGCGTCCTGCGCGAAGCGCTGCACCTTGTCCTTCAGGATCAGGTAGGTGCGCATGCAGCCGCGCGCGAAGGCCCACACCCCCGCCTCGTCCTCGGTGCGCAGGGCGTGCGCGTCGAAGTGCTTCGGCCCGGCGTACCCGCTGTCTTCGAGCAGCTGGACGAGGAAGAACGCGCCCTTGGGGTTCTCCGCGCCGAAGCGCAGGTCCTGGTCGAAACGGCCCATCTTCTGGTCGTTCAGGTCGATGTGGAACAGCTTCCCGGCGTCGATGGCCTGCGCGACGGCGTGCGGGAAGCTCAGGCCCGCCATGGTCTCGTGCGCGAACTCCGGGTTCAGGCCGAACAACTCCGGGCGCTCCAGCGTGGCGATGAAGCCCAGCGCGCTGCCCACGGTGGGCAGGAAGATGTCGGCGCGCGGCTCGTTCGGTTTGGGTTCCAGCGCGAAGCGGTACCCGTAGCCCTGCGACTCGCTATACGCCGCGAGGTAATTCAGGCTGTCCCGGAACCAGCCCAGCGCGTCCAGAAGCTTGCCCCCGGCGTCCACCTCGGTCCCCTCGCGGCCGCCCCACAGCACGTACGTGTCGGCGCCGAGTTCCGCGCCGAGGTCCATGGCGTGCATGGTCTTGCTCAGCGCGTAGGCGCGCACGCGGGCGTCGGCGCTCGTGAACGCGCCGTCCTTGAACGCCGGGTCGCTGAACAGGTTCGTGGTCGCCATCGGCACGACCAGCCCGTGATCGGAGAGCGCCTGCTGGAACTCGCGCACCAGGGCGTCGCGCTGCGCGGCGGTCGCGTCGATCGGCACGAGGTCGTTGTCGTGCAGGTTCACGCCGTACGCGCCCAGCGCGGCCAGCTTCTCCACGAGGTACGGCGCCCTCAGGACCGGGCGGGTCGCCTCGCCGAACGGGTCGCGGCCGGTGTTGCCGACCGTCCAGAGGCCGAACGTGAACCGGTCTGCGAGTGTGGGGGTGAAGTCAGGCATGCGGGGCTCCTTGAGAGGGATCGAGAGGTCGGACGGGAAGGGGCAGCGGCGTCCTGGACGCTCAGCCCCCGTAGAGGGCAGTGCGGGCAGCGGCGTAGGCGCTCAGGGCGTCCGCCATGTCCACGGGCGGGACGGGCGGGTGGAGGTCGGGGCGGGTGGCGTCCATGGCGGCCGTGAGGCCCGGGTGGAGTCCGGCGGCGGGCATGGCGAGAATGGCGGCGCCGTGGGCCGCGCCGGGGCGCTGGGCAGTGGGGTGGAGGGGGAGGTTCAGGGCGCTGCTGGCGAGGCCCAGCCACAGATCCGAGCGGGCGCCGCCCCCGGTGGAGATCAGGGTGTTCAGCGGGGCGATGGCCTGCATGACGCGGTACGCGTCGGCCAGCGCGGCGACGCTGCCCTCCAGCACGGCGCGGGTCAGGTGGGCGCGGCCGTGCGCGAGGCTCAGGCCGGTGAAGGCCGCGCGGGCGTGGGGGTTCATCAGGGGACTGCGTTCGCCCGACAGGTACGGCAGGAACGTCACCCCGCCGGCGCCCGGGGGGACCTGCGCGGCCTCCTCCAGCAGCACGGAGATGGGCGTGTCAGGCGCGAGTTTCGCGTGCAGCCATTCCAGGGACCCGGCGGCGGAGAGGGTCACGCCGAGCAGGTGGTAGCCGCCGTCGGCGTGCGCGAACAGGTGCACGCGGCCCCCCGGGTCGGGGGTGGGGTGGCGCAGGGGGCTGAAGATCACGCCGCTGGTGCCCAGGCTGACGCTGCCCACGTCGGGCCGGTCACCCGAGAGGCCCAGGGCGATCCCGGCGGCGGCGTTGTCCCCGCCCCCCGCGACGACAGGCAGCCCCTCGGGGAGGCCGGTCGCGGCGGCCCACTCGCGGGTCAGCGTCCCGACGACGTCGGTGGAGCGCAGCAGCGGCGGGAACAGGTCGGGCGTCAGGTCGAGTGCACCCAGCACGTCCGCGTCCCACGCGCCGCGCGCGAGGTTCAGCGCGCCCACCCCGCTGGCGTCGCTGGGTTCAGCGGCCATCATGCCGGTCAGGGCGAAGCCGACGTAGTCCTTGGGGATCAGCGCGTGGCGCAGCCGGGCGAAGACCTCGGGTTCCTCGTCCCGCAGCCAGAGGATCTTGGGCAGCTGGAAGCCAGTCACGGCGCGGTTCCCGGTCCGCGCGACCAGGTCGGCGCGGGGGACGCGGGCCTCGATCTGCTCGACCTGCGCGCCGGTCCGCTGGTCGTTCCACAGCAGCGCGGGGCGCAGCACCTCGCCCTGGGCGTCCAGGGGGACGAGGCCGTGCATCTGCCCGCTGAGCCCCAGCGCCAGGGGCTGCGCCTTCCCCTCCAGTGCGCCGCTCAGGTCGCGCAGCGCGGCGCGCACGCCCGCCAGCCAGTCCGCCGGGCGCTGCTCGGTCCAGCCGGGGCGGGGGGTCAGGAGGGGGTAGGGGTGGGTGCTCTCGGCCAGGGTGTCGCCACTGGCGGTGACGGCGACGGCCTTGACGCCGCTGGTGCCGACGTCCAGTCCCAGCGTGACGGGCGTGAGGGGCGTAGGGGTGGTGGGGGTCATGCGGGCTCCTGTGGGGTGTCGATCACGCGCGCGAGCAACTGCGCGGCGGCGCCCAGCGCGGGCAGGTACAGGCTGTCCTGGCGGACCGTGACGCGCGCGGGCGGCGCGGCCGGGCGCCACTGCCGGGCGTGGTACACGTCCAGCGCGGGGCCCAGCACGGCGCCGTCCAGGCGGGTCAGGGCGCCGCCGATGACGATCTCGTCCGGGCCGAGGGTCTGGTGCAGGTTCACGAGCAGCTGCCCCAGCGCCTCCCCGGCGCGGCCGAGGGTGACCTGCACGGCGGCCTCGCGCAGGCGCGGCGCGAGGGCCTCGTCCAGCGGGTCGAGGACGTTCAGGTTCAGCGCGGCGCGGATCGCCCAGCCGCCCAGCAGGGTCTCGACGCAGCCGCGGTTCCCGCAGTGGCAGTACAGCCCGCCGGGCTGGATGATCGCGTGCCCGATCTCCCCGGCCAGGCCGCGCGCGCCGCGCAGGACGTGTGGGGTGCCGCTCAGGGCCGTGAATCCGGCCCCGACGCCGCTGCCCAGGCTGACGTACGCCAGCAGCTGCGGCGGCTCGCCGGGGCGCAGGAAGCTCTCGCCGAACGCGGCGGCGTTGGCCTCGTTGTCCAGCGTGATGGCCTCCGTGGGCAGGTGGGGGGGATGTCGGGCGCGGCGCGCAGCAGCTCCAGGAAGGGCACGTCGTCCCAGCCGAGGTTGGGGGCGTACAGGACGCGCGTGCCGTCCGGGCTGACCGGGCCGGGCAGGGCCACGCCCAGGCCCAGCAGCTCGCGGCCCTGCGTGGCGGGGTCCTGCAGCAGTTGCCCGCATAGCCGGGTGATGGTCTGCGCGGCGGCGTGCGGGGTGGTGGTGGGGGTGCGGGTCTCGGCGCGGGCCAGGACGGTGCCGCGCAGGGTGGTGGCGACGGCGCGCGCGCCGAGCACGCCAATCTCTGCGCCCAGGAGGACGTGCCGGGTCTCGCCGAGGTGCAGTTCGCGGCCCGGGCGTCCGGTGGCGCCGGGGCGGGCGCCCCCCTCGTCGAGCCAGCCCGCGTCCAGCAGCCCGGTGACGAGGCTGCCGACGGTGACCTTGGTCAGGCCGCTGTGGGCGGCGAGTTCGGCGCGGCTGAGGCCGGGGTGGGTGCGCAGCAGGTGGAGCACGTGGGCGCGGTTGAGGTGTTTCAGGTAGGGCTGGTCGCCGCCTTGGGTGGGAGCCATCATGCCTCGCTTTAGTTAGTTGATTTAACGAAGTGCAGCGTAGGCTTGACATCAATGCCCTGTCAAGTCATGCGCGCTTTCCCCTTACTGCACAGGATTTCGCCTGATCTGAACCGATTCAGCCAGTACAGACCGGATTGTTCGGCCAGCAGTCATATTTAGTTCTTCTAATCAAGGAAGGCCGGCTGCGGAAGCAGTTCCACCTCTCACCTTCTCTGCCGGATGATCAAAACCTGTTTGTCAGGCTCCTATTTTGTCCGGTGCGGACCATAATGTCGCCGCTGCACCATGTTGACAGCGCTTTCAGTCAGGAGTACGCTCCGGGCATCTCAATCTTCTCTTCACCGAGCAGGCAACCGGCCTGACTTGCAGGAGCACCCATGATGGAAGCAGTCACCCTGGCGCAGGTGGCGCGGGAGGCGGGCGTGTCGCCCAGCACCGTGTCACGCATTCTGAACGGCACGGCCAACGTGACGCCAGAAAAACGCGCCCGTGTCGAATCCGTCATCACCCGCCTGAATTACCGCCCCAACCCGCAGGCGCAGGCCCTGGCCGGCGGGCGCAGCCTGACCATCGGCGTGATCACCCCCACCCTGAACTCCACCTTCTACGGCGAGGCGCTGGCCGGGATCGAGGCGGCCCTGAACGACACGCCCTACCACCCCATCGTGATCAGCGGGCAGTGGCGCACCGAGCGTGAGCAGGAGGCGCTGGACCTGCTGCTGGCCCGCCGGGTGGACGCCGTGATCATGATGGGCGGCATCCTCGACGACCAGATCCTGACGCACGTGGCGCGGCGGGTGCCGCTGATCGCGGTGGGCCGCGACGTACGCGGCCTGGATCACAGCTGCATCGTGCTGGACAACACCAAGGCCATGCAGCAGGTCGCGCGGCACCTGCTCGACCTGGGACACCGGCAGTTCGCGTACATCAGCGGCGCCGAGCGGCAGCAGGACGCCATGGAACGCCGCGTGGCCTTCCTGGACTACCTCGGGGCGCACGGCGTGACCGTCCCCCCCGAACTGATCCAGGTGGGCCGCTACACCGAGGAAGGTGGCCTGGAGGCCGCCGAGGCGATCCTGAATGCCGGGGTGCCGTTCACGGCCCTGGTGTGCGCCAACGACCAGATGGCGCTGGGCGCGCGCCTGGCGCTGTACCGCCGGGGCGTGAACGTGCCCGGGGACGTGTCCCTGACGGGCTTCGACGACGTGTTCACCTCGTCCCTGATGACGCCGCCGCTGACGACGGTGCGCCAGGCGATCTACGACATCGGCGTGACGGCCGCCCGCGAGGCCCTGAACCTGCTCGACGGTCAGCCGGTGGCGCGTCAGGTGTTCGAACCGGAACTGGTGGTGCGGGAATCGACCGCGCCGCCCGCGCAGGGGGTGAGGCCGTGAGCACCCCGGATGGTTGAGTGCCACCCCTCCCCCGTCCACACCCACTTTGAAAGCGCTTTCAAACCGACCTGGAGGTCACCATGAAACAAACCGCCGCGTTCGCCCTCGCCACCGCCCTGCTGCTCGGCACCGCCCACGCCCAGGAGAAAGTCACGCTGACCGTCGCGGCCTTCCCCAGCCTGGACAGCGCCATCAAGGCCATCCTGCCCGCCTGGACGAAACTGCACCCCAACGTCACCATCAACCTCCAGGCCCAGCAGTTCGCCGACCACCACAACGCCATGACCACCGCGCTCGCCACCGGCCAGGGCCTCCCGGACGTCATGGCCATCGAGATCGGCTACGTCGGCAAGTTCGCCGAAGGCCAGGGCCTGGAGAACCTGAACAGCGCCCCCTACAACGCCGCGCAGTACAAGAAGCTCTTCACGCCCTTCACCATCGCGCAGGCCACCGGCCCCGACGGGCGCTTCATCGCCATGCCCACCGACATCGGCCCCGGCACCTTCTTCTACCGCAAGGACGTGCTCGACAAGGCCGGCGTGAACCCCCTGACCATGCAGAGCAGCTGGGAAAACTACATCGCGTCCGGCAAGAAGATCAAGCAGAAGACCGGCGCGTACCTCGTGAACACCGCCGCCTCGGTGTACAACCTCATCATCCGCACCAACCTCAAGGCCGGCGAGGGCATCTACTTCGACAAGCAGAACAACCTCCTCGTCGGGCCTGACAGCGCCCGCTTCGTGCGCGCCATGACCCTCGCCAAGCAGGTCCGCGACGCCGGCCTGGACGCCAAGATCGGCGAGTGGAGCAACGAGTGGTACGACGCCTTCAAGAAGGGCACCGTCGCCACGCAGTTCAGCGGCGCGTGGCTCCAGGGCGCCCTGCAGAACTGGATGGCCCCCGACACCAAGGGCCTGTGGCGCGTGCAGAACCTCCCCGAGAAGGGCTTCGCCTCCTGGGGCGGCAGCTTCTACGGCATTCCCAGCAAGGCCAAGAACAAGCAGTGGGCCTGGGAATTCATCAAGTTCATGACCCTCAACCAGCAGTCGCAGATCACCGCCTTCGAGGACAACGGGGCCTTCCCCGCCCTGATCGCCGCGCAGAAGGACAAGGCCTTCAGCGAACCCGTCGAGTTCCTCGGCGGCCAGAAGGCCCGCGTGCTGTGGCGTGACGCCGCCGCCAAGACCCAGCCCATCGACGTGAACAAGTACGACTCGGTCGCCGATCAGATTCTCCAGACCGAGCTGACCAACGTCCTCGAACAGGGCAAGGACATCAAGCAGGCGCTCGCCGACGCCCGCGCCCAGATCGCGCGCCGCGCCCGCTGACACCCCGCCCCCGGGGGGACGCGCGCCGGTCACCGCCGGCCAGCGCGCCCCCCGCGTTCACGCAAGGACGTCCCGCATGTCACAGCGCACCCCGACCGCTGCCCCGCCACGCGCGCCCTGGAGCTATACCCGCTTCCAGCAGCGCTTCGCGCCGTACCTGTTCGTCAGCCCGTTCTTCCTCCTGTTCGCCGTGTTCGGGCTGTTCCCGCTGCTGTTCAGCCTGTTCCTGGCCTTCCACCTGTGGAGCCCGCTCGACGGGGTCGGCAACTGGAAATTCGTGGGCTTCGAGAACTTCCAGCTGGCCCTGGGCCCCACGGACATGTTCTGGAAATCCCTGAAGAACACCGTCTGGATCGGGCTGCTGTCCGGCATTCCGCAGCACCTCGTGGCGCTGCCGCTGGCGTTCATTATCCACCACAGCCTGCGCCGCTTCCAGGGCGCGTTCAGCACCATCCTGTTCCTGCCGTACATCACGAACGCCGTGGCGATCGCCATCGTGTTCGCCACGCTGTACTCCGAGCGGCTGGGCATCCTGAACTACCTGGGCGGCCTGGTGGGCCTGGACCCGGTGCGCTGGCTGGGCGACCCGAACATGGTGCCGTACTCGGTCGCGGCCGTGGTCTTCTGGCGCTACGTCGGGTGGAACACCGTGCTGTACCTCTCGGGCCTGCAGGCCATCAGCGAGGACGTCTACGAGGCCGCCACGGTGGACGGTGCGAATGGGTGGCAGAAATTCTGGTACATCACGCTGCCGCTGCTGCGGCCCATGATGTTCTACGCCTTCACCCTGACCATCGTGGGCAGCATGCAGCTGTTCGAGGAACCGTTCATGCTCCTCAATGACGGCGGCGGCAGCGGTGGCGCGGGCCTGACGAGCGCCATGCACATCTTCAACACCGCCTTCCGCGACCTGGACATGGGCTACGCCAGCGCCATGAGCTGGCTGCTGTTCCTGGCGATCTTCGCGCTGAGCATGCTGAACAACTACCTCTTCTCCCGCGACGGAGGCCGCCGATGACCACCACCCCCGTCCAGCACGCCGCGCCGCGCGCCCGCACCCGCCGCGCCCGGCTGCCCTGGCAGCGCGTGCCGATCTGGGCGCTGATGCTCCTGGCGTGCGTCCTGTCGGTTGTGCCGTTCTACCTGATGTTCGTGTGGGCCTCGCACCCCAGCGCGGAGGTCTTCACCTTCCCGCCGCACCTGTGGTTCGGGGACGCCTTCGCGCGCAACTGGCAGGGCCTGATGCAGGTCACCGACGGGCAGGCGCCGAGGCAGTTCTGGAACTCGCTGTACATCGCGCTGATCTCCACGCTGACCACGCTGTTCTTCTGCTCGCTGGCCGGGTACGCCTTCGCCATGTACGACTTCGGGGGCAAGGGCGCGCTGTTCGCGTTCATCCTGGGCACCATGCTCATCCCGCCGCTGGTGATGGACATCCCCAGCTTCCTGGTCATGAACAACGTCCTGCACTGGGTAGGCCAGCCGCGCGCGCTGTGGGTGCCGGGCATGGCGAACGCCTTCGGGATCTTCCTGATGCGGCAGTACATCTCCTCGGCCCTGCCGCGCGAACTGATCGAGGCGGCCCGCATGGACGGCGCGACCGAGTTCGGCATCTACCGTCAGGTGGTCCTGCCGCTGATCCGCCCGATCCTGGCCACGCTGGGCGTCGTGACGTTCGTAGGCGCGTGGAACAACTTCAAGGGCGCGCTGATCATGAAACTCAGCGAGCCCGACACCATGACCCTGCCGCTGAGCCTGCGCCGCCTGGGCGGCGGAGCCACGAACGTGAACGTCGACTGGGGCGCGATCATGATGCTGGTCGTGATCACGGTCATTCCGCTGCTGATCGTGTTTCTGCTGGCCAGCCGTCAGGTGATCAGCGGCCTGACGAGCGGCGCGGTCAAGGACTGAAGCCGTGCGCCGCGCCCTGCCCGCCCTGACCTTCGCCCTGGCCGCCCTGGCCGGGGCGGGGCAGGCCGTGACCGTCACGCCCGCCCCCGGTGAAGGCCGCCCCCTGGGCGGACCGCTGCTGGGTGGGCCGGGCTTCAACCTGGGGAACTGGATGCCGGTCGTGGAAGCGCTCCCCGAACTGCGCGCCCTGCGGCCCGCGCTGCTGCGCTGGCCCGGCGGGAACGTCGGGGACGAGAACGACCTGACCCGCGCGGCCCTCCAGACCCTGAAGACCAACTGGACGCTGCTGGGGCAGCCGGACCTGATCGTGCAGACCCGCGTGTTCACGCGCGGCGGCGTGGGCCGCGCCGCGCCGGAGGATGCCGCGCAGGCCGTGCGGGACGCCCGCGAGCTGGGGCTGCGCGTGGCGTACTGGGAGATCGGGAACGAACCCGACCTGTACGCCACGAACCGCAGCGACCCCAGCTGGACGCCCACGCGGTACTGCGCCACTGTGCGGGCACAGCGCGCGGCGATCCTGGCCGCAGACCCGCAGGCGCGCGTTGCCGGGCCCGCCACGAGCAACCCCGGCGCGTTCCTGGACGAGGTGCTGCGCGGGTGCGCGGACGCCTTCGATCTGGTCACGTACCACCTGTACCCCACCGACGGCGGCGCGACCGACGAGGCCGCCCTGGCGAGCATCGAGCGCGTGACCGGCAGCGTGGCGCACCTGCGCGAGCTGTGGGCCGACCCGGCCACCAACCCCACCGCGCAGGCCCGCGAGCTGAAGCTGGCCGTGACCGAGTTCGCGCTGTCGTGGCGCACCGACCGCGCCCGGCACCTCAGCGACGCGCTGGGCGGCCTGTGGGCGACCGAGGCCACGCTGCGCTTCCTGGAGGCCGGGGTCCGCCCCGCGTACTTCGCGCTGATGGGCGTCGGGAATCACGGGCTGCTGGACGATGCCACCTTCCCGCGCTTCGGATACGGCGCGCTGCGCGAGGCGGCCCAGTTGCGCGGCCAGAGCTTCCCCGTGACGGGCGACGACCCGCGCGTGTGGCTGCACGCCGCCACCGACGGTGACCGCCTGACCCTGCTGGCCCTGAACACCAGTGCCGGGACCCTGCCGCTGACCGCGCAGCTGGACGGCTGGCAGGTCATCGGCGCGAAGACCGTCACCCCGGCAGGCGTGGACGCGGGCACCTTCCCCTCCGCCCTGAACATCATCCGACCCTTGACCCTGCCGCCCCAGAGCGTCACCCGCGTCGTCTTCCGGCGCGCGCCCTGACCGCCCTCCTCTCCCCTGCCTCACCCCTGGAGTTCCACATGAGCAACCGCATCCCCGATCCTGCCCGTTTCCCCGCCCGTTTCACCTGGGGTGTCGCCACGAGTTCCTACCAGATCGAGGGCGCGCCCCGCGAGGACGGCAAGGGCCCCAGCATCTGGGACACCTTCTGCCGCACGCCCGGCAAGGTGCGCGGCGGGGACACCGGCGATGTCGCCTGCGACCACTACCACCGCCTGGACAGTGACCTGGACCTGATCCGCGACCTGGGCGTGAACGCCTACCGCTTCAGCGTCTCCTGGCCGCGCATCCTGCCGCACGGGCGCGGCGCGGTGAACCAGGCGGGCCTGGACTTCTACCAGCGGCTCGTGGACGGGCTGCTCACGCGCGGCATCACGCCCTGGGCGACGCTGTACCACTGGGACCTCCCGCAGACCCTGGAAGACGAGGGCGGCTGGACCGTGCGCGGCACCGCCGAGGCCTTCGGGACGTACTCGGCGGTCGTCGCGGCGGCGCTGGGAGACCGCGTGAAGCACTTCATCACGCTGAACGAGCCGTGGTGCTCGGCGTACCTGGGCTACGGCATCGGCATTCACGCGCCGGGCCGGCACGACCTGCGGGCCAGTTTCGCCGCCACGCACCACCTGCTCGTCGGGCACGGGCGGGCCATGCAGGCCATCCGCGGGCAGGCGCCGGGCGCGCAGGCGGGCATCACCCTGAACCTCCACCACACGTACCCCGCGACGGACACGCCCGCCGACCGCGCCGCCGCGTACCGCATGGACGGCTTCCAGAACCGCTGGTACCTGGACCCGGTGTACGGGCGCGGCTACCCGCAGGACATGGTGGACCTGCTGGGCGACCTGAGCCCGCAGGCGCAGGGGCTGGTGCTGCCCGGCGACACCGAACTGATGGGGCAGCCCACCGACTTCCTGGGCGTGAACATGTACTCGCGCGCGGTGGGGCAGGACGCGCCCGGCGAGGGGTTCCTGCACGCCCGGCAGATCCGCCCCGAGGGCAGCGCGTACACGGGCTTCGACTGGGAGGTCGCGCCGGACAGCCTGACCGACCTGCTCGTGCGGCTGCAACAGGACTACGCGCCGGACGCGATCTACATCACCGAGAACGGCAGCACCTACCCGGACGTCGCGGACGAGGACGGGAACGTGAACGACCTGGAACGCACCCAGTACCTCACCGAGCACCTCGCGGCGACGCAGGAGGCCCTGGCGCGCGGCGCGAAGGTCGCCGGGTACTTCGCGTGGTCACTGATGGACAACTTCGAGTGGGCAGAGGGGTACGACAAGCGCTTCGGGATCGTGCACGTGAACTTCGACACGCAGGTGCGCACGCCGAAACTGTCGGGGCGCACGTACCGGGACTTCCTGGCGCGCGCGGGGCAGGCGGTCGGCGCGTGACGGACACCCTCGCGGCGGCCCAGCCCACTGCGGGAACCGCCCCGGCGCCCGCCACGGTGACGGTCACGAACCCGGTCCTGCCGGGCTTCCACCCGGACCCCAGTCTCCTGCGCGTCGGGGAGGACTACTACCTGGCGACGAGCACCTTCCAGTGGTACCCGGGCGTGGCGATCTCCCACTCGCGGGATCTGGTGCACTGGCGGCTGGCGGCGCGGCCATTGAGCCGGCTGTCGCAGCTGGACATGCGCGGGAACGCCGACTCGGGCGGCATCTGGGCGCCGTGTCTGTCGCACGACGGGGAGCAGTTCCACCTGATCTACACCGACGTCAAAAGCTGGGGGATCACCGAGCCGTTCAAGGACAGTCACAACTACCTGGTCACGGCGCCTGAGATCGAGGGGCCCTGGAGTGAGCCGGTGTACCTGAACTCCAGCGGCTTCGACCCCAGCCTCTTCCACGACGTCGCGGAGGGCGGGGACGGGCGCAAGTGGCTGCTGAACATGCGGTGGGACCACCGCGCGGGCCGCAACCCCTTCGCGGGGATCGTGGCGCAGGAGTACAGCCCGGCCGAGGGGCGGCTGGTGGGCCCGCGCACGACCATCTTCACCGGCACCCACCTGAAGGTCACGGAAGGCCCGCACGTCTATAAGAAGGACGGCTGGTACTACCTGCTGACCGCCGAGGGCGGCACGAGCTGGGAGCACGCCGTGACCCTGGCCCGCTCGCGCGAGCTGCTCGGGCCGTACGAGGTTCACCCCCACAACCCGCTGCTCACGGCGGTGGACGACCCCGGCCTGCCCATCCAGAAGGCCGGGCACGCCAGCCTGACCGACACCCCGGACGGACGGTGGGTGATGGCGCACCTGTGCGGCCGCCCCCTGACCCCGCGCGGCGAGTGCCCGCTGGGCCGCGAGACGGCAGTGCAGGGCCTGGACTGGCCGGGGGGCGAGTGGCCGCGCCTGACGGGGGGCGGGCACCACCCGGCGCTGCACGCCACGCTGCCCGCGCTGCCGCCGCACCCCTGGCCCGAGGTGCCTGCCCGCGACGACTTCCGGGGCGAGGCGCTGCGCCCCGAGTGGCTGACGCTGCGCGCCCCCGCCGCCGAGCTGGGCGTGCGCCTGATTGAGGGCGGGCTGGTCCTGCCGGGCCGCGAGGCGCTGATGAGCCGTCACCACGTGGCGCTGGTGGGCCGCCGCCTCCAGAGCCTGTACGGGCGGCTGCGGACCGAACTGAGCTTCGACCCGCGTGACTTTCAGCAGATGGCGGGCGTGTGCGCGTACTACGACAGCCGCAACTGGGTGTACGCGCGCGTCAGCCGGGACGAGGCGGCGGGCCGCGCGCTGAACGTCACGAGCTGCGAGAACGGCGTGTACCGCGAGCACCTGACCCAGGACGTCCCGCTGGGCGAATCGGGCCGCGTGGGGCTGGAGGTCCGCTACCGCGGCGACACCTTCGGCTTCGCGTATCAGGTGGCGGGGGGCGGATGGACGCCCGTTGGGCCGGCGTTCAGCGCGGGTCTGCTGAGCGACGAGCACTGCGGCGGCCTGAGCTTCACCGGGACGTTCCTGGCCCTGACCTGCCAGGACCTGAGCGGCGAGCGCCGCGAGGCGACCTTCCACTGGGCCGAGTACACCGAGGGGGAAACCGCGTGAGGCGCCCTGTCCTGGCGCTGCTGACCGCCGCGCTGGCCGCGCACGCGGGCGCCCTGACGGATCAGGCGGCGGCCGAGGCGCAGGCCCGCGCGCTCCTCCCGCGCCTGAACCTGGAGGACCGGATCGGGCAGGTCAGCATGGCGCACGTGTTCCGCTTCACCGAGGGGAGCCGCAGCGCGCCCCTCCGCACGGACGCGGACGCCACCTTCCGCGCCCTGCGGCCCGGCACGCTCCTGAACGGCGGGGGGACGCGCCGCAACCGAACACACCGCGCGGCTGGGCGGACTTCCTGGCCCGCCTGGACGCGCTGGGCCGCGCGAACAACCCCGCGAATCTCCCGGCGGTGTTCGGGACGGACGCGGTGCACGGCGTGAACAACGTCCCCGCCGCGATCCTCTACCCGCACAACCTGGGCCTGGGCGCCGCCTTCGACCCGGCCCTGACGCGCGAGGTGGCCCTGGCGACCGCCCAGGACATGCGCGCCCTGAACATGGGCTGGACGTTCGCCCCGGTCGCGGACGTGGGCCGTGACCCCCGCTGGGGCCGCTTCTACGAGACCTTCGGGGAGTCCCCGTGGCTGGTCGCTGATCAGGTGGGGGCCGCCGTGGACGGCCTGCAAGCCGGTGGCGTGGCGGCCACCCTGAAGCACTTCACCGGGTACGGGCTGCCCAGCCTGGGGCTGGACCGCGCGAACGCCGAGATCAGCGCCCGCGCCCTGCACGAGGTGGTCCTGCCGCCCTTCCGCGCGGGCATCCGCGCCGGGGCGCTGAGCGTCATGGCGAACAGCGGCAGCGTGAACGGCGTGCCCGTGCACGCCTCGCGCGCGCTGCTGACGGACCTGCTGCGCGGCGAACTGGGCTTCGGGGGCCTGCTCGTCAGCGACTGGAACGACATCGAGCGGCTGATCACGACCTACCGCACCCACACCGATCTGGTGCGGGCAGCGGCGGCCAGCGTGAACGCAGGCATCGACGTGTACATGGTCCCGAACAGCGTCGAGGCGTACCAGAACGCCCTGCGCGAGGCCGTGCAGAGCGGACTGGTCAGCGAGGCCCGCCTGGCCGAGGCGACCCTGCGCGTCCTGACCTTCAAGGCGCGGCTGGGCCTGCTCGACGCCCCACTGACCGGCAGTGGCGTGCTGGGCGACCACCGCGACCTCGCCAAGCGGGCGGCGGCGGCCACCCTGACGCTGCTGGAGAACCCGGCGGATACCCTGCCGATCCGTAAAGGCCGCGTGCTCGTCACCGGGCCCGCGATGGACAGCGCCGCCATCCAGCTGGGCGGCTGGAGCGTGAACTGGCAGGGCGTCGGCAAGGGCAACGTGCCGGACGTGCCGAAGGTCGCCACGCTGGCCCCCGCGCTGAAGGCGTCGGCCCCGGCGGGCGTGACCGTCAGCGCCCTGCCGGAGACCAAACGCCCGCAACTGCTGACCGCCGCGAAGGGCGCGGACGTGATCGTCGTCGCGGTCGGCGAGGCGCCCGGCGCGGAGTGGCAGGCGAACAACCCCGCGCTGAGCCTGCCGGACGGGCAGATCACGCTGCTGCGCGACCTGCTCGCCACCGGGACACCCGTCGTGGCGGTCCTGATGGCCGGGCGGCCCCTGATCCTCCCCGCCGACATGCAGTCGCGCCTGTCAGGGCTGGTCATGGCGTACCTGCCCGGCACGCAGGGCGGCGCCGCCCTGGCCGACGCGCTGTACGGCCGCGCGGGCTTCCCGGGCCGCCTGCCGTTCACGTGGCCGGATAGCCTGACCCAGGTGGGCCTCTGGAGCGACCGCCCCGCCGAGGGCGCCGGCGAGACACCGCTGCCGCTGTACCCGCTCGGGTACGGGCTGGACTACACGACCAGCGTCGCGCGTGACCTGACCGTCACCCCCGCCCCGGACGGCATGACCGCGCAGGCCACCCTGACGAATACGGGTGAGAAGGCGGGCACCGTGACGGTGCTGCTGCGCGCCAGCCTGCCCGCCAGCGGCGCCCTGCAGGCCACCTCGCGCCCGGTCGGGGTGCTGCGCGCGGTCCTGAAGCCCGGCGAGAGCCGCGCCGTGCAGGTCACCGTCTCCCGCGAGCGCCTGAGCAGCTGGGTGGGCGACGCCTACGGCCCCGGCGCGTGGCAGCTCCTGCCCGGCGCTTACACCCTGATCGCCGGGGACGGGAAGGCCACCCTCACCCTGCCGTAGCGGATGACGGACGCGACCCCCTGATCACCTGGGGCCGCCTCCGCCTACCGGTTCAGCAGCGCGGCGCGCACCTGCGGCCATTCCTCCGCGATGATCGAGTACATGACCGTGTCGCGCTGGGTGCCGTCCGGGCGGGGCATGTGCTGGCGCAGGACGCCCTCGCGCATAGCGCCGAGGCCCTCGATGGCGCGCTGGCTGCGGGTGTTCAGGATGTCCGTCTTGATCTCGACGCGCAGCACGCCCATCTGCCCGAAGGCGTGGTTGAGGAGCAGGCGTTTGAAGGTGCGGTTCGCGGGCGTGCGCATGAACGCCGGGGCCAGCCATGTGCTGCCGATCTCCAGGCGGCGGTGGTTCGGTCGCATCTCCATGAATCGGGTGGCACCCGCGAGTTCGCCGTTCACGAGTGTCACGAAGGGCATCTGGTCGCCGGCCTCCAGCGCGCCGGTGTAGTAGCGCTCCTGGGTGGGAAACGTCCCCA
Source organism: Deinococcus actinosclerus (assembly GCF_001507665.1). NCBI lineage: Bacteria > Thermotogati > Deinococcota > Deinococci > Deinococcales > Deinococcaceae > Deinococcus > Deinococcus actinosclerus. Next base: position 268,600 of record NZ_CP013910.1, on the reverse strand, counting down.
TGCGGGCATACTCGGCCTCGTGCGCGGCGGCCAGCGCCAGCAGCGGCGTGATGTCCGAGTCGGTCAGGGGGCGCAGGGTGTACGGGCCGTCCGCAAGGGTGAGGTCGTGGCGCATGAGGTCACTGTACGGGGCGGAGGGGATGGCGCGAACAGACGGGGGGCCACAGTGGCCCCCTGTTCGGACTGCCGTTACCCGCCGACGTGCACCTGTGGGCGGCGCGCGGCGTTCCGCTCGGCGACGCGCAGCACCTCGCGCGTGAGGGGTGGAATGTCGCCCTCGCCGGCCAGGACGAAGCGCAGGGCGTTCTGGGCGGGGCCCTTCTCGCTCCACTCGAAGTACACGTGGGGCGGCACGCCGGTCAGGTCGCGGACGTGCAGCAGCACGGCGGCCAGCGTGTTCGGCACCGAGCTGCCCCGGGCGCGCAGGATGCCGTGCGCGCCGACCTGCACGCCGGTCACGTCCACCTGGGGGCGGAATTCGCTGGCGTCGGTGATCTCGACTTCCAGGAACAGCGCGGCCTCGTTGGGGCGCAGGTGGTTGTCCAGCCGCACCTCAAGGGCTTTTTCCTGATACTCGGCGGTGTCCCCGGCGTTCAGGCGGTTGGCGATGAAGCGCAGCGGCAGGCCACGCGCGGCGGTCTCACGGATGAGCTGCCCGGCACGCTCGTCGAGCACCACGCGCGAGACGCGCAGTTCGGTGCTGCGCCCGATCCGCGACCAGATGCTGACGGCCAGGATGCCCGCGATGAACGCCAGCGCGATCCACAGGCCCTCGGGGCGCTCGCGGATGGTGACGGCGCTGGTGTACACGAAGATCAGGCTGACGAGCGCGAACAGCGCGGCCGTGCCCCGGTGCCCGCGCCTCAGTTCGGTGAGGAACACCGCGACGGCCGCCGAGGTCATCAGGGCCAGCACGCCGGTCGCGTACGCCCCGGCCTGGGCGTCCACGTTCGCCTGGAACGCCAGGGTGACACCCGCGGCGATCAGCGTGAAGATCAGCACGAGGGGCCGCGTGGCGCGCGCCCAGTCGGGCGCCATGCCGTAGCGGGGCAGGTAACGCGGCACGATGTTCAGCAGCCCCGCCATGGCGGACGCGCCGGCGAACCACAGGATCAGGATGGTGCTGATGTCGTACGCCGTGCCGAAGCCCTCGCCGAGCCGCTCGTGGGCCAGGTACGCCAGGGCGCGCCCGTTCGCCTCGCCGGGCGGGGTGACGACCGTGACGGTGGCGGCACTCCCGCCGGGCCGGACGGTCACGGTGATCGGCACCCGCCCGCCCACGGTATCGGCCTGCACGACGTACGTGCCGCTGCGCCCGGCGGGGAGGGTCAGGGCGTACACCTCGCGCGGGCGGGTCTGGCTGTCCAGGGGGACGTTCACGACCGCGCGGCCCGCCGTCAGGTCGGCGCTGCTGACCTCGCGCGTGACGCTGGTCGCCGCCCAGAACTCGTGCCGGGGAATCAGGAGGGTCGTGATCAGGGACGAGCCGATCAGCAGGACGCTCATGATCAGGGCGGCGGTGGTGAGCAGTTTCTTCGCGTTGCGGATGCGCCCGGCGGGCCGCTGCGGCGTATCGGTCGGGTCGCCCTTCACGAGGGGCATGACGACCACGCCCGTCTCGAAGCCCGACAGGCCCAGCGCCAGCGCGGGGAACACCAGCAGCGCCGCGCCGATCAGGGCCAGCGGGCTGGTGTAGGCGCGTATAAGGGCGTCCCACCAGCCGCCCAGGAGGGTGGGATGCGTGAACACCTCGGCCGCGCCGTGCCCCACCACGATCAGGCTGAGGGTCAGGTACGCGGCCACGATGACCACCGCGATCCCGATGGCCTCCTTGAAGCCCTTGAGGAACACGGCGGCGAGCAGCGCGATCAGTCCCAGCGTGATGGGCACCTCGCGTCCGTCGAGTGCCGTTTTCAGGAACGGGTTCTCGATCAGGTGAGCGCTGGCATCCGCCGCCGAGAGCGTGATGGTGATCACGAAGCCCGTGGCGACGAAGCCGATCAGGGCCAGCACCAGCAGCTTGCTGGGCCAGTAGTTCAGGAGCCGCTCGAGCATGCTCAGGCTGCCGTCCCCGTGCGGGCTCTCCTGCGCCACGCGGCGGTACATGGGCAGCGCCCCGAAGAGGGTCACCAGCACGAGGACCAGCGTCGCCACCGGCGCGAGGGCCCCTGCCGCGAGCGCCGCGATGCCCGGCTGGTAGCCCAGGGTGCTGAAGTAGTCCACTCCGGTCAGGCACATCACCTTCCACCAGGGCTGCGTGTGCTGCTGGGTCTCGGGACGCTCCTGCTCGTAGAAGCCTTCCGGTTCGGGCTGGCCGGTTTCCAGGAACCAGCGCATGAACGGCGATCGATTCGGGATGGGCGGGGTCACGTCACGGAGTGTACGCGCGCCCCCCGGGCGCTCACCCTGCGGAAGACTTTAGAGGTGCGGGTCGAGGTTCACCCCGGTCAGCACGGCCGTGTGGTGGCCCCGGCTGAGGCGCAGCGTGGCGAAGGCGGTGTCCCCGAACGCGACCCACCCGCGCGAGGCGCCGAGCAGTTCGCGCAGCAGGCTGTTCCCGAAGCCACCGTGCGTGACGACCAGCACGCGCTGCCCGCCGCCCTGCCAGACGAGTTCCAGGGCGTGCAGAGCGCGGGCGCGGATGGCCGCCTGCGACTCGCCGCCGTCCGGGGTGAACGGGTCGAGGTCGTGCCGGAACGCGGGAATGGGGTAGCGCGCCAGGGCCTCCTCGCGGCCCATCCCGGCCAGCGGGCCGTTGTCCCATTCCCGCAGGAGGTCGGTGGGGGTCAGCGGGACGCCCAGCGCGTCCGTGACGATGCGGGCGGTGTCGTGCGCCCGGGCCAGCGTGGAGGTGTACGCCCGGTTGAACCCCGGCGGGTGCGCCTGCCAGTACGTGGCCAGCGCCGCCGCCTGCGCCTCCCCGGCCGGGGTCAGGGGACTGTCGCAGGTGCCCTCGTGGACGTTCTCGTCGTCGGCGCGGCTGCGGCCGTGACGCAGGATGGTCAGGTGCAGCTCGCCGGTCACGTGGTCCTCGTGGCGAGGAGGACGCACTCGCGGGAGCTGACCTGCACCTCGCTCACGCAGAGCTGCGGGTGCGTGAATGCCGCGTCGCGCAGCGGGTCGCCCGCGTGCCACGCCCCGTCCAGCCGGGCGCGGGGCGTGAGGTTGTCCAGAATCAGTGTCCCGCCGGGCCGCAGGGCGCGCGCCAGGGCCGGCAGCGTGTCCGGGGTCTTGGCCGCCGCGCAGTCCGCGAAGATCAGGTCGAACGGGGCCTCCAGCAGCGCGTCGTGCCAGTCGCCCAGCAGCACCCGCACGCGCGGATCGGCGCGCAGCACCGTCCAGGCCCGGCCCACACGCGTGCCGTCCCAGTCCACGCTCAGCAGCCGTCCCGAATCGGGCAGGCCCGAGAGCAGCCATGCCGCGCCCACGCCCAGGCCCGTGCCGAGTTCCAGCAGTCGCCCACCGGGCCGCGCGGCGGCCAGCGTGCGCAGCAGCGCCCCCACCTCCGGCGAGCAGGAGCGCGTGAATCCGGCGGTCTGCGCCGCGTCCACGGCCGTCTGTACGAGGGGCGGGGCCAGCAGGTGCGCCGGCGTCTGCCCGCGCGCCGCGAGACCTTGGCGCAGCTGGTGATCCTCCGCCCACGGCAGCGAGCGGGGATCCACCCACGCGACGGGGCGGCCCTCCGGGCTGGGTTCCAGGCGGGTCAGGTGCAGGGGCACGCAGACGCTCGGGGCGCCACTGACCCCCACGATCGGGAACGGGTCGCCCGCGACCTCGGCGCGCGCGCCCGCCTCCTCCCACGCCTCACGGGCCGCCGCCACCTCGGGCGTCTCGCCGGGGTGGATGCCGCCGCCCGGCAGCGTCCAGCCGCCCCACTCCAGGCCGGTCATCAGGACGAAGCCGTCCTCGCGTTCGATCCACGCGCAGGCGCGGCCCACCCGGTCCAGGCTGGGGGACAGGTCGATGAAGGCGGAGCGGGTCATGCCAGCGCCGCCAGCGCCCCGGCCAGCGGGGCGCGGCGGTCGCGCAGGGCCGTCAGGGTGTTAGAGGCGTGCAGCGCCTTCGCGAAGGCCACGTCCTGCGGGTGCGCCGCGTCGAAACTGTCCAGCACGTTGCGGCTCCCACCCGTCTGAAGTTCGTCCAGCAGGGCGTGCAGCATCAGCCGCAGCGCCGCGCGCTGCACGTCCGCCGGGGCGCGCTCCACGCGGATGCGCTTGCGGGACACGTACGGGTCATGGGTCAGCAGGTGCGTGCAGCCCGCCCACGGGTCTGCCGCCGCGTACGCCACGCCGCGCAGGCCGCTCATGGCGATCGCCCCGGCACACTGCGGGCAGGGCTGCACGGTCGTCAGGACCGTCCACCCGTAGCAGTCCGGGCGGGGCGTGCCTTGCAGGGCCAGCAGCGCGTTGATCTCCGCGTGCGCCAGGTCTGAGCCGCTGATCACGCCCGCCACGCCGCGCGGCTCGTTCAGGCGGTTGCGCCCCCGCGCGATCACGGTCCCAGTGGCGTCAATCACGCACGCCCCGATGGGCAGCGACCCCGAACAGTAGGCGTCCCACGCCTCCGACAGGGCCGCGTGCCAGCCCGCGCCGGGTGCCCCGGCCTCGCCTCCCACGGCCCACGCCCCACCGCCCACACCCCCGCTCACAGTTCGCCCCGGTTCTTCTCGATCAGGTCGTCCAGCGCCTCGCGCAGCAGGCTGGCCTCGGTGCGGCCCAGCGCGCCGGACAGTTTGGCGAGGCGTTCGAGCTGGCTCTTGGGGTAGTAGTTGCTTTTCAGGACCATCTTGCTTTCCACGTAGATGCACGCGCGGCCGCGGCCCTCGCGTTTGGCGCGGATCATGGCCTCGTCGGCGGCGCGCTTGAGGTCGTCGTAGGTGCTGGCGTGCGCGGGCCGCGCGGCCAGCCCGACGCTGAGGCCCAGGCCGCGCGGCCACTGCGGGTCGCGGTGAATGTGGAAGTGCCGGATAACCTCGTCCAGGAGGATCAGGGCGGTCTCGGCGGCCGTCTCGGGGAGGATGGCGGCGTACTCGTCCCCGCCGATGCGCCCGATGACGCTGCCGGTGGGGAGGCTGCCGGACAGCAGGCGTTCCACGCCGCGCAGCACGCGGTCGCCCTCGGCGTGCCCGAGCGTGTCGTTGAGGCTCTTGAAGTGGTCGAGGTCCAGCACGGCCAGGGTCAGCGGGGCGCCCCGGAGGGCGTCGAAGGCGGTCTCGAAGTCGGCGCGGGTCAGGATGGTGGGGCGCGGCATGGGCAGGGGTCCTCCGGGGCGGCGGCGAGGTGGGAAGCAGGGCGTATGTTCACTTTACATATATACGTTCAGAGATATACGTGGCAAGCGGATATGTGGAATCCGCGTGCTGGCGCACCTTGAGCGCACCACGCTCAGATTGTCGGATTCTGAAGTTTGACATTTCTTCCAGTACAGCCCTATTCTTGCGTGCGGAACGGCAAAAAGCCGGGAACCCCGGCCCCCTGCCGAGGCCCACCCCATTCAAGGAGGACACAACATGCTGAAACCACTAGGTGACCGCGTTCTGGTTGAAATCATCGAGGAAGCCGAGCAGAAGACCGCCGGCGGCCTGTACGTCCCCGACAGCGCCAAAGAGAAGAGCCAGCGCGGCAAGGTCATCGCCGTCGGCAACGGCAAGATGCTCGACAACGGCACCCGCGTGGCGCTGGACGTCAAGGAAGGCGACACCGTGTACTTCGCCAAGTACGGCGGCACCGAAGTCAGCCTCGAAGGCAAGAACTACAGCCTCCTCAGCGAACGCGACATCCTCGCGATCGTCGAGTAAACCAGCCGTGAGGGACCAGCTGGCCTGACCGCCCGCCCCCTCACCCCCGCCGCTTCGCGGCTCCCCCTCTCCCACAAGGGGAGAGGCGTGCAACACCCCCCACTCTGAGCGCACCGCCGCTCACTTCAAAGGAGCACCATCATGGCTAAACAGCTCGTGTTCGATGAACAGGCCCGCCGCGCCCTCGAGCGTGGCGTCAACGCCGTCGCCAACGCCGTCAAAGTCACCCTCGGGCCCCGCGGCCGCAACGTCGTCATCGAGAAGAAGTTCGGCAGCCCCACCATCACCAAGGACGGCGTCACCGTCGCCAAGGAAGTGGAGCTGGAGGACAAGCTCGAGAACATCGGCGCCCAGCTGCTGAAGGAAGTCGCCAGCAAGACCAACGACATCACCGGTGACGGCACCACCACCGCCACGGTCCTCGGCCAGGCCGTCGTGAAAGAAGGCCTGCGCAACGTCGCCGCCGGCGCCAACCCCCTCGCCCTGAAGCGCGGCATCGACAAGGCCGTCGCCGTCGCCATCGAGGAAATCAAGAAGCTCGCCGTGCCCGTCGAGGACAGCGAAGCCATCAAGAAGGTCGCGGGCATCAGCGCCAACGACGAGCAGGTCGGTCAGGAAATCGCCAGCGCGATGGACAAGGTCGGCAAGGAAGGCGTCATCACCATCGAAGAGAGCAAGGGCTTCGACACCGAAGTGGACGTCGTCGAAGGCATGCAGTTCGACAAGGGCTTCATCAACCCCTACTTCATCACCAACCCCGAGAAGATGGAAGCCGTCCTCGAAGACGCCTACATCCTCATCAACGAGAAGAAGGTCAGCAACCTCAAGGACATGCTGCCCATCCTCGAAAAAGTCGCCCAGACCGGCCGTCCCCTCCTGATCATCGCCGAGGACGTCGAAGGCGAAGCCCTCGCCACCCTGGTCGTCAACAAGCTGCGCGGCACCCTGAACATCGCCGCCGTGAAGGCCCCCGGCTTCGGTGACCGCCGCAAGGAAATGCTGCGCGACATCGCCGCCGTCACCGGCGGGGAAGTCGTCAGCGAAGACCTCGGCCACAAGCTCGAGAACGTCACCATGGACATGCTCGGCCGCGCCGCGCGCATCCGCATCACCAAGGACGAAACCACCATCGTGGACGGCCGCGGTGAGCAGAGCGCCATCGACGCCCGCGTCAACGCCATCAAGGGCGAACTCGACACCACCGACAGCGACTACGCCCGCGAGAAGCTTCAGGAGCGCCTCGCCAAGCTGGCCGGCGGCGTGGCCGTCATCCGCGTCGGTGCCGCCACCGAAACCGAACTGAAAGAGAAGAAGCACCGCTACGAGGACGCCCTGAGCACCGCGCGCAGCGCCGTGGAAGAAGGCATCGTCGCGGGCGGCGGCACCACCCTGCTGCGCGTCATCCCCGCCGTGCGCAAGGCCGCCGAGAGCCTCGTCGGCGACGAAGCGACCGGCGCCCGCATCCTGATCCGCGCGCTCGAAGAGCCCGCCCGTCAGATCGCCGCGAACGCCGGTGAAGAAGGCAGCGTCATCGTGAACGCCGTCATCAACAGCGACAAGCCCCGCTTCGGCTTCAACGCCGCCACCGGCGAGTACGTCGAAGACATGGTCGCCGCCGGCATCGTCGACCCCGCCAAGGTCACCCGCACCGCGCTGCAGAACGCCGCCAGCATCGGCGCGCTGATCCTCACCACCGAAGCCATCGTCAGCGACAAGCCCGAAAAGGCCGCGCCCGCCGCGCCCGCCGGCGGCCCTGACATGGGCGGCATGGACTTCTAAGAGCAGTAACTCCTGCGCTGACTGGTCAAGAAAGACGAGGGGCCGCCCCCGAGTCTGAGGCCACCAGAAACGCAGAAGGCTGAAATAGGGAAAGCCGGGGCGTGATGCTCCGGCTTTCTTCTATGGAAGTCAGTGAGCCGGATGCTGGAATCCGACACAGGGCGCATGTCCATTTAGATTTACATACCAAACCGCTTTACTTTTTCAACCGTCCGCGCTAGCCTGTGGGCATGAAGAAGATCGGCTTTCTCTCGTTCGGGCACTGGAATCCGTCCCCGCAGTCCGGCACGCGCTCGGCGGCGGATGTGCTGCACCAGACCATCGAGCTGGCGGTCGCCGCCGAGGAACTGGGCGCGGACGGCGCGTACGTGCGCGTGCATCACTTCGCGCAGCAGCTGGGCTCGCCGTTCCCGCTGCTGGCCGCGATGGGCGCGAAGACCAACCGCATCGAGCTGGGCACCGGCGTGATCGACATGCGCTACGAGAACCCGCTGTACATGGCCGAGGATGCCGGTTCCGCCGACCTGATCTCCGGCGGGCGCCTGCAGCTGGGCATCAGCCGGGGCTCGCCGGAACAGGTGATCGACGGGTGGCGGCACTTCGGATACGCGCCCGCCCCCGGCGAGACGGAAGCGGACATGGCGCGGCGGCACGCCGAGGTGTTCCTCGACATGATCGAGGGCAAAGGCTTCGCGCAGCCCAACCCCCGCCCGATGTTCCCGAACCCGCCCGGTCTGCTGCGGCTGGAGCCGTACTCGGCGGGCCTGCGCGACCGCATCTGGTGGGGCGCCGCGTCGAACGCCACCGCCGAATGGGCCGCGAAGATGGGCATGAACCTCCAGAGTTCCACCCTGAAGGTGGACGAGAACGGCAAGCCCTTCCATGTGCAGCAGGCCGAGCAGATCCGCGCGTACCGCGAGGCGTGGAAGGAGGCGGGGCACGCCCGCGAGGGGCGCGTGTCGGTCAGCCGCAGCATCTTCGCGCTCGTGAACGACCAGGACCGCATGTACTTCGGACGGCAGGGTGGGCAGGACCAGTTCGGGGTGATCGACCAGTACCGCGCCGTGTTCGGCCGCAGTTACGCCGACGAACCGGACCGCCTGATCGAGCAGCTGCGGCAGGACGAGGCCATCGCGGAGGCGGACACGCTGCTGCTGACCGTCCCGAACCAGCTGGGCGTGGACTACAACGCGCACCTGATCGAGAGCATCCTCACGCACGTCGCGCCGGGCCTGGGCTGGCGCTGACAGCGGTGTTCAGATGTGCTGATGGATCGTCTCAGCACATCTGAACCGAGCGGAGCGAGATGCCGTGACATCAGCGGTTGGAAGTGGCATTGAAGGGCGCGGTGTCGACCCTTCAATGGAACTGGACACCGCTGTGAGTCCCCACAAGGTGTGACGCGGCGGCCCGGCACCGGTAGTAACGTGGCCCGCATGCCACTCCTGCTGATCGTGTCGGGCCTGCCCGCCTCCGGAAAATCCACGCTGGGCGCGCGCCTGGCCGCCGCGCTGAACCTGCCGTTCGTGACGAAGGACGAATACAAGGCCCTGCTGCTGGCCCGACTGCCGGACCTGTCGCGGGACGTCTCCGGCCCCCTGAGCTTCGACGTGATGTGGCACGTCGCGGGCGTCACCCTCACCGCTGGTGTGGATACCCTGCTGGAATCGCACTTCTACCACGGGGTCAGCGAGAGGCACATCCTCACGCTTGCCAAGACCCACGGGGCGAGGGTCGCGCAGGTGTTCTGCCAAGCGCCTGTGGACGTCCTCCAGGCGCGGCACGACGCGCGGGTGGCGTCGTGCCGCCGGCCCGGGATTGACCTTCCGATGGAGTACGCGACCCTGCCTGCCCACTGCTGCTGGACGCCACTCGACCTGGGCGACGCCCCCTGCCTGACCGTGGACACCACCCAGCACGACGCACTGCCCGGCATCCTGACGTGGCTGCACGCCCAAAGAGAAAGCAGCCCGCTGAGGGGCTGCTCTGATGGTGCAGACGGACTGGGTTGACCAGCGTCACCTGCTCGCGCGTCCGTTTTTTGTGAATCCCAGAGGTGGACGCCTCCCTCAAGTGCAGTGATGCCTTTCCAGTGCCGGGGCGCGAAAACTCGCGCAGAGTCCGAAGTGGACGTTCGCTCGTGAGAACCAGCGGGATAGGCACGGCACGACCTCGTCAGGTCAGAAATACAAGTATGACAGGCGTTTCGCCATCTGTCAACTGCCGGGCGCCTGTTCTGCCCTGAACCGAGCCTCCACCGCCTGCCAGTCGGCGCGGATCACCCGCAGGGCCAGCGCGCCGGTCAGCGTGGGCCGCGCCCGGCCCGCCCGGAAGCGGTCCTCCAGACCCGACAGGTCGAAGGCGTCCCACACGCCCGCTGCGCTCAGCAGGTTGCCCCCCAGCACCGGCGCCACCTCGGCCCGGAGGATCTGCCGCAGTTCCGGCAGGCTGAAACCCGTGGCGCGCAGCTGCACCGCCACGTCCGCCGGGTCGACCTCGGTGTCCAGGAACAGCGCCGAGAGGGCTCGCCACGCGGCGCGGCGCCGCGGCATCCGGCTGTCAGGGGACGGGTAGGGTGTGGTCATGAGCGTTCAGGTGATCGTCCTCAACGGCGGGTCCAGCGCCGGGAAGTCCAGCATAGCCCGCCACCTTCAGGCGCTGCTTCCCGGCGTGTGGCTCACGCTGGGCACCGACACGCTGGTCGCGGCGCTGCCCGCGTCCCTGCGGGAATCCGGGGACGGGATCACGTTCGCGGCGGACGGCACCGTCGCCACCGGAGAGGTGTTCCGGCGCGTGGACACCGCGTGGAGTCTGGGCGTGGCGCAGGTCGCCCGGGCGGGCGCGCCCGTGATCGTGGACGAGGTGTTCCTGGGGGGGGCGGCCTCGCAGGCGCGCTGGCAGGCCGCGCTGGCGGACCTGGAGGTGCTGTGGGTGGGTGTGCAGTGCGATCCGGAGGTTGCCGCTGCGCGCGAGGCGGCGCGGGGCGACCGCGTGACCGGCATGGCCCGCGCGCAGGCGGCACTGGTGCACCGGGGCGTGCAGTACGACCTGACGGTGGACACCACGGGCCGCGACGCGCTGGCCTGCGCGCACCTCATCGCCGCGCAGGTCAAGGCCAGGGCTGTCAGCGGGCCGCCGGTCTGAGCGGCCGCCGCTCGATGGCGTACACGATCAGCCCGGCCAGGATGCCCCAGAAGGGCGCGCCGATACCGAGTGGGGCGATGCCGCTCAGGGCGACGAGCAGGACGACGGGCGCGGCGAGACTCCCGGCCTGGGCGCCCTGGAAGGCGGCCTGGAGGCTGCTGCCCATGGCGGCCAGCAGGGCCAGCCCGGCCAGCGCAGCGATGGCCTGGGTGGGAAGAATGCCGAGGAGGTGCAGCACGGTGCCCGCGAACAGCGCCACGATCATGTTGAACACGCCCGCCCAGACGGCGGCGGTGTAGCGTTTGCGCGCGTCCGGATGCGCCTCGGGACCCGTGACGATGTTCGCCAGCAGCGCCCCCAGGGTGAGGTTGTGGCACCCGGCGAACGCGGCGGCGCTGCTGGCGATCCCGCACGCCCGCAGGATCGGGCCGGGCGCGGGTTCGTAGCCGCTGGTCTTCAGGACGCCGAAGCCCGGCACGAACTGCCCCGTGAAGGCCAGGAGCGTCAGCGGCAGCGCGAGGTTCAGCGTGGCATGCAGGCTGAACTGCGGCAGGACGAACTCCGGGCGGGTCAGGGCCAGCGCGACGGGTTGCGGGTGCCAGAGGTTCAGGACGCCGCTGGCGACCACGCCGGTCAGCAGCACGCCCGCCACCGCCCAGCGCGGCGCGACGAGCCGCAGCGCGAAGTACGCGACGATCATCACGCCCACCAGCGCCGGGGCCGTGCCGAAGGCCTGAAGGGCCCGGAACCCGAAGGGCAGCAGGATCGCGGCGTTCAGCGCGGCCGCCAGCGGCGCCGGAATGGCCTGCAACGCCCGCGTGAGGGGCGGGAACAGCCCCAGGCCCAGCACCAGCAGCCCCGATGTCAGGAACGCCCCCACCGCCTCCGGGAACGGGATACCCGGCAGGGCCGTCACGAGCAGCGCGATGCCCGGCGTGCTCCACGTCACCAGAATCGGCATGCGGGTGCGCAGGCTCAGGATGATCCCGGTCAGGCCCGCCAGCAGCGCGTGCGCCCACAGCCACGACATCGCCTGACCGTCACTGAGGTGCGCGGCCTGCGCCACCGAGTAGATCAGCACGTTCGGGCCCGCCCAGCCGATCAGCATGGTGATCAGCCCGGCCAGCACCGCACTGGGATGCGAATCCCGCCAGAACGAGGGCGCACGACTGGCGGCAGGGAGCGTGGTCATGCCCCAGAGTGTGCACCCGAATGGCCCCCTGACGGCAGAGGCAATGGCCCGCGCATTGGCCTGCTCATCCAGACAGATTGGCCCGTAAGCTGAACCCCATGCCCCCCCAGTCCGGCCCCCCCGACGCGCCCCACTGGGCCGCCCTGCTGCGCGGCTGGCGCGACCACCCCGGCCCCCTCCACACCCGCCTGCACACTCACCTCCAGGCCGCCATCGACCGGGGCGAACTCACGCCCGGGCAGCGCCTCCCCGCCGAACGCACCATCGCCGCGCTGCTCGGGGTCAGCCGCGCCACCGCCGTCACCGCCCTCGACGACCTCACCGCCAGCGGCTACCTCACCCGGCACGTCGGACGCGGCACGCACGTCGCCCCCACCGCCCCCCGCGCCCAGCCCCTCCTGACGCTGCGCACCCCCGTCGGCGCGGCCCACCCCAGCGAGATCGACCTCACCATCGCCGTGCCCGTCCTCACCGACCAGCAGCGCACCCGCCTGCGCGACGCCGCCACACACGCCCAGTACGACAGCCCCTACCACCCCCACGGCCTCCCCGACCTGCGCGACCTCATCGCCCAGCACTACGCCCGCGCGGGCCTTCCCACCACCCCCGACCAGATCCTCATCACCAGCGGCGCCCAGCAGGCCATCGCCCTCACCGCCCACACCCTCCTCAGGCGCGGCGACACCGCCCTCTTAGAGACCCCCACCTACTTCGGCGCCATCGACGTCATGCGCGCCGCCGGCGCCCACCTCACCGGCACCCCCGTCACCGCCCAGCACCTCGACCCCGACCACTTCGCGCACCAGACCCGCACCCACCACCCCCGCCTCGCGTTCCTCACCCCCACCCACCACAACCCCACCGGCACCACCCTCCCCCACCCCGCCCGGCAACGCCTCGCCGCGCACCTCCACGACACGCGCCTCCCCACCCTCGAAGACGACACCCTCCTCGACCTCCCCTTCACCGACACCCCCCACCCCCCCGCCTCAGCACCCTCGCCCCCCACGCCCCCATCCTCAACGTCGGCTCCCTCAGCAAGCTCTACTGGGCCGGCCTGCGCATCGGCTGGCTCCGCCTCCCCCCCACCCTCGCCCCCACCCTCAAACAGGCCAAGACCCTCACCGACTTCGGCAGCAGCCAACCCGCCCAGCACCTCGCCCTCCAGCTGCTGGGCGACCTCCCCACCCTCATCAGCGAGCGCCGCGCCGCCATCACCCCCGCCCGCGACCACCTCGCCCAGCTCCTGCGCACCCACCTGCCCGACTGGACGTTCACCACCCCACCCGGCGGTCAGTTCCTCTGGATCACCCTCCCCACCCCCACCGCCAGCGCCTACACCCACCACGCCGCCCGCCACGGCCTGCGCCTCTACCCCGGCGCGAGCATGGGCGTCACCCCCCTCCCCGACCAGTACCTCCGTATCCCCTTCACCCTGCACCCCGACCACATTCCCGAAGCGGTCAAGCGGCTCGCGCGGGCTTGGGGGGAGTTCACGAGCCGGGGGAGTGAGCGGCTGGCGTGAATTGGGTTGGAAGGTGGGCGCCTGCGGCGGGCCTCCCCACCCCCCAGCCCCCATCCCCAGGGGGGACGGGGGAGCGGTCGCTGCGCTCGGCAGGTCTTTCTCTGGCCTGCTGGGTGGGGCACTGGCGGGGACGGCCACGGATGGGGCTGCGTGCCTCCGGTCGCGCCGCGTTCGCCCCGCGCGCTGCGCGCACGACGGGCTCGTCTGCCACGACGATTCTGAGGCCACACAACCTGGTGCGGGCCAGAAGGTTCTACTCATTCTCGCTTTGGCAAAAGCGGGGTTTTGAAAGTCGATCAGCGGCGCGAAGCGTCCCACCGATCACCTGACCGCAGACCCCCACCGGCCGTCTTGCGCGCAGCGCGCGGGCCTGCGAGGGGGCGGCAGGATGGCGTCGAAGCCGGACCCGTCACCGCCCACCACAAACACGCCACAGGAGTAAAAACTCTTGCCCAGTGCCAACGTAGCCCCCCCCTGCCCCTCTGGGGTAGGGGGTTGGGGGGTGGGGAGGCCCGCCGCCAGGCGCAACCACTCCAACAATCACTCCAGAACCCGCCCCCGCCACCCCCGCTTCTCCACCCGCCGCAGGTCGGGTGTGTCCGCGATGCTCAGCAGGTACCGGGCGAGGCGGGGCAGTTCGTCGTCGGTGGGGTCGCCGGTCCAGGGGGTGACGCGGACGAGGTGGCCGTAGCCGGAGGCCCAGTTCTGTGGTCGGTCGTCGATGGCGAGGATGCGTTCGCGGGGGGAGCGGGACCGAATCCAGGTGGCGCGGAGTTTCCGGGCGGGTTTGCGGGGATGGAGGTCGCCGTGCTCGTCGCGGTGCCAGGAGCAGCGGTCGCGGTGCCAGAGGAACGCGGCCGTGCGGGCGAGGTCGAGGCCGATCTGGGTGTGGATGAGCTGGAGTCCGGCGTGCATCCAGTCGGGGCTGGCGGCGGTCCAGATGGCGTGGTCGTACGCGGCGTGTGTGTCGTGGAGGAAATCGCGGAGGTGGGGGCGGAGGGTGATGTGCGCGGTGGTGTGGGTGGGGTCGGGGGCGCCATGCCAGAGGGTTTCGTCCAGGTCGAGGATCAGGAGGGGCCGGGGCGGCATGGGTCAGGATAGGAAAAACCCCTCCGGGCGGGAGGGGTCTGGGGTTACTTGTGGCCCTGGGTTTTCTTGTACTGGCCGGGGGGCATGCCGCCGGGTTTCTTTTGCAGGCCGGGGGCTTTGGCCCAGGCGGCCTGGCGGGCCATGACGTTCATGAGGGGTTGGCGGGTGCCGTCTTTGGCGGTGACGACGATGCTCTGCGCGCTGAGGGGTTGGGCGGTGGTGATGGGTCGCGCGAGGGGGTAGATCTCTTTGGCGTAGGTGGTGGTGCCGGGGACCTGGGTCATGACCTGGACCTGGGTGAGGTGGGTAGTGGGGTAGGCGGGGTTGACGATGATGCCGCCGCCGCTGCTGATGGTGGCGGCGGGTTGGTTGGTGGGGGTGAGGAGGGTGACTTTGACGCCCTGGCTGAGGAGATTCAGGAGGGTGGCGGTGGTCTGGATGACGCTGGGGTACTGGAGGCTGGCGCTGATGTTGACGCTGAGCGTCTGGGCGCCGGCGCTGCTGGGGAGGGTGGCGGCGCCGAGGGTGGCCGCGAGGGCGGTGGTCAGGATGGCTCTGTGCATGGTGGTCCTCCGTGTTCCGCGTGGGAACGTAATGGGTTCACCTTGCCGCCTGAATCTGACGCTGGGCTGAAGGGCGGCTTGAGTGGGCCCTGAGGAAACGGCCCCGTCGCCGGGGGGGGCGAGGGGGCCGTGCGGGGAAGGTTGTGTGGTTACGCGCCGTACTTGTTGAGCTTCAGGGCGTTGGCCATGAGGAGGGGCATGAGGTCGGTGCCGCGGCGCAGGCCGAGGCTGCCTTTCAGGGCTTCGTCTTCGGTGTAGCGCTGGGCGAGGTCACGGCGGCCGTAGTTGCTGCGGATGAGCAGGGGCACGGGGTGCCAGGAGTGCGTGGCGAGTTTGCTGGGGGTGCTGTGGTCGCCGACGATGGCGATGACGTCGGGGTTCAGCGCCAGCAGCTGGGGCAGCAGAGCGTCGAAGAGTTCGATCTTCTTGACCTTGGCTTTGAAGTCGCCGTCCTCGCCGGTGCTGTCGGTCTTCTTGACGTGGAAGTAGAAGAAGTCGTACTTGCTCCAGTTGTCCTTGAGGGCCTGGACCTTGCCGTCCAGGGCGTCTTCTTCGCCCTGCACGGTGAGGACGTCCATGCCGACGAGGCTGGCGAGGCCCTTGTACATGGGGTAGCTGGCGATGCAGGCGGCCTTGAGCTGGTAGGCGGCGTCGAAGCTGGGGAAGTGGGGGACGTCGCTGTAGCCGCGGAAGAGGACGCCGTTGACCTGCGTCTCGTCCTTGAGGGCGGTTTCGGCGCGCTGCACGAAGGCGTTGACGAGGTCGGCGGTCTTCTGGCTGGCGTCGTCGTGGGCCTGGGCGGTCATGGGTTGCACGCCGGTCGCCTGGGGGTCCACGTCGCTGAGGTTCGCACCCAGGGCCGCGCCGCCGCCTGCGCGGAAGACGACCACGAAGCGGTGCTCCGACTCGGTGTAGATCTCGACGGGCGTGCCGTCGATGTCGGGGATGGCGGCCTTGAGCTTGCCCACGATCTCGGCGTTCTTCTCGTCGCTGGGGCGGCCCGCGCGGCGGTCCTGCACGATGCGGCCTTCGCCGAGGGTGGCGAAGTTGCCGCGCACGGCGACATCGCCCGCGCCGAGTTTTACGCCAATGCCGACGGCACTCAGCGCGCCGCGACCCACGACGTAGCGCAGGGGGTCGTACCCGAAGAGGCTGAGGTGGCCGGGGCCGCTGCCGGGGGTGATGCCCGCACCGACGAGTTCGACCTGCCCGAGCTGGCTCTGCGCGGCCAGGGCGTCGAGGTTGGGGGTCTTCGCGGCGGCGAGTTCGGTGTCGCCGTTCGTTTCGAGGGGCAGGCCGCCCACGCCGTCGAGGACGACCATCAGGATCTTGCTGTCGGTCGGTTTGGCGAGGTCGCGGATGGTGTCCAGAAGGTCGCTCATGCCCGTCAGTGTACGCCGGACACGAACTGGGGCAGGTCAGGGCATATGGGCAGGTGCGGTGGTCGCCAGAATGCCGACGAGGCTGGATTATCCGTGCTGGACGGCGCACAGCTCAGCGGGTTCGCACTCGCTTGAACCGGGTGCAACCTCAAAGCAGCAGGCGGGCCGCGTCCCGGTGAAGGGAGCGGCCCGCGCAGGGGAAGGGCGGCTTCAGCGGCCGTCGATGCGGCCGTCGCTGGCGTCGGCGACCGTGTCGTCGATCTCGTGGACGACGGCGTCGGCCTTCGCCTCGGCGGCCTCGTCACTCATGGCGGGCTGGCGGGTCGCCAGGAACGACCCGATGATGCCGATGGCGGCCATGACGCCCCAGAAGACCGGGGTGGGCATGTGCCAGTAGGGCACGGCGGGGAACACCTCGTGCGCGGCTTCCAGGGTCTCCAGGCCGAGTTTCACGGCGATCCAGCCGACCAGCGCGTAGGCGACGTGGTCGAACGCCGGGTACTTGTTCAGGAGTTTCAGGAACACGGTGGCCGCGATCCGCATGAGGATCAGGCCGATGATCCCGCCGATCACGACGATGGTCAGGCCCTGCTCGCGCGGCATGCCGCGGGGAATCAGCGCGACGCCCGCCAGGATCGAGTCCACGCTGAACGCGAGGTCCGTGAGGTTCAGCAGCACGACGGTCGCCCAGAAGCCCCGGCCCTTGCTCTTGTCGTCGGCCTCGTCCTCGGCGCTCTTGTTCTTCACGAAGTGCGAGATGGCGAGGTACGCGAGGTACGCGGCCCCGAAGGCGCGCAGCCACCAGTACTCCAGGATGTAGCTGGCGAGCAGCACCCCGATGATGCGCAGCACGACCGCCCCGCCGATGCCGTAGGCGAGCGCCTTGCGTTGCAGGTCCCCCTTGAGGTGGCGGACCATGACGGCCAGCACCAGGGCGTTGTCGGCCGAGAGCAGACCTTCGAGGAGGATCAGGGTGCCCAGGATCGCCCAGAATTCCGGGGTGATGGGGGGCATTTCCAGGCCGAACATCAGCGGGCTCCGGTGGCGGCGCGGGCCGCCCGTGCGGTGGTATTGGTCATGTGTGGCATTCCTCTGGCCCCACAGCCGCCTCGGGGGCGGCTCAAGAGGCGCGGTCTGGTCAGTCTAACGGGCGGCGCGGGGCCTGACCCTGAGGCTTCGTGAACGTTTTGCACGCAAGGTGGGCACGCCCCGGGGGACACCCGTCCGGGGGCGGCAGGTGGGCGTCAGGCCAGGATCTGCCCGTGCTCGTCCAGCGCGGGGTAGGCCTCGCCACGCTCGCGGTAGCCGGGGGCGAGGTCGGGGTACGCCCACTCGAACGCCCAGCGGCGCAGGTCCTCGTCGCTCAGCTGCGGGGCGCCGTACATCCCGGCGGCGAGCCGCTGGCGCTGCGCCTCGAACAGGATGGTCGCGGCGGCCACCGACACATTCAGGCTCTGCACCATGCCGAACATCGGGATGATGATGTTGTGGTCGGCGGCGTCGGCGGCCTCGTCGCCCACGCCCCACTTCTCGGCGCCCAGCAGGACGCAGGTGGGGCGGGTGTAGTCCACCTCGCGGTAGTCCACGCTGCGCTGCGAGAGGTGCGTGGCGAGCACCTGGAAGCCCTGGCTCTGCAATTCCCGCACGGCCCCCACGGCATCCGCGTGCTTCTGCACCGGCACCCATTTGTGCGCGCTGCCGCTGGTGGCCTCGAAGGTGTGCCCGTCGAAATCCACGAGCCGCCCGCCGCGCGGCGGCACCGCGTGCGCCTGGAGCACGCCCACCGCGTCGCAGGTGCGCACGATCGCGGAGAGGTTGTGGGGTTTGTTCACCTCGTCCATCAGGACGGTCAGGGTGGGCTGCCGCTTACTCAGCACGCGCAGGATCTTGGCGTAACGCTCCGGGGTCATAACGCTCCAGAGTACCGCACGTCCGCCGGGCGGAGCGCCCCGAGCGCGCCCATCAGCGGGGAGCGGCGCGCGAGCATCCGCGCCGTCCAGCCGTCATCCCGCGTCCCGGCTCACAGGTCGCGCAGCGCGCCGCCCAGGAGGTGCCCCCACCACAGCGCCGGGATCAGCGCGCGGTCCTCGTCGCTCTGGGGGCGCACGTCGGCGTACCCGTGAATGACGTCGTCGTGCGTGCCGCGCCACGCCAGCGCAAAGTCCGCCAGCGGATCGGCGGGCCGCGTGAATTCCAGGTCGAGCAGCCCCGTCCAGCGGTTCCCCTGCACGCGCAGGTTCCAGGGTGTGAGGTCCCCGTGGATCAGGTGTCGGGGCCGCACCTGAACGTGCGCGGTGGCGGCGCGGGCCGCATGCAGGTGCGCGCGGAGCAGGCCCACCCAGCCCGGCTGCGCGGCCTCGTGGGCGTCCAGCAGCGCGTCACTGGACGGGTCGTGCAGGACCACCAGTTCGTCCGGGAAGCCGGGGCGGGGTTCGGGGAGAGGGAGTGAAGCCCAGCGCCCGTGCAGGTCCGCCAGCCAGCGGCCCCGCGCGCGGGCGTCCTCGCGGGGGCGGGGTCGCCGGGCACCCAGGCGTGCAGCGTCCACACCGCTCCCTCCAGTTCAGTGGGGCCGCGCATCAGCCAGGGCAGATTCAGCCCGCAGCCGGTCAGGCGGGTTAGCAGGTCCAGTTCGTACGGCGCGGCGTGCGGATCATGCCAGCGGCGCAGCGCGGCGGCCTCCGTTCCGGCACGGACCTGCCAGTGCCGGTTCAGGCGGCCCCCCAGGAGTTGCGGGTCGCGCAGACCCCAGTCCAGCAGCAGGGCAGGGGGCGGGGTCACGCGCGGGTGAACAGCCCCGCGCCGTCCTCGCGGACGTTTTCGCTCAGGTCACCCGTCCCGGCCAGATACTCCGCGAGGGCGGCCGTCTGGTCGAGCAGCAGCACCGCCTGGATGGGCCGCAGGCGCGGATGCAGCGCGAGGAGCAGGTCGTGGACCGTCATGGGCTGCGTGCAGGCGGCCAGTAGACCGTCCAGTTTCTCGTGCGTGCGGGTCCGCAGCGCGTGGATGCGGGCGCGGGGGTCACGCATGGGGCCGTCGTGTCCGCCCAGGGCGAGGGTCACACCGTCCAGCGCCTCCACGCGGTCCAGCGATGCCAGGAAGGCCGCCACGCCGCTGCCGGGCAGGAACCGCGCGGGCATCAGCGGCGGCGAGTTCAGCGGCAGCAGGTGATCGGCACTGAGGAGCACGTCGTCTATGCGCAGGCAGATCTGGTTCCCCTCGTGCCCCGGCGTGTGGATGACGTGCAGCAGGTCGTCCAGCACGTCCCCGTCGCGCAGGGGCGTGGCGACCGGAAGGGCACGCGGCACGGTCAGATTCGAGCCCCGGCGGCGGATGCGGCCGTCCAGCTCGCTGCCGGGCGGCAGCCCCAGCCACACGGCCTGCGCATCGGGCGGGGTCAGCCAAGCCGCGCGGACCCAGCCGGGCTGCTCGATGAACGGCACGGCGCTGTAGAACGCTGCCACGGGCGCCTCCGTGTGCTCCCGCAGGGCGCTCAGGCCGCCCAGGTGATCCGGGTGCGGGTGCGTGATCACGATCCGGCTCAGGGTCTCCAGGCTCACCGCCTCGCCGTACCCATCCCGCACCGCCGCAAGGCCCGCCTGGAGGTCACCCAGGCTGTCCGGTCCAGCCCCGCCCGTATCCACCAGGGCCGCATACGCCGGGGCGTGCGCATCACCGCGCACGAGCAGGTACACGTTCGCGCGGAAGTTCGGGAAGGCCCGCACCGGCAGCGTGTACACGCGCGTGCCGCCACTCGTCACGTGCAGCGCGGGAAGGGAGGCCACGTCGGTCATGAGCGGACTCTAGCGGCTGCGGGGCGCCGGGCTCCCCTTTTCCGCCCACTGCCGGGCGTACTTGTCGATGTCGAATTTGCGTTTCAGGCCGCCGGCGTTCATGTAGCGCACCGTGCCGAAGATGGGGCGGCGGGTCCAGGGGCGGTCGTGCAGGCCGAACACCCAGCCGACGCCCACCCAGGAGTTCGGGTCGCGGCCGTCCTGTTCGTGGCGGTTGTTCAGCCACAGCAGCGTATCGAAGGCCTGCTGGGGGGTGGGGGTCCATTCGAGGACTTTCTTGCCCCAGTACATGCGCATGTAGTTGTGCATGCGGCCGGTGCGGGTCATCTGGCGCTGCGCGGCGTTCCAGTACGGGTCGTGCGTCTGCGCCCCGTCCAGTTCGGCGCGGGTGTAGGTGTGGTCGCGGCGGTCCCCGGCGTGTTCGTCCAGCGTGGCGCGCGCCCAGGCAGGGAGGCCCGCGTAGCGGTCGTAGTCGGGGTTGTAGGTGGAGTAGTTGAAGCTGAGTTCGCGCCGCACGATGAGTTCTTCCAGGAAGGCGTCGGTGTCGGGGCCGGGATGTTCGCGCGCGGCGAGCGCGGCGGTCAGCGGGGAGAGGTGCCCGTAGTGCAGGTGCGCGCTGAGGCGGCTGCTGCCGTCCACGGTGGGGTCGTTCCGGCGAGTGTCGTACCCGTCGAGCTTGCGGGTGATGAAGTCTTCCAGCAGGTCGTGCGCGGCGGTCTCGCCGCCTTCCTCCTCGCCGGGCGGGACGCTGTGATCGATGGGAAGGGTCTTCAAGAGGCGGGCGGGGTCGGTGACGTCCACGCCGCCGTCCCAGTCGCGCGCGCGGCGTTTCAGGTCGTGGGCGTCGAGCGGGACGAGGTAGTCGTGCCACAGCCGGTGGATCTTCGGGCGGATGGTGCGCGCCGCGTACTCCTGCTTGCCGCTGACCACCCCCACGGGAATGACCGCCTCGGATTCCACCTGCACCAGCGGCACGTCCAGCCGGTCGGCCAGCCACTCGCGCCACTCGCGCTGCAGGCGGGTGTAGCCCACGTCGGTCACGACGAGCGCTGCGCCCTCCCCCGCCGCATCCAGGGCCACCTCGGGCGGGCTGCCCAGGGTCACGCGCAGCGGCACGTCCCGCGCGGCGAGGTTGGCGCGCAGGTCCCGCAGGCCCTCCAGCAGGTAGGCGTAGTGGCGGGCGTTCGCCTCGGGGTAACCGGGCGTCAGGCCGAACGCGGCGACGAGCGGCAGGTTCAGGCGGTTGGCCTCGCGCACGGCGTATTCCAGGGCGTGGTTGTCGCGGGTGCGGACGCTGGCCTGCACCCACAGCAGCACGAAGCCCTCCCGGCGGGGCGTGCCGGGCCGCAGGGGCTGCACGCGGGCGTCATGGATCATGCCTGCCGTTGTACCAGCCGTGCGGGCCGCGCGGGGGTGGGATCGCTGACCGTTCCCTGGCAGCTCACGTCGGGGCTCAGCCCTGCGGGGTGTCCTCGGGGAGGCGGCGGACCGGGAGGCGCACCCAGCCGCGCCGGGAGATCCAGCGTAGCCCCCACACGACCACCGCGCCGCTGAACTGCGCCTGGAACGGCGTGACGTGGGGGTACAGCAGCCACACGGTCAGCGCCCCGGCGGCGGCGGCGGTGGCGTACAGCTGCTCGCTGCGGTACATGATCTCCGGGACCTCGTTGGCGATCAGGTCGCGGATCACGCCGCCCCCCACGCCGGACAGCATCCCGGCGAACACCACGCCCAGCGGGCCCAGCCCGAAGTTCAGCGCGCCGAGCGCGCCGGACGCCGCGAACAGGCCCAGGCCCGCCGTGTCGAAGATGCTCAGGGTCCGCTCGAAGCGGGCCAGGCGCGTGCCGAACGCGAATGCCAGCCCGGAGCCCAGCAGCGCGGCGTACAGGTACGTCTCGTCCCGCAGGAACAGCGGCGGGGTCTGCCCGGTCAGTGTGTCGCGGATCGCGCCGCCGCCCACGGCGGTCACGCAGCCCAGCACGAGCACGCCGAACAGGTCGAAGCGTTTGCGCACGCCCAGCAGCGCGCCGGACATCGCGAAGGCCAGCACGCCGATCAGGTCGAGCACACGCAGGCCGGTCTCCAGCGTGATGGGCGCCCACTCCAGTTCATGCACGCCTCCCACTGTAAGACGCCCCCCGGCGGCGCGGCTTCACGCACCCCAGATGGAGCCCGGCTGGAGGGGCCACGCACCTTCATGAACAGCGAGGCGCGGCTCACTGTCCCGGATCGGCGAGGCTGTGGTATACTCCCCGCTGTTGTCTCGGCTGGGTTCCCCCGGCGAGAATCGCGCCCCGGCGAGAAACGCCGTGTGGCCCAGGAGAACAGACATGGCCAAGCACCCCGTTCCCAAGAAGAAGACCAGCAAGAGCAAGCGCGACATGCGCCGCAGCCACCACGCCCTCGTCGCGCCCAACCTGACCGAGTGCCCCCAGTGCCACGCGAAGAAGCTCAGCCACCACATCTGCCCCAGCTGCGGCTACTACAACGGCCGTCAGGTGCTCGCGGTCTAATCCCCGCCCGCACGGACGACACCCCCGCCCCGCGCGGGGGTGTTGCCTTGGCGGCCCCACACAGGACCGGGCCCGCGGCCTCCGGGTGGAGGCGCGGGCCGTGAAGGCTGTTCCTTACCGGCCGACGGTGAGGTTCACGGTGCTCAGGGGCGCGGCGGCCGCGTCACCCAGCGGGCGGACCTCGTAGGTGATCCGGCCGGCGCCGGGGCGGCTCTGGTAGCTCCAGCCGCAGGTGGCGTCCAGCGGGACGTCCTTCGTGCCGATGGTGCGCGCGCCGCGCTTGACGGTCACGCTGTACCCCTCGCCCTGGCCGACCCCGCCGAAGCGGAAGGGTTCGTTCACGGTCTGCCCGTCGGTGATGCTCAGGGTGTAGTCCCTGTCGCAGGCGGCGGCGCTGGCGTCGGCTGCGGGCGCACTGACGGTCGCCGCGACCGACCCGAGGTCCGTGCCGTTCGGGCCGCGCACCGTGTATGTGTGCGCCCCGGCGGCCGGGCTGGGCACGTCGAAGCTCCAGGCGCCGTCCTCGCTGATGGTGAGGGTGCCGAGGCTGGTGCCGTCCTCGAACAGCTCCACTGCCTGCCCGGCCGCGCCGGTGCCGCGCAGCGTGAACGTCCCGGCGGGCAGCGTGGCGTTCGCCGCGGGTTCGCTGATCGTGAAGGTGGCGCCCGTCCCGGCGGTGTCCGCGCTGTCCGTCCCCGCACTGGCGGTGTCGGTGCTGGCGGTATCAGTGCTGGCAGGGTCGGTGCTGGCGGTGTCGGCACCGTTCGTGTCGGTGCCCGTCGCGTCGGAGCTGCCCGCATCGGCGCTGCCGGTCTGCGTGCCGCTGGCGTCGGTGACGTTCACCTTCAGCTCGCTGCGCGCGCCGCCGCCGTCCACGCTGTAGGTGTGCTCGCCGGGGGTGGGGGCGGGCAGGTCCGCCGACCAGTTGCCGTCCGCGCCGACGGTGGCCTTCCCGACCTCCTGCCCCTGATCCGAGATGGTCAGCTCGGTGTTCGCCGGGCCGGTGCCGCTCATGGTGAACCCCTCGGCGGGCAGGTCCGCGCCGGACGTGGGATTCGTCACCACCAGACTCGCCGCCTGCGCGCTAGTGGCCGCCGGGGTCGCCGCGCGGTTCTGGTTGACCAGCCAGCAGCCCCCCAGGCCCAGCAGGAGCAGCAGCGCCAGCAGCCACCACGGGAAGCCCCGGCGCCGCTCGGGCGGGGTCGAGGCCGGAGCCGCCGGGGGCGGGGGCGTCGTGAGCGGGGAGGTCGTGACGGGCGCCGCCCCCGGCGGCACGCGGGCCGCTGCGGGCGCCGGGGTGACGGGGATGGTCGCGGCGCCCGGTGCTCCGGTACTCAGCGCTCCGGTACTCAGCGCTCCGGCGCCCAGCAGCGCGCCCAGCCCCGTCATGCCCGCCGGGAGCAGGCCCGGCAGGTGACCTTCCAGGCCGGCCAGCAGGCCCCGGACCCCAGCGGCGTCAAGCTGTCCCGCGCGGGCGCGGGCGCCCAGCAGGGCCAGCAGCAGGGGGCCCATCAGCGCTAGCAGGCGCCCGGCGCTGGCGCCACTGCCGCCCAGCGCGGACCCCAGGCGACCCGTGACCATGCCCATGTCCGGGAACAGCGTGCCGATCAGCGTGCGGCCCTGCCCCTCGACGCGGGCCGTCTCGGCCGGGTCACCCAGCAGCCCGGTCTTCAGCGTGCCGTCCGCCCCGACCAGATCCATGGCAGCGGCGCTGCGGTCGAGCAGATCCCGCGCGCCCGCCTCCGAACCGGCGCGCTGCACCAGGGCGCCGAGCAGCACCGGCAGGGCCGCCTGCGTCGCCCGGCCCGCCGCGCCGCCACTGAACCCGGCGGCCACCCCGATCCGCTCGGCAGTCCTGCCACTGAACTGGGCGCGCAGCCAGTCCAGCAGGGCGGGGCCGCTCAGGGCCGCCAGTCCGGCGGCGCCGACTGCCGCCATTCCCGGGGTCGTCGCCGTCACGTGGGGCGCGCCCGCCGTCAGGCCGGCCGGCTCCACGTGGGCCGCGCCGGGCTGCGCCAGGCCGCCCCGCACCTCGCCCAGGCGCGCGCCGACATTGCCGGCGTTCACCCCGAACCGGCCCAGCAGGCTGAGCAGCAGCGGCAGCGTCATCTGCGTGAGGCGCGCCGCGCTCTCCTGCGGGATGCCGGCGCGGCCCGCCACCTGCCCGGCCAGCGTCCCGGCCTGATCGCCCAGCAGCGCGGGCAGCAGCAGCTCACCGGCCTGCTGGAGGTTCGACGCGCCGTCCGGTTCGTTCAGCGCGGCCGGGACGCTCTCGAACAGCGGTAGGCTGGCGATCGCCTCGGCGATGTGCCCGCCGGCCGGGGTGTCCGCCTGCGCGGCCAGCGCCTCGAGTTCCAGGGGCAGCGCCGCGTCCAGGGCGCGGCGCGCCGCCGGGGCGTCCAGCCCGGCGGCCTGCCCCAGCTGGGTGGCCGCCTGCTCATCGAAAAAAGCGTGCAGAAGTTCGGTGAAGTCCATGCAGTCCTCCCAGTGGGGCGTTCACGGTCCGTCCGTGACGTGCCCGGCGCCTCCACGCCCGCTCACCCCGCCCGGGCGTGTCACGACGCACACGCGGAACGGGCGGGAGTTGTTGCCGGATGAGGTCAACGTACCATCCGCCCGGAAGGCCCCGTCAGGCGCGTGAATTCACGATTCCTTGACCCGCCCGCCGCTCGGCGCACGCCCGGATGGCCGCGCGGCACGACCTCCAGCCGCTTCCCGAACGGATCGGTCAGGAACACGCGGGCCACCCCGGCCTCCCGATCGGCGCGGTACGGCACGCCGTGACGAACGCCGTGCGCGGTGAACGCCGCCAGATCGGCGCAGCGCAGGCCAGGGTGACCCTTCCCGCGCGGCACGACCTCCGGCGTGACGCCCACGGGCTGCTGCCAGCCGTCCGGCAGGCCGAACCATACGCCACCATTGCGCCGCAGGGCTTCAGGTTTCACGCGTTCCGGCAGCCCCAGGAACGTCCCGAAGAACGCGCGGGCCTGCGCCTCACACCCCGCCGGAGCCTCGATCTGCACGTGATCCAGTCCAGTGACGAATGACATAGGCGGAGCGTACGCCACGGCACGCCCCGCCTCCGGTCACGGCCCGGGGTTACGCCTGAACGCCGCTCTCCCCGGCGGGCGGATCGAACCCGTCGCGCGCCCGCTCGACGAGCGTGAGGATGTCGTACGTGGCGACCAGGACGCCGTCCTGGTTGGTGATCTCGCTGCGCCACTCGACCACGCCGGTCGGGCGGGTCTCGCCGGGGCGCAGGTCCTTGCGGATCTTGCGCTTGCAGGTGAGCCGGGTGCGGATGGTGTCCCCGATGCCGACGGGTTCGATGAACCGCAGGTTCTCCAGGCCGTAGTTGGCGAGCACCGGCCCCGGCGCGGGCGACACGAACTGCCCCGCCGCCGCCGAGATCAGGAAGTAGCCGTGCGCCACGCGCTTCCCGAAGATGCCCTCCCGCGCGCCGATCTCATCGACGTGCGCGTAGAAGTGGTCGCCGGTCAGGCCGGCGAAGTTCACGATGTCCGCCTCCGTGACGGTCCGGCGGTGCGTGAGGAGGCTGTCCCCCACCTGAATCTCGTCGAAGGACTTGCGGAAGGGGTGCACCACGTCCTCCTGCACGTCCGCGCCGGGCACGAACTCCCGCGTGATCGCGGTGAGGGTGGTCGGGTCGGCCTGCACCGCCACGCGGTTCATGTGGTGCCGCACCGCGCTGAGGCCCCCCAGTTCCGAGCCGCCCCCCGCGCGGCCCGGCCCGCCGTGGTTCAGCTGTGGCAGCGGCGACCCGTGCCCGGTGTTCTCCTTCGCGTTGTCGCGGTTGAGCACCAGCAGGCGCCCGTGCGAACTCGCCATGCCCAGCACGAGTTCCGTCGCCTCGGCGCGGTCGCGGGACACGATGCTCCCGGCCAGCGACCCCCGGCCCAGCTTCGTGAGGTGAATCGCGTCCTCCAGCGAGTCGTACGGCAGCAGCGTCGCCACCGGCCCGAACGCCTCCAGCTCGTGCGGTCCCCGCGCGGTCAGGGGGCTCTCGCACAGCAGCACCGTCGGGTCGAGGAACGCGCCCTTCTCGCGGTCGCCGCCCAGCAGCTGCGCCTCGCCGCTGATCACCACGCGGGCCTCGGCCTGCAACTTCTCCAGCGTCTCACGGACCCGCTCACGCTGCTCCACGCTCACCAGTGCGCCCATCCGCACGTCGTCGCGCGCCGGGTCGCCCAGCGTCACCTTGCTCAACTCGCGGCGCAGGCCCTCCGTCACCGCCTCCACCAGATGGGACGGCACCAGCGCCCGGCGGATCGCGGTGCACTTCTGCCCGGCCTTCCCGGTCATCTCGCGCGCCACCTCGCGCACGAACAGCGCGAATTCCGGGTCCTCGGGCTTCACCGACAGGCCCAGCACAGACGCGTTCAGACTGTCCGCCTCCGCATTGAACGGCACTGACCGCCCCACGATCGCCGGATGCACCCGCAGTTTCGCCGCTGTAGCCGCCGACCCGGTGAACGCCACCACGTCCTGCTCCTCCACGTGATCGAGCAGCGACCCCGGCTCTCCGGTCACGAGTTGCAGCGTCCCCTCCGGAATCAGGCCCGACGCCACGATGTCCCGCACGACCCGCTCGGTCAGGTACGCCGTCTGCGGCGCGGGCTTCACCAGACTCGGCATCCCCCCGATGAACGCCGGCGCGAACTTCTCCAGCATCCCCCACACCGGGAAGTTGAACGCATTGATCTGCACCGCCACGCCCTCACGCGGCACGAGCAGGTGACGCCCCACGAACGTCCCCTCGCGCCCCAGGCGCTCCACCTTGCCGTCCGGCCAGAAGCGCTCGTCCGGCAGTTCCCGCCGCGCCGCACTCGCGTAACTGAACAGCGTGCCGATCCCACCCTCGATATCCACCCACGAATCCCGCCGCGTCGCGCCCGTCAACGCACTCAGGGCGTAGTACGCCTCCTTGCGCTCCATGAGGAACGCGCCCAGCGCCTTCAGCGCCCGCGCCCGCTCATGGAACGTCATGCGCCGCAGCGCCCCACCCGCCCGCCGGCCATACGCCAGCGCCCCGCCGAAATCCACGCCCTCCGAGGAAATCACAGCCACCGGACGCCCATACACCGCGTCCAAGAGCACCTGCCCATCCGCATTCGCATGCCACGAACCAGACACGTAAGACGCCGGACGAAGAAGATCAGAAGTGATTGATTGAGTCACAAAGAAACGCTCCTTGGAGAGAAAGAAGATTCGATCTGATGTTGAGGGGGAGCCGGGCAAACATGCAGCTCACCGCTCCACCACAGTCCGAACTGCAACGACGCGCTTACACTGCTGCATGACGATCACCACGCAGCATGAACTGGACGGCATGACCCTCGCCGGGCAGGTCGTCGCCCGCACCCTGGACGCCCTGCGCGCCGCCGTCGAACCGGGCGTGACGCCCGCCGAACTGGACGCCCTGGCCGGGCAGGTGTTCGCGGGGTTCGGGGCGTTCTCCGCCCCGCGGGCCGAGTACGGCGCGCCCGTGAACGTGTTCATCAGCGTGAACGACGACATCGTCCACGGCCTGCCCACCCACCGCCCGCTTCAGGCGGGGGACGTGGTGTGCATCGACGTCACGCCGAACGTCGGCGGGTTCGTCGCGGACGCCGCCATCACGGTCGCCGTGCCGCCCGTCTCCCCCACCGCCGCCCGCCTCATCGAGGCTGCCGAGGCTGCCCTGGCGCGCGGACTGAACGCCGCCCGCGCCGGACAACCCCTGAACGGCATCGGGCGCGCCATTCAGACCGAGGTTCAGCGCCGGGGCTTCACCCTCCTGCCGGAACTTCAGGGGCACGGCGTGGGCCGCGCCATCCACGAGAAACCCGACGTCCCGAACTACTACCGCCCCGCACTCCGCAAACCCCTGCACGAGGGCCTCGTGATCGCCGTGGAACCCATGATCAGCACCGGCAGAAGCCCCCGAGTCCGCACCCGCCGCGACGGCTGGACGCTCGCCACCACCGACGGCGGCCTCGCCGCCCACGTCGAACACACCATCATGATCACCAAAGGGAAACCGGTGATCCTGACGGCATGAAAGTAATTTTTCTGTTGAGACCGTCCAGGGCTTGAACATTGAGACTCAGTCGCTCTCAACCACGAGGAACATGCCAGCCATTTTCTCGTCGAGAATAACAACACCGTTTTCGAAGACGTATTGGGGATCGCTCCACCCCAAACCTGAGTAAGCGGTGGGCTGCTCAAAAAGACCGAAAAAGTCAGTGACCAATTCTTCGGCGACACGTGCAGGTACAGTTTCGACCGTGTGGCCGATGCTTCCGCCGCCTATCAATGACTGACGCAGAAACTCAGGGGCATCGCTGGGGTTGGTTGCGTACTCCACCCAACCTGACGCGACCTGCCCTTGCGAGGCAATGGGCGGCATTTTTTCCAGGTATGCACTGAGAGTTTCGTGCTCACCCCACAGCTTGAAGAGCCGATCAAGCATCTCTTCTTCACTCAAACCGCCCCGCTGCCACTCTGCCGTAGAGATCAAATCCAGCCTGTATTTCCCGTGCATCCTGGGAAAAGCAGCCAGTCGCTCCTGTATTCCACGCAGCGTCTCCAGGGCCTCCGGCTGAATGTCACTCATACGCTCTTGAAGCCCTCGAAGGGTTCGCGGCAGGTGTCGCAGACGTACATGCGCTTGCACAGGGTCGGGCCGAACGAGGCGGTCATGCGGACGTTCAGGCTGCCGCAGCGGGGGCAGCGGGTGGGTTCCGCGTCCAGCTGAATCAGTTGCCCTTCCCCGGTGGGGGCGGGGGGCGCGATGCCGTACTGCCGCAGCCGCTCCCGGGCGTCGTCATTGATCCAGTCGGTCGTCCAGGGGGGGGTGAGGGTGCTGCGGACCTCGACGTCCGTGACACCCAGGTCGCGCACCGCCTGCTCAATGCTGTCCCGGATGACGTGCAGGGCGGGGCAGCCGCTGAAGGTGGGCGTGAACGTCACCGTCACGCGCCCCGCGTCGCTCACGGTCACGTCGCGGACCATGCCCATGTCCGTGATGCTCACGACGGGAATCTCGGGATCTGGGACGCTGGCCAGCGCGGCCCAGACGGCAGATGGCTGAATGCTGATGGCCGATGATGCAGGGCACTCTGCCTTCTGCCTTCCGCCTTCTGCCATCCGCCCGTTCACCAGACCTCGGCGTCGGGGTGTTGCCGGGCGACGCGCTGCATCTCTTCCAGCAGGGGGGCGAGGTGCTCGGTGTGCGTGTCGCGGCCGGGCTGGGTGGCGGGCGCGTCGGGGAGGGTGAGGCCGCATTTGTCCACGAGGTGCCGGGTGACGAGGTCGCTCCAGCGGGCGTGCACGGCGTTCAGGTCGGTCAGGATGCCAGAGGCGGTCAGCTCGGCCTCGCCCTCGACGGGCTGGAAGAGCTGCGCGGCGTGCGGCCACAGTTCGGTCAGGGCGGCCTGGGTGCGGCGTTCGCTCTCCGGCGTGCCCAGGGCGAGGCGTTCGACCCACAGGGCGGTGTGCTGCACGTGGAATTTCTCCTCGCGCACGGCCTTCGCGGCAATTTCTGCCAGGGGCGCGTAGGTGCTGCGGGTGGCGGCCTCCAGCCACAGCGCTTCGGAGGTGTCGTACAGGAACTGCCGGACCATCGTGAATGCCCAGTCGCCTTTCGGGAGTTCCACGAGGCGGGTGTTGCGGTAGTCGTCCGGGCCACGCCAGAAGGCGACCTGGTCGGGGTCGCTGCCGCCGAGGGTCTGCGCGAGGCTCAGGTACAGCCCGGCGTGCCCGAGTTCGTCCTGCGCGATGTTCGCCAGCGCGATGTCCTCTTCCAGGATGGGGGCGTGCCCGGTCCACTCGCCGTCGCGGTGCGCGAGGATGATCTCGTCGTCGGCCAGGACCGTGAGTTTCAGGAGGAGGGCTCGCGTCTGCGTGTCGGTCAGTTCGGTGCCGCTGATGGATGGAGTGGTGGTCATGCGCCTTCCTCGCTGGCGGCGCGGCCCGGCATCAGCCCGGCGCGTTTCAGTTCGCCGACGTGACGGCCGATCACGCCGTAGTGCTGCTGCTGCTTGTACGTCTTGTCTTTCGCGGGCGCGAACCAGCTCTCGACGGTGCCGGGGTCCTCGTCCGTGCGGACGACGGCCGTTTCCGGG
Source organism: Deinococcus actinosclerus (assembly GCF_001507665.1). Lineage (NCBI taxonomy): Bacteria > Thermotogati > Deinococcota > Deinococci > Deinococcales > Deinococcaceae > Deinococcus > Deinococcus actinosclerus. The sequence goes on along the minus strand of NZ_CP013910.1, from coordinate 237,699 downwards.
AAGACCATCCAGGCGAGCACGTCGGGGTGCAGGCTCTGCGCCTGCCGCAGCGCGTCGCCGCTCCCGCTGGCCTGCACGGTGCCGCTGAGATCCACGAAGGTCATGCTGCGCTTGTTCGTGCGTTTCACGCCCACGTGGTACGTTCCGGCCTCGCCCGGCGTATCCAGCAGCGCGGAATTCGTGGTCAGTTCCTCGGGCGTGGCGGTCAGGATGTCATCCTCACGGACGCACCAGAGGCTCACGGCCGCCGGGCGGCGCACGAACACGTTCCGCGCAGTGAGGAGCGCGTGCTGGGGATCACCGGCATGCACACTGCCCACCGCCTGATGCGGGCGGTTCGGGGCGTCCTGCTTGAACACCTCCCAGCGCGGCCACTGCGTGTCGGGAGAAGAGGATTGAGGTTGAGTCATGGATAGAGTTCCTTTCTGGGCTGCAGGGTGACCCCTCAGTCCGCTGCGCGGCCAGCTCCCCTCAGAGGGGAGCCCCTGTGGTGGTTGGCTCCCCTTGAGCGAAGCTGACTGAGGGGTTCTTCAGTCGGCCGCGACTGCGCGCTGGCGGTCTGCGTAGGCCTGGAGGGCGTCGCGCACCCAGGCGCCGTCGTCGTGGGCGGCCTGTCGGGCACCGAGGCGTTCCCTGTTGAGGCCCTGCTCGCCGCGGATGACGGCCCAGAACTCATCCCAGTGGATGGGGCCGTGGCGCCAGTTGCCCTGCCCGTCCTGGTGGAGGTCCGGGTCGGGGATGGTGAGGCCCGCTTCGAGCAGTTCGGGGACGTGCTCGTTGATGAATTCCTGCCGGACCTCGTCGTTGCTCTTGAGCTTGATGCCCCATTTGCTCAGGACGCCGCTGTTGGGGCTGTCGGCGTCGTGTGGGCCGAGCATCATCATGGCGGGCCACCACCAGCGGTTCAGGGCGTCCTGCGCCATGGCGCGCTGCTCGGGGGTGCCCTGGGCGTAGGCGACGATCATTTCCTTGCCCTGCTTGTGGTGGAAGGTTTCCTCCGAGCAGATGCGGACCATGGCGCGGCTGTACGGGCCGTAGGAGCAGCCGGCGAGCATGGTCTGGTTCTTGATGGCAGCGCCGTCCACGAGCCAGCCGATCATGCCGACGTCCGCCCAGGTGTGGGTGGGGTAGTTGAAGATGCTGCTGTATTTGGCCCTGCCGCTCAGGAGGGCCTGCAGCATGTCCTCGCGGGTGGCGCCGAGCGTTTCGGCGGCGTGGTAGAGGTACTGGCCGTGCCCGGCCTCGTCCTGGACCTTGGCCATGAGGATGGTCTTGCGTTTCAGGCTGGGCGCGCGGGTGATCCATTCGCCTTCGGGGAGCATGCCGACGACTTCGCTGTGGGCGTGCTGGCTGATCATGCGGATGAGCTGGCGGCGGTACTCGGCGGGCATCCAGTCGCCGGCCTCGATCTTCTCGCCGCGGGCGATGCGGGCCTCGAAGTGGGCGTGCTGCTCGGCAGTTTCGCCGGGTGTGATACCGGTCTGGGCGGGGGTGGGGTGGGTCATGGGGACAACCTCCGGATGGGGACTTGCCCCCAGTGTACCTAACGAGCGTTAGGTCGGGTGTGGTCTGGGTTGCAGGGTCAGCCCGGCCGCCCGGTGCCCCAGCGGCCCGTGCCCCCCGCCCAGCCCCGGCGCAGCGCGGATCGCGGCCTGAAGGTAGGCGTGCGCGGCCTGCACCGCGTCCGGCAGGGCCAGACCGCGCGCGAGGTTCGCGGTGATCGCCGCCGACAGTGTGCAGCCGGTGCCGTGCGTGTGCCGGGTGTGCTGCCGCGCCGCGCTCAGCGTGAGGTGGTGCCCGTGGGCGCGCAGCTCGTCGGTGACGGTCTCGCCGGGCGCGTGCCCGCCCTTCAGGAGCAGCGGCGTGGTGTCCGGCACGCCCGCCGCGCGCAGGGCCGCCCATTCGGGGACGTTCGGGGTGACCAGTGTCGCCAGGGGCAGCAGCTCGTCCCGCAGGGCGTGCAGGGCGCGGGCGTCCAGCAGGGCGTCCCCACTCTTGGCGAGCATGACCGGATCGACGACCAGCGGCAGATGGCGGCCCCGCAGGACGTCTGCGACCGCGCGCACCCGCCCCGCGTTCCCCAGCGCACCCGTCTTCACCGCCGCGACCGGGAAATCGTCCAGCACGGCACGCAGCTGCGCCGCGACCAGCTCTGGCGGCAGGGGGTGCGCCGCCTGCACGCCCCGCGTGTTCTGCGCGGTGATCAGCGTCAGGACGCTCGTGCCGTACACGCCGTGCGCCTCGAAGGTCTTCAGGTCCGCCTGGATGCCCGCCCCGCCGCCGGAATCCGAACCCGCGATGGTCAGGGCGACTGGAACGGTCACGCGCTGACACCGGATTCATACGATTCCCGAACGTCCGGGACACCACCGGACGTTCGTCCATCTCCTGAACTCCGGTGGTTGTTGCCTCTCCCTCCGGTCGGGTTCGCCTGCGGCTCACCGCAATTCATCTTCACCCCGCGTTCCGCCAGCGCCAGCACGCGCGCCGCCGTGACCGGGGCGAGGAGCGACCCGTGCCGCCCGTGCCCCGCCGCGACGAGCACCCCCGGCAGGGTGGGGTGCTGGCCGACCAGCGGCCGCCCGTCCGGCGTGACCGGGCGCAGGCCCACGAGGTGCGCGGCGACCTCCGCCCCGTCTGCGCCGGGCACGAGCGTCCGGGCGGCGCCACGCAACCAGCGGGCCGCGTGGGCGTCGGGTGTGGTGGCCCAGGTGTCGCGGCTGGTCGCGCCGACGTACAGGCCGTCCGGGCGGGACAGCGCGTACCGGGAGCAACCCCGCGCGGGCGGGCCATATCGCGCCCCCACATCCTCCGCGCCGCGCAGCAGCAGCGCCTGCCCCTGCTGCGCCCCCACATCCACGCCTAACGCGCCGCTCCACGCGCCCGCCGCGAGGATCACCTGCCCGGCGAACCAGTCGCCCGCGTCCGTCCGCACCCGCACCCCGCCACCCGACGGCACGAGGCCCTGGACCTGCGCGGCCATCACCTCCAGCCCCTGCCGGGCGGCGCGGACCACCGAGGGCGGGTGCAGGCTCCCCTCCCCCGGTGTGCAGGCCACCCCACCGCCGCGCTGCACGCGGGCCACGCCGGGGCGCAAGTGAATGGGCAGCCCAGACCGTTCCAGCTGCGCCGCCAGCGCCGGCCAGCGGCGCAGGCCCTCCAGCGCGTCCGCGTGCAGGGGCGTGCCGCGCAGCCGCTCGCCGTCCGGGGTGAGCAGGCCCGCCGCCGCCCGCCACGCCGCGCCCGGCCGGTCCGCGTCCAGCACCAGCACGTCCGCGCCCGCCCGACGCAGCGTGAACGCCACCAGCGACCCGATCAGGCCGCCGCCCACCACGATCACCTCCCGCGCGCGGTTCACACGGGCACTTCCGGGTCGGGCAGGCGCACCACCCCGCTCGTGGGGCTGCTGGGGCTGGCCTGCGCGCGTTCCGGCATGCGCCCCGCGAGGAACGCCGCGCGGCCCGCCTGCACGCCCAGCGCGAAGGCGTGGGCCATGCCGACCGGGTCGCGCGCCTCGGCAATCGCGGTGTTCACCAGCACGGCGTCCGCGCCGAGTTCCAGTGCCTGCGCCGCGTCGCTCGGGACGCCCAGGCCCGCGTCCACGATGGTGGGCACGCGCGCCCCGTCCAGCACGGTCCGCAGCAGCTCGGGGCTGCGCAGGCCCCGCCCGGAGCCGATGGGGCTCGCCAGGGGCATCACGGCGGCGCACCCCGCGTCCTCCAGCGCGCGGGCCAGCACCGCGTCCGCCTGCACGTACGGCAGCACCGTGAACCCGTCGGCGGCCAGTGCCTCGGCGGCGCGGAGCGTGCCGACCGGGTCGGGCAGGAGGTAGCGGGCGTCGGGGATGACCTCCAGCTTGATCCAGTTCACGCCGGTCGCCACGCGCGCCAGCCGCGCGACCCGCAGGGCCTCGTCGGCGGTGCGGCACCCGGCGGTGTTCGGGAGGAGTTGCAGGGCGTCCCAGTTCAGGGCATCCAGTAAGCCGTCGTGCCCCGGCGCGCGTAGCTCCACGCGGCGGATGGCGACGGTCACGATCTGCGACCCGCTCGCGGCGAGCGCCTCGCGCATCACGCCGAAATCCGTGAACTTGCCCGTACCCGTCATCAGGCGCGAGGTGAAGGTCTTCCCGCCGAGGGTGAGGGGGTCGGGCGTGTGCGGATGCTGCTTCATGACGAACCTCCGGTGAATGGACGCGCAGGTTCTCCATTCCGCAGAACCCGCACCTGTTCCTGCTCGCTCCGCTCGGGGGCAGAGGGTCTGACGACCCACGCTGCCCCGGAACTGTCAGCCCCCCCCGATAACGCGGACGATCTCGATGACATCTCCGGCCTCCAGGGTGCGGTGCGGCGCGCGGGCGCCGGGGTACACGTCGTCGTTCACGCCCACCGCCACGCGCGAGGGGTTCACGTTCAGGTCACGCAGCAGGGCGTGCAGGGTCAGGCCGGGCGTGAGGGGCCGCGCCTCGCCGTTCACGGTCAGGGTGGCGGGGCCGGTCACGCGGGCACCCCCCGCAGCGCCCCCAGCAGGTCAGAGGCCGCCTGCGCGGGGTCGCGGGCGTCCAGCACGGCGCGCACGACCGCCACGCGGGTCGCCCCGGCGGTCAGCACCTCGTGGACGTTCGAGGTGTCGATCCCACCGATGGCGTACCAGGGCAGCGGGGGCTTCAGCGCGGCCACGGCGCGCACGTAGGCCAGTCCGGCGGGCGCGCGGCCCGGTTTGGTGGGCGTGGCGTGCACCGGCCCGGCGGCGATGTACGCAGGGGCCTCGGCCAGCGCGGCATGCGCCTGCGCGGGCGCGTGCGTGCTCAGGCCCAGGCGTAGCCCCGGCGCGAGCCTGCGTGCCCAGGCGGGCGGCAGGTCCCCCTGCCCCAGGTGCACCCCGTCCGCGCCGCACGCGGCGGCCACGTCCACGCGGTCGTTGATGAAGAAGGGCACGCCGCGCGGGCGGGCCAGCGCCGCCACCCGCTCGCCCAGCGCGATGTACGCCCCTGCCTCCCAGTCCTTGCAGCGCAGTTGCAGCGTGTCCACCCCACCGTCCAGCGCAGCCTCAAGGCGCGCCAGGAACTCGGGTTCCGGTTGCCCGGCGCGGGGCGTGGCGACGAGGTACAGGCAGCCGAGGTTCACGCCTCCCCCTCGGGCGCCTGTTCCTGGCGCGGCACGTACACCTCGCCGCCCAGCGCGCGGAACTCGCGGGCCTTCTCCTCCAGTCCGGCCAGCACGTCGGGGGCGCGCAGGTCGTGACTGAGTTTCATGGAGCAGAAGTGCGGGCCGCACATCGAGCAGAAGTGCGCGGTCTTCGCCGCGTCGGCGGGCAGCGTCTCGTCGTGCAGCGCGCGGGCCTTCAGGGGGTCCAGGGACAGGTTGAACTGGTCCTCCCAGCGGAACTCGAACCGGGCTTTACTGAGGGCGTTGTCGCGGGCCTGCGCGCCGGGGTGGCCCTTGGCGAGGTCCGCGGCGTGCGCGGCAATGCGGTACGCGATCACGCCGTCGCGCACGTCCTGCCGGTCCGGGAGGCCCAGGTGCTCCTTGGGCGTGACGTAGCAGAGCATGGCGGTGCCGTACCACGCGATCTGAGCCGCGCCAATCGCGGACGTGATGTGGTCGTAGCCGGGCGCGATGTCGGTCGTGAGTGGCCCCAGCGTGTAGAAAGGCGCCTCCTGGCACACGTCGAGCTGGCGGGTCATGTTCTCGCGGATGAGCTGCATGGGCACGTGGCCGGGGCCCTCGATCATGGTCTGCACGCCGTGGTCCCACGCGACGCGGGTGAGTTCGCCCAGCGTGTCCAGCTCCGCGAACTGCGCGGCGTCGTTCGCGTCCTCGATGCTGCCGGGGCGCAGGCCGTCCCCGAGACTGAAGGTGATGTCGTACGCGGCGAGGATCTCGCAGATGTCCGCGAAGTGCGTATGCAGGAAGTTCTCGCGGTGGTGCGCGAGGCACCACTTGGCGAGGATGCTCCCGCCGCGCGACACGATCCCGGTGCGCCGCCGCGCGGTCAGCGGCAGGTGCGCCAGCCGCACCCCCGCGTGGACGGTCATGTAGTCCACGCCCTGCTCGGCCTGCTCGATCAGCGTGTCGCGGTACACGGCCCAGGTGAGGTCCTCGGCCACGCCCCCGACCTTCTCCAGCGCCTGATAGATCGGCACGGTGCCGACCGGCACGGCGCTGCCGCGCACGATCCACTCGCGGGTGGGGTGGATGTGCCGCCCGGTCGAGAGATCCATGATCGTGTCCGCGCCCCAGCGGGTCGCCCAGATCATCTTCCCGACCTCCTCCTCGATGGAGCTGGTCACGATGCTGGTGCCGAGGTTCGCGTTGATCTTCACGCGGAAGTTCCGCCCGATCACGGTGGGTTCCAGTTCCGGGTGGTTGATGTTCGCGGGGATCACCGCGCGGCCCCGCGCGACCTCCGCCCGGACGAATTCCGGCGTGATCTCGCGCGGGATGGCGGCCCCGAACCCCTGCCCGGTGTGCTGGTGGGTCAGGTCGAAATCCGGGTCCTGCCGCAGCGCCTCGCGCAGGGCGACGAATTCCATCTCCGGGGTGATCTCGCCGCGGCGCGCCGCCTGCAGCTGCGTGATCCCCGCACCGGGGCGGGCGCGGCGGGGGCGGGGCACGCGCGGGAACGGCAGCGGGCCGCTGACGTCCAGCGCGGGGTGGTGCCGCTCCTGCGCCAGTGCCAGCCGGGTGTCCCCGGCCAGCCAGGGCCGCGCGTGGCCCAGCCCGGCGCGCAGGTCCACGCTCAGGCGGGCGTCCGTGTACGGCCCGCTGGTGTCCGGCACGAGGACCGCCGGGTTCGGGACCGTGCGGGTCAGGTCGCCCACGCGCTCCAGGGTCGGCGACTGCCGGATGCGCCGCGCGGGCACCCGCACCCCTGCATGAATGGTGCCGGTCAGGTACACCTTCTCGCTGTTCGGGAACGGCGCGGTCAGCTCCGGGTCGAGGATCGTCAGGGCTTCGGTCGCGGGGTCGGTCGGGGGTGGGGTCAGGGTGGTCATGAACACTCCAGAGAAATGGGAACAGGACGGGGCCGCCGGGCACCCATGCGGGCGTCCGGATGTGGGGGCTGCCGTCAGCCGGGCAGCCCGTCAGGGCAGATCAGGTCGGGGCCTTTCAGGTCAGTGGATTCGCAACAACAAAACGCCCCCCTCACGCGTCGGAGGGGGGCGAAACACGACAACTGCTTCGGCACCCGTCACGCTCCCTCCGCTGGTGTGAACCAGATCAGGTTCCTAGGGTTGAACACGGTGTTCTCTCAGCCGACGCCCTTGACGGTCGGCACCCCTGGTGACTGTGCGGCGAGTGTACACCCCGCCGCCCGGGCGTGGAAGCCGGGGTGGTTTCACACGTCCAGACCGGGGAAGATGAGGGCGCACGCTCTCACGTTCCGGAGGTTTCCATGAACCGCGCCCTGCTGCTCCTGTTCCTGCCCACCCTGCTGCTGAGTGCGCCTGCCCGCGCGCAGGCGGCCCAGACCACCAAGACGACCCTGAGCACCTGCGGGGCGTACACCGTGAAGACCGTGGAGAACGGCTTCGACGACCCGCCGGACCGCGTGACCCTGTCGCGGGCGGGCGTGACGTACGCGACCGTCTCGGACACGATGGTCAGTGTGGACTGGTGCCGGGACGTGACGGGGGACGGCGTGCCGGAGGTGCTGCTGGCGGGCTTCTCGGGCGGCGCGCACTGCTGCTTCACGCATCACCTGTACTCGCTGACCTCGCCGCCCCGCAAGCTCCTGACGGCGTTCAGCGCGCACAGCGACACGCTGGAGGCGCGGCAGCTGGACGGGCGGGGGCCGCTGGAACTGGTCGGGTCGGACTGGCGCTTCGCGTACGGGTACGGCATGAGTTTCGCGGAGAGTGCGCCGCTGCCGGTGGTGTACTCGCTGCTGCCCACGCCGGGCGGCGCGCGGTTCGTGGAGAACACGCGGGCCTTTCCGGGGTTCATGCAGACCTTCGCCGCGCGCATGAACAGCGGCGACGTGTTCAGTGGGGGCGTGCTGGTGGCGTACGCCACGCGGGTGCTCACGCAGGGCGCGGCCGCTGCGGACGCGTGGGCGCAGGGGCAGCCGCAGCCGTGCCGGGCGTGGCTGGCGAACTACGGCCCGGATGTGGGGCAGGACCTGTCGGATGTCGGCATGTGGGACTGGCCCACGCGGGCCGGGGTGAACGCGGACGCGGGGCGGGGCGGGATCGGCGGGGCGTTCCTCACGCCGGGCACGCGGGCGTACCTGGCGCAGGTGATCGGCACGGACGCGGCGACGCTGCGCCTGTACCGCGCGCAGGGGACCGAGGTGGTGGCGGGGCCCGTCCTGCTGTCGGTGCCGGTGACCCGTGACGGGTACGGCGAGCCGGTCGTGCCGGTGTGGCCCCAGGTGACGGTGCGCCGCGCGTCGGGCCGGGACGACGCGCTGCTGCGGGATACGCGCAGCGGCAGCGTGCGCTACCTGCCGGTGCGCGTGTCGGCGCAGGGCATGGCGGAACTGAAGGACGACGCGCTGGGCGTCACCGCGCGCCTGCTGGGGGACCTGAGCGCCGTGGCGGAGCACGTGGCAGCGCAGTTCCGGGACGTGAAACGCACGCCCGAGCAGCAGGCCGAGGTGAAGCGGCGCGTGCAGGCGGCCGTGAGCCGCGCGCAGCCATGGCTGGCAGGCTGGAAGGGCCAGGAGCCGTTCGCGCTGGAGCGGCTGGGGAACTTCACGTTCAGCTCCGTGCGGCTGCTGACGGACACGCCCACGCGGGCGCAGGCGGTCATGACGACCACGGTGGGCTTCACGGACACGAAGACGGACAGCGAGTACGTGAACGGCGAGCGCTTCACGATGATCGTGAACCTCGCGCGCGGCGCGCAGGGCTGGGCCGTGACGGACTGGACGCTGGTGCCCCGCACGGGCGAACTGACCGAGGAGTGAGACGGACTCCGGTTGAATGGCCTGCAAAGCCGTTCATACGGAATGAAATTGACTTGCTTCTAATGTGGTCACGTTCCGTTGTCCCCTCTCCCCCTGTGGGATAGGGAGGGACTCGAAGAGCTGCGCAGCTGAGAAGCGAAGCGACGGAAGGGTGAGGGGGCCACCAGGCGACTCCAAGTGACTTGGAATCACTTGAATCCCGTATGAACAGCGCGCCGCCCGGAAGTCAGTGCCGGGCGGCGCGCTGGGTCGGCGGGCGGGTTACGGGAGGGCTTCGGCCTCGCGGACGATCTGCACGACGCGCTCGCGGATGTGACGTTCCTCGCGCAGGTAGCGCTGGGCGCTCATCTGCACGCCGATGGCGGCCACGACGGTGTCAGTGTCGCCGTGCGCGGTGTGCAGCGCGTGGTAGGGCACGCCCAGGGTGCACTGGCCGGGCACCCATTCCTCGATGGAGTACGCGTACCCGAGGCGTTTGACCTTGGCGACCTCGGTGCGCCACTCGTCCAGGCTGGTGATGGAGCTGGGCGTGCAGGCGGCGAAGGTGCGGGGGGTCATGTCGGCGTGGGCGTAGAGGATCTTGCCGCTGGCGGTGGCGGTGGCGGGCAGGTAGATGTCCAGCGGCAGGTCGATGTCGGCGTCGGGGTGGCGTTCGCGGATGGCGGCGACGACCTCGTCGCCTTCGAGGATGCACAGGAAGGCCACGGCGCGGACGTCCAGCGCGAGGCGGGTGATCAGGGCGCGGGCCTCCTGGAACCACGGCAGCGAGGAGGTGAGCTGGGCGCCCATCTCGGCGATGTGCCAGGACAGGCGGTACTTGCCGGCGGGGGTGCGGCGCAGGAATCCGGCCTCGGTCAGCCCGGCGAGGTAGGCGTGGGCGGTGGCACGCGGCACACCCAGGTGCGCGGCGAGCGCACGGACGCCCCATTCGGGCTGTTCGGCGCTGAATGCGCCCAGGATGTTGGCCGCCTTCTGAAGAGAGAGCACCTGTCCAGCCTACAGGGACGAGCCCGGATTGTATACATCTGGTTCGACCACTGTACCCGGTTCACCCGCCCCCGGGCCGCGCGCCGCTAGAGTGCCGGGCGTGCGCCGCGCCCCTGCCCTGCTCCTGCTGCCCCTCCTGGCCTCCCTGAGTGCGGTGGCCGCCGGGACCCCCTCCCCCACCACGCCGCCTGCCGCCCCCACGCCCGCGCAGGCCGGGCAGCTTCAGCGCGGCGAGACCACCTACTTCCTGGCCTGCGCGATCTGCCACGGCGACCGCCTGGAGGGCGTCAGCGCCCCCGAACTGGGCGGCGGGGACTTCCGCGCGCTGTACCGCGCCCTGCCGCCCCGCGCGCTGCACGACCTGATCCGCGACACCATGCCGTACGACCGCCGGGGCACCCTCAGCCCGCAGGAGGTGCTGGACGTCACCGCTTACCTGCTACGTGAAAACGACCTGCCGCTGCCCGAGGGGGCACTGAGCGCCGACACGCTCGACCACGTCACGCCGACGCCCTGACCGGCAGCGCCACGACCGGCCGGCGGACCCGGGCTGTCTGCACCCAGCCCCATGCCCGCCGCGCCGTCTACTGCCGCAGGTAGGCCAGCATCAGTTCGCCCGTGGCGCGCAGCGCGTCGGTGTGCGTGCGCTCGTAGGCGTGGCTGGCGTCCACGCCCGGCCCGATCAGCGCGACCGGGTAGTCCCCGCCCGCGCGCCACGCGGCCGTACCGTCCGAGGCGTAGTAGGGGTAGATGTCCACCCGCAGGTCCAGGCCCGCCGTGCGGGCGGCGGCGCGCAGGCGGTTGCCCAGCGCGTGGTCGTACGGCCCGCCGCCGTCCGCGACGCACAGCGAGACGCAGTGTTCGCTGCTCGTCTGCCCGTCCCCCACCGCCGCCATGTCCACCGCGATCAGCGCGTCGGTGTGGGCGGGGATGCCGGTGGCGGCGCCGTGCCCGACCTCCTCGTAGGTGGTCACGTGGAAGGACGCGGTGACCGGCGCGGGGGCCGCGAGCAGTTCACGCGTGACGGCCAGGAACACCGCGACCGCCGCCTTGTTGTCGAGGTGGCGGGCCTTCACGTACCCGCTCGCGGTCACGCGGGGGCGCGCGTCGAAACTCACGAAGTCCCCCTCCTGCACGCCGAGCGCGCGGACGTCCCCGGCGCTGAAGACCGTCTCGTCCAGGCGGACCTCCATGACGGCCGCCTCGCGCTTCAGTTCCCGCAGGGCCACGCCGTGCACGTGGGTGCTCTGGCGGACGTTCACGACCGTGCCGGTCAGGGTGCGCCCCGCCTGGGTGTGCACGAGGACGTCCTCGCCCTCCACGGTCGCCCAGTCGTAGCCGCCCAGCGGCCACAGTTGCAGCCGCCCGCTGTGCTTGATGGTCTTGACCATCGCGCCCAGGGTGTCCACGTGCCCGCTGAACGTCACGTGCCCCGCGCCGGTGCCCGCGACCTCCCAGGTCAGGGCGCCCTTGCGGGTCCGCTGCGACGCCACGCCCAGCGCCTGCAGCTCCTGCTCCAGCAGCGCCACCGCCGCCTCGGTGAAGCCGGTGGGACTGGGCGTGGCGAGCAGGCGCACGAGGACGTCCAGCGTGGCGTCCAGGTTCACGCGGGCACCTCCAGCGACTCGATCCGGAAGCCCTGCGCCTCGGCGGAGGCCAGCGTGGCGTCCAGCGCGGGCGTGCCGCTCAGGGCCAGCAGGTGCAGGCTCTGCACGGCGCGGGCGTGCAGCTGCGCGGCCAGCTCACTGCCCGCGAACGCGTCGGGCAGCTCGGCGCGCACGAGCACGTCGCCCTGCTCGGCGCGGAAGTCCGGGTGCAGCGTCCAGTCCTTCGAGAAGGTGTCCCACCCGGCGCCGTGCGGGGCGTCCCACTGCACGAACGCCACCACCCAGCCCTGCGCGCGGGCCTCCGCGACGTGGTGCGCCCAGTCGCGCGCCACCGACCGCTCGTCGGGCCGGTCGTCCAGATCGTGACGCTGCGCGTTCAGGAGCAGCAGGGCGTGCGCGGAAAGGGTCATGCCGCCCAGGATAGCGGCCCCGCGCCCGCCAGGACGGCATGACCGCTGACGGTCTCAGCCGTCCTGCACCCCCTCAGGCTCAGGGGACGGTCAGGACCAGCTTGCCGACCGTGCGTCCGGTTTCCTGCGCGCGGTGGGCGTCCGCGACCTGCGCCAGCGGGAAGGTGCGGCTCACGTGCGAGCGCAACCGTCCGGCCTCCACCAGTTTCACCAGGGTGTTCAGCCCCGCGCGCGACGGGTACACGAGAATGCGCGCCGCGTGCACGCCCAGCGCCTGCGCCCGCGCGGCGTCGGGCTGCGCGGCGATGCACACCAGCCACCCGCCGGGCCGCAGCACCTCCAGCGAGCGCGTGGCGGTGTCGCCGCCCACGGTGTCCAGCACGGCGTCCAGGCCCTGCACCTGCTCCTCGAAGGGCCGGGCGCGGTAGTCGATGACCTCGTCGGCGCCCAGGGACCGCACGAAGTCCATGTTGTGGGCGGACGCGGTGGCGATCACGTGCGCGCCGCGCGCGCGGGCCAGCTGCACCGCGTAGTGCCCGACCCCCCCGGCCCCGGCGTGAATCAGGATCCGCTGCCCGGCCCGCAGGTTCATCTTCTCCAGCGCCTGCTCGGCGGTCAGGGCGGCCAGGGTCATGGCGGCGGCGTCCGTGTGGCTCAGCTCGGCGGGCTTGATGGTGATGTCCCCGGCGCGGGCCAGGACGTACTCGGCGTACGCGCCGGGCTGCTCGGGGAAGGCCAGCATGCCGAACACCTCGTCGCCCACGGCAAACTCGTTCACGAAGGGCCCCACAGCCACCACCTCGCCGGACACGTCCCAGCCCAGCACGGCCGGCAGCGTGGGCAGCGGGCCGTTCCGGCGCACCTTGGTGTCCACCGGGTTGATGCTCACGGCCCGCACGCGCACGAGCACCTCGCCCAGGCCGGGCGTGGGGACGGGGCGGGTCGCGGGGCGCAGCACCTCGGGCCCGCCGGGCTGCGCGAGTTCGATCACGGTCATGGTCCCGGGAAGGGACAGGGGTTCGGTCAGGGACATGGGGACTCCTGCGGCGGACCTGTCAGGGCGCCCGCCGGTCTGAACTGGGAGGTTGGGGCAGGCGGGCGGCTCCCCCCTGCGGTGCCTCCAGTGTGCCAGGGTACCCACGACTTTCCAAGTACGTACAGTAAAGGTAGGTACGCACATTCTGGGAACCGTGAAGGCCTATCCTGACCGCATGACCGCGCCCGCGCCACACCCCTCCCCCACCGAGGCGCCCCCCACCTGCGCGGTCACCACCACCGTGTCCGTGATCGGTGGGAAGTGGAAGGCCGTGGCGGTGTACCACCTGCTCGGCGGGCCGCGCCGCTTCTCGGACCTCCAGCGGCGCATGCCGGGCGTCACGCAGCGCATGCTGACCCTGCAACTGCGCGAACTCGAAGCCGACGGCCTCGTGCACCGCGAGGTCTACCCGCAGGTCCCGCCGAAAGTGGAGTACTCGCTGACCCCGCTGGGTCAGACGCTGGAACCCATCGTGCGCGCCATGCTCGCCTGGGGCGAAACGTACCGCCAGCGGGACCAGGGCGCCTGAACGGACTGAGGGCCGACCTCCACACCGCAAGGCCGGCCCTCAGGGGGCGGCGCTCAGCTCGGCTGTTCGATCTTCATGGCCATGATGCTGGACCCGGCGTCCACGTACACGGTCTGTCCGGTCACGCCGCTGCCCAGGTCGCTGAGGAGGAACAGGGCCAGCTTGCCGACTTCCTCGGGGGTGGCGTTGCGGCCCAGCGGGGCGGCCTCGGCGGCCTTCTCGAACATGCTGCCGAAGCCGGGGATGCTGCGCGCGGCGATGGTGCGCATGGGGCCGGCGCTGATGGTGTTCACGCGCACGCCGGCGGCGCCCATCTCGCTAGCGAGGTAGCGGGTGGTGGCCTCCAGCGCGGCCTTGGCGACGCCCATGACGTTGTACTTGGGCACGACCTTCTGCGAGGCGTGGTACGTGAGGCTCACGATGCTCGCGCCGGGACGCAGCAGGGGCTCGGCGTGGCGGGCGGTGGACACCAGCGTGTACGCGCTGACGTTCAGGGCGGTGTTCCAGTCGGCCTCGGTGGTGTCCAGGAAGCGGCCGTCCATGGCGGTGCGCGGCGCGAACGCGATGGAGTGGATCAGGTAGTCCAGGTGCCCGAACTCTTCCTTGACGCGGGCGAACAGGGCGCTCAGGTCTGCTTCGCTGGTCGCGTCGGCCTGCTGGGCCCACACGCCCTCTTTGCCGGTCAGGAGCTTGTCGAGTTCGCTCTTCAGGCGCTCGCCCTGGTAGGAGAAGCCCACGCGGCACCCGGCCGCGAGGAGCTGCTCGGCGATGGCCCAGCCGAGGCTGCGGGCGTTCGCGACGCCCATCACCAGGGCGGTCTTGTCACTCAGGTCAATCTGCACCGTCATGCGGGGGACTCTAGCAACCCTGCCGCCCGCCGCGCTGATGCGGGTGCAAAAACGTGCGGGGGTCCGGCCCCCCGCTAGAGCCCGGTTTCGGGCCGCTGAGGCGAATCTCGGCCTCTTCACAGCGTCGCAGCGCGAAAAAGCGTCAGAATCCGGTGAGAGATGACACGCGATACTGGGCTGATGTTGCTTCACGCGCCGCACCTGAGCGCGCCGCACGCGTTCACCACGCGTCGGGGTGGCGTTTCGGGCGGCCCCTACGCGGGATTGAATCTCGACGACCGTGAGGACGATCCGCAGGCGGTCGCCGAGAACCGCGCGCGGCTGACCGGGGCGCTGGGCTTCACGCCCGCGCAGGTGGCCCGGCTGACCCAGGTGCACGGGACCGACGTGGTGACCGTGACCGGCGGCGGCCACTGGACCGGGGACGCGCTGGTGACCGGGCAGGCGGGCGTGCTGCTCGCTATCGGCACCGCCGACTGCTACCCCCTGCTGCTCGAGGATCCGGAGGCGGGGGTGCTGGGCGCCGCGCACGCCGGGTGGAAGGGCACGCTGGGCCGCATCGGCGCGCGCACCGTGGCGGCCATGACCGCGCTGGGCGCCCGCCCGGAGCGGATCCGCGCGGCGGTGGGGCCCGGCATCTGCGCCGCCGCGTACCCGGTGGGTCAGGGCGTCGCGGACGCCTTCACGGAGGCCGGTCTGGGCGCGTTCGTGCAGCCCGGCGCGGACGGCCCGCACCTGGAACTCGCCGGGGCGAACCGCGCCGCGCTGCTGGAGGCGGGGGTGCCGGAGGCGGGAGTGTGGGTCAGCGGGCGCTGCTCCACCGAAGGCGACTTCTACTCGTTCCGGCGCGACGCGGGCGTCACCGGGCGCATGTGGGCCGTGATCGGCCGCCCTGGCAGGGCCGCGTGATCCGGACCCCATCTGGTTCGTTCACCACCCGGAACCCCACCGGGTTGCTCACTCCACGCCCGGAGTCCGTTCTGCTCCTTCTCGCCTCCGCTCGGATGGAACGGTTCTGGCAAACCATTCCACCGGAGTCCATATGAGCCGCCCCGCCCCCTCCCGCAGCCTGCTGCGCCCGGCGGACGTGATCGACCACGTCACGCACATCACGCCGGAATTCCTGGCCGACCGGGGCCTCCACGGCCTGCTGCTGGACCTCGACAACACCCTGGTGCCGTACGGCAGCTACGACGAGGCGGGGGTCGCCCAGACCCTGACGTGGGTGCGGGATCTGAAACTCTGCGGGGTGGGCCTGTACCTCCTGAGCAACGCGACCGGGCAGCGGGCCGCGTTCTGGCTGGACAAACTGGAATTCCAGGGCGTGGGGCTGGCCGGGAAACCCAACCCACGCGCCTTCCGCAAGGCCCTGCGCGCGCTGAACCTGCCGCCCGCGCAGGTGGGTATGGTGGGCGACCAGCTGTTCACGGACGTGCTGGGCGGCAACCTGAGCGGCATGCACACCATCCTGGTGCGGCCGCTGGTCACGAACGCCCTGCCGCACACGCGGGTGGCCCGCCGGCTGGAACGCGCGGTCCTGAAACGCTACGGGCACGACTGGCACCCCTGATGCACCCTCACCTGTTCCCTCACTGTCCTCCCCATTTCCCTCACGCAAGGAGACTGAAACGCTATGGCTCTTTCCATCGGTGACCGGCGCCTGGGCGCCATCCTGCTCGAACAGGGGTACGTGAACGACACGGACCTGCAAAAAGCCCTCGTCCGTCACGCCGAGGTCGGCGGCCGACTCGCGGAGATCCTGATCGACTCCGGCCTGGTGGGCGAGAAACGCATCGCGCGCGCCATCGAGGAGGCGCTAGGCATCCCGCTCGTGAACCTGCTGGTCGTGAATCCCGAACCCGGCGCGCTGCAGGCCGTGCGGGCGCAGACGGCCCTGCAACACCAGGCGTTCCCGTTCGCGCTGGACGGGCAGACGCTGCGCGTGGCGATCGTCGATCCGCTCTCGAGCATGGCGATCGAGGCGCTGGAGGACGACAGCGGCCTGAACATCGAGGTGTATCAGGCGCTGCGTGACCAGATCATGTGGGCCATCGCCACGTACTACCCCGAACTGCATCTGACGGCCGAGCTGCCCAGCGAGGCCGAGGGCGGCCCGGCGGGCGGGATGCTGGGGCAGCGCCTGATCGGGCGCGGCCTGATCACCGACGCGCAGCTGCAGGTGGCGCTCGACGCGCAGCAGCAGACCGGCGAGCCGCTGGGCAGCACCCTGATCGCGCAGCGGATCATCAGTGAGGATCAGCTGTACGAGGTGCTGGCCGAGCAGACCAACGCGGTGTTCCTGCGCAACCCGCGGGATTTCCAGCCCAGCGAGGACGTGCTGGGCAGCATGCTGCGCGCCGACGCGCTGCGCCTGACGGCGGTACCGGTGGATGAAACCGATCACGGCGTGACCGTGGTTGCCAGCGACCCCCGCAAACGCGAGGACATCGAGGCGCTGGTGGGCCGCCCCGTACAGATCGTGCTGGCCAAACCGCGCGACATCGAGACGCTGATCGAGCGCTTCTACCCGCAGCGTGGGCGGCTGGGCGAGCAGATGGTGCAGCAGGGCACCCTGTCGCGCGAGCAGCTGCGCGAGGCGCTGCAGGTGCAGGCCCGCGAGGGCCGCGTCAAGCCGCTGGGCGAGGTCATCGTGGAGCTGGGCTTCGCGGCCGCGGACGAGATCGACAGCGCCCTGCAGAAACAGAACTCCGGGGGCGGACGCCTGGAAGACACGCTGGTGCAGTCCGGGAAACTCAGCCCGGAGATGCTGGCGCGCTCCCTGGCCGCGCAGCTCGGCTACGAGTTCCTGGACCCGGTTCAGAACCCACCGGACAACAAGGTCGCGCTGATGATCCCCGAGACGACCGCCCGCCGCTACGGCGTGGTCCCGGTCCGGTTGCAGGGCGAATCGCTGGTCGTGGCGATGAAGGACCCGCGCAACGTGTTCGCGCTGGACGACCTGAAGCTGATCACCGGGCGCGAGATCATCCCGGCGGTCATGGCGGAAAAGGACATCACCCGCCTGATCGAGCGGTACTTCGGCAGCAAGGACATGGCGAACCTGAACCAGCAGCTCGCCAAGGAGAGCAAGGAGCGCGAGAACGCCAACAAGCGCCAGGACGCCGAGGACCTGTCGGCCGGGCTGGACGACAACGCCGTGGTGCGCGTGGTGGACAACATCATCCGCGAGGCGGCCCTCCAGGAGGCCAGCGACATCCACGTCGAGCCGACCGAGACGGCCCTGAAGGTGCGCTACCGGGTCGACGGCATCCTGCGCGAGCAGAACGAGCTGCCCAAGGGCAGTTCGCAGAGCATCCTGGCGCGCATCAAGATCATGGGGCACCTGGATATCAGCGAGCGCCGCATCCCCCAGGACGGCCGCATCCGCTTCAAGAAGGGCAGCATCGACCTCGACCTGCGACTCTCCACGCTGCCCACCGTGTACGGCGAGAAGGCTGTGATGCGTCTGCTGCAGAAGGCCAGCAACATCCCCGAGGTCGAGCAGCTGGGCTTTTCCGAGCACAACTACCAGCGTTACCTGGACACCATCCACAAGCCCAACGGCATCTTCCTGGTGACCGGCCCCACCGGCTCGGGGAAATCCTTCACGTCGTTCTCGACCCTCAAGCGCATCGCGGTGCCCGAGAAGAACACCACCACCATCGAGGACCCGGTCGAATACGAGATTCCGGGCATCATCCAGTCGCAGGTGAACAACGCCGCAGGCATGACCTTCGCCCGCGCGCTGCGCGCCTTCCTGCGCCAGGACCCGGACATCATCTTCGTGGGCGAGATCCGCGACACCGAGACCGCCAAAATCGCCGTGGAGGCCGCGCTGACCGGTCACCTCGTGCTGGCTACGCTGCACACCAACGACGCGCCGGGCGCCATCGTGCGTCTGGAGGAGATGGGCGTCGAGCACTTCAACATCGGCGCGGCCGTGGTGGGCGTGGTCGCGCAGCGACTCGTGCGCAAGGTCTGCCCGGACTGCAGGGCCCCCACGAACGCCGACCCGGACGTCCTGCGCCGCCTCGGCATCACCGAGCGGGACCTGCGCGGCGCGCAGCTCATGCGCGGCGCGGGCTGCAACCGCTGCGGCGGCACCGGCTACAAGGGCCGCATGGGCATCCACGAGCTGATGGTGATCGACGAGGCGCTGCGCGTCGCCATCGGCTCCGGGAAGAACGCCACCGAGATCACCGAGGTCGCCGTCAACCAGAGTGGCATGAAGACCCTGCGGCAGGACGGCATCGAGAAGGCACTCAAGGGGATCACCACCCTGGAAGAGGTCCTGGCCGTCACCAGCAAGTAACCCTGACGCCCCACACCCCGCCCCCCGCCTGAGGTGACCCCTATGACCCAGCCTGCCGCCGACATCACCGACATCCTGCGTTTCGCCGCCGACAAGGGCGCCTCCGACGTGATCATCACGGTCGGGCTCGCGCCGCAGTTCAAGCTGCAGGGCGTATACGACTCGCAGGGCTTCACGGAGCTCGCCCCGACCGACACCCGCAAACTGATGTACTCCATGATGAACGAGAAGCAGCAGCGGACCTTCGAGGAACGCCGCGAGCTGGACTTCTCGTTCGCGCTGGGCGAGAAGGCCCGCTTCCGCGTGAACGCCTTCATGCAGCGCGGCAACGTGGGCGGCGTGCTGCGCCTGATTCCCACGAAGATCAAGAGCGCCCAGGAGATGGGCCTGCCGGCCAACGTCATCGAGATCGCCAACGCCCCGCGCGGCCTGGTGCTCGTGACCGGCCCGACCGGCTCGGGCAAGTCCACGACGCTCGCGGCGATGATCGACCACATCAACACCACCAAGCGGCTGCACATCATGACCATCGAGGATCCCATCGAGTTCATGCACACGCACAAGCAGTCGATCATCAACCAGCGTGAGGTCGGCGCGGACACCATGAGCTTCAACGACGCGCTGCGCGCCGTGCTGCGTCAGGCGCCCGACGTGATCCTGGTGGGCGAAATGCGCGACTACGAGACCATCAAGGCCGCCGTGACCGCCGCCGAGACCGGGCACCTCGTGATGGGCACCCTGCACACGAACAGTGCTCCGGAATCCATCGACCGTATCGTGGACGTGTTCCCCGAAGAGCAGCAGGAGCAGATCCGCGTGCAGCTCGCGAACAACCTCGTGGCGGTCATGACGCAGCAGCTGCTGCCGCGCCTGGACGGGCAAGGCCGCATCCTGGCGTACGAGCTGCTCATCGCCAACCCGGCCGTGCGCGCCCTGATCCGCGAGGGCAAGACGTACCAGATCACGTCCGTCATGCAGACCGGCGCCCGCGAGGGCATGGTCACCATGGACGCCTTCCTGGCGAACCTGTACCGCCGCCGCGTGATCTCCTTCGACACCGGTGTCGAGCGCGCCGTGGACAGCAAGGAATTCGCCCGACTCGCGAACGACCCCAGCATCGCCACGGCGGGCGGCGCGGCCAGCATGCCCGCCGGGTACGGCCAGGCGCCCGTGCAGGGCTTCGGCGCGACCGTCACCCCCGCCCAGGGCGGCTACGCCTCGGGCCGCAGCGACTTCGGGCGCGGCAACAGCAGCGGGGACGCCCGCACCACCAGCACCCCCGAAACGAACGGCGGCGGAGGCTACGGCCGGCGCTAGCAGCGCGCGGCAGAGGCGCGCAGGCTGTTGCCCCCTCGCCTCTCCGTGTTCACTCCTGTCCGCACGCGGCGCCGCATTCAGTGGCGCCGCGCTGCCGTGTCCCCACGTGCCGGGCCGCAGCCACGCTGGAAAGGGCGCCGCGAGGTGCAGCGCGGAATGAGGGAAATTTGTCATTCCGGCTCCTTACCCTGTAGGTCAGGAGTGGGTTCCCCTGCCGTTCTCTTCTCTGTCATGCCCGCACGGCACTCACCTCCCGATCAGCGGAAGGAGGACGACCCAGGTGCCAGAAGACAGCAGCGGAATTCACTCGGGTGGGCAGGACGGCCGGCGCGCGCCAGCAGCCGCTCAGAGGACACGCGCCTCACGGAGGGGCTGGATGGCCGCTCAGGTGCTCAGCAGGTTGATCCTGCTGCTGTCGCTGAGCGGTCTGGCCGGTACGGCCTCTGCCGCCTCGACACCCACCTGCCCGGCCGGGACCCCGGTGCAGATTCTCTCGACCACCACCGGTGGCGCCAACACCTATTACGTTGACGCCGTCAACACGAGTACCCCCTCGACGCTGACCGTCGACATGAACAGTGTCGTGGCCAGTCCCGGCATCTACGACGAGGGAGCCGGGCCGAACGGGCGCTTCATCGTGGACATGCAGTGGTCGTGGAGTAACGGCAATCCCGCCGCGTCGTCAGGACGCTCAACGATGGAGCTGCTCATCAACGGCGTGGTGTACGCCACCATGACCACCACGAACGGTTCAGGCACCACCGCCACCCTCGCGGCCACGAACGGCGCCACCCTGGGGCCCAGCAGCGCCACGAGTCTGTCCATCCCGGTCAACACGTCCGGGGCGGCCAACACCGCCACCGGGACGGACGCCTACGTCCTGCTGCCCACCGCCGTGACCAGCATCTCGACCGCGCGCATCCGGTTCACGGCCTACAAGACGACCACCGCGCCAACGACCTCCGACGATCTGGGCTACACCTCCTCGGTCTACGCCTGCCCGCCGTACCTGACGCAGGCCAAGACCAGCAACGGTCCCTGGTTCCCCGGCCAGAGTGGGGCGAGCTACACCCTGACCACCACCAACATGGGCTCCTCGACCTCCGCGGCCGTCACAGTGACGGACACGCTGCCAGGCGGCGTCACGGCGTCCAGCGGCTCGGGCAGCGGCTGGACGTGGACGGTCAGCGGTCAGACCGTCACCGCCACCACGGCCGCCATCGCCAGCGGCGCGAGCAGCAGTTTCACCCTGCCGGTCACCGTGACCACGGCGGCGCCACTGGGCACCAACAGCGTGACCAACTACGCGGCGGTCAGCGGCGGCGGCGACACGCGGGCGGCCCCCACCCCCGGCGCCAGCTGCGCCACCGACAACTGCGCGCGGGTGTCCACCACGGTCTACCTGAGCGCGGACCTGAGCGTCACCAAGACGGGTCCCAGTACCGCCGTGGCCGGCACGCAGATCACCTATGTCCTCACGCTGGGCAATGCCGGCCCGAATGCCGCCAACGGCGCGACGTACAGCGACAACGTGCCCAACAACCTCACCGGTGTGAGTGCCGTCTGCATCAACCCCGGCGCGGGGGTCAGCGGCTGCACGGCGACCGTGGGCAGCGGCAACAACGTCACCGGCAGCGTGGCGACCTTCCCCAGCGGCGGCAGCGTGCAGGTGCAGATCACCGGCACCATTCCGGCCGGCGCCACGGCCACCCTGACCAACTCGGCCAGCATCGCCGCGCCGAACGCCAACGTGGTGGACCCCACCAGCGCCAACAACACCAGCAGCACCGTGAGTACCACCCTGACCCGGACGGCGGACATCAGCCTGAGCAAGACCGACAGTCTCACGGGCGTCACGGCCGGACAGGCGGTGACCTACCAGATCGTCCTCCGGAACGCCGGGCCCAGCACCACCACCGTGAATTTCGTCGACACCTCCTTCAGCGGCGTCACGCTGAGCAACTGGACCTGCGCCGTGACGGCAGGCACCGCGTCCTGCCCCGCCAGTCTCCCGGCCAGCGGCGGGTACTCCAACAGCCTGCTGAACCTGCCCGCCGGCAGCACCCTGACCTTCAGCGTGACCGGTACCGTGACCGCCACCAGCGGCACGGTCAGCAACGCGGCCAGCGCGAGCGTGCCCGCGAACGTCACGGATCCCAGCGGTGCAGGCAACAACGCAGCGACCGATACGGACACGGTGCTTGTCCCGGCCCTGAACCTGACCAAGGCCGTGAGCAGCGCGTTCATCCGGGTCAGTGCCGACCCCACCGACCAGGGCGCCGCCACGTTGCCGGCCAGCACGCTGACCCCCAGCCAGCTGACCTACACCCTGATCGTCACGGGCGCCGGCACCGCTCCCGCCGCCAATACCGTGATCCGCGACAGTTTGCCCGCCGGGATGCTCTACAGCTCGGCCACCATCGCCTTCTCGACCGGGGGCGGCGGCTACACCGCGCCCGTCGCCGCCACCAACACCGGCAGAGGCCAGGATCTGGTGTTCTCGGCCGGCACCCTGAACGTCACCGAGCCGGGCCAGTCGGCCAGGATCGTGATCACCGTGACGGGCGCCCTCAGTGCGAACACCAATCAGGCGGCGCTGCTCAACACCGCCACGGCCACCGCCACCGGCGTCAGCACGGTCACCTCGAATCAGGTGCGCACCGACGTGGTGTATTCGAGGCTGTTCAAGCAGGTGCACAATCTGGGCAGCGCCCCGGCGGCCGCCATTCCCCAGGCGGCACCGGCCTGGTCCAGCACGAGCGGCGGCCTGCCCGGAGAGATCCTGGAGTACTGCATCGACTTCCGGAACCACGGTACGGTCACCCTGAGCAGTTTCAGCGTCGCGGACGGGGTGCCGGCCAACACGACCTACGTTGCGGGCAGCGCCGCGCTGCTGCGGGGCAGCATGCAGGCCCCTGGCGCCAGCTGGGTGAACAGCCCCGTGACCACGCCAGCGGCCTCGGTGGGGTTCGACGGCACCACGGTCACGGCCTCCAATCTGGTCGTGCCCCCCGGGGAGACGGGCACCATGTGCTTCCGCGTCAGGATCAGCTGACCTGACGCGGCACCCTGTCGGCACAGAGCAGCCATGAGAGTGAGGGTCGAGCTCGACCCTCACTGAAGTCTGCAGTCGGTGGTCAGTTCACGCGGTCGAGAATCAGCGCCTCGGGGGCCGGGGCCTGCGCGCTCAGGGTCAGGCCCTCGGTGAGGAGGCGCGTGGCGGCATCCAGGCCGCGCCCGTCACGGTGGTAGATGCGCAGCACGGGTTCGCCCGCCTGGACGGCCTCGCCGGGTTTGCGCAGGAGTTCCACGCCCACGCCGTGGTCGATGGCTTCGCCCTTGCGTTCACGGCCGCCGCCCAGCACGAGCACCGCGCGGCCCACGCTCAGGGCGTCGATGCCCGCCACGAAACCGGATTCGGGGGCGGTCACGTCAGCGCGGCCGGGCGCCACGTCGAACTTGCTCACGTCGTCCACGTAGGTGGCGTCGCCGCCCTGCGCGGCGATGAACGCGCGGAACTTCGCCAGGGCGCTGCCGTCCGTCAGGGTGGCGCGCGCGCGGGCCTCGGCGGCCGTCTCGTCCTCGCCCTGGGCGGCCAGGGCCTCCACGGCCAGCGCCACGCACAGCTCGGTCAGGTCATGGGGGCCCTCGCCGCGCAGGGTCGCCAGGGCCTCCAGGACCTCCAGGCTGTTGCCGGCCATGTGGCCCAGCGGGGTGTCCATGTCGGTCAGGACGGCGCGCACCTGCCGCCCGGCGCGGGTGCCGATGTCCACCATCGCGCGGGCCAGGCCGCGCCCGGCGTCCAGGGTGCGCATGAACGCCCCGGCACCCACCTTGACGTCCAGCACGACGGTGTGCGCGCCGGACGCGAGCTTCTTGCTCATGATCGAGCTGGCGATCAGCGGCAGGCAGTCCACGGTGGCGGTCACGTCCCGCAGCGC
Source organism: Deinococcus actinosclerus (assembly GCF_001507665.1). NCBI lineage: Bacteria > Thermotogati > Deinococcota > Deinococci > Deinococcales > Deinococcaceae > Deinococcus > Deinococcus actinosclerus. The sequence continues at coordinate 213,802 of NZ_CP013910.1, read as the reverse complement.
GTACAGCTTGCCGTCGGCCGGGGCGAGGTCCCTGCTCTGGCCCACCAGCGCGAGGCCGATCTCGCGGGCCTGGGTCAGGAACTGCTCCTCTTCCAGTTCGCTGGTCCAGCCGGGAACGCTCTCCAGTTTGTCGATGGTGCCGCCGGTGTGCGCCAGGCCGCGCCCGCTCATCTTGGCGACGGTCAGGCCCAGCGCGGCCAGCATGGGCGTCAGGATCAGGCTGGTCTTGTCGCCCACGCCGCCCGTGGAGTGCTTGTCCACCGTACGCGGCAGGTCGCCGAGGTTCATCAGGTCGCCACTCTCGGCCATGACCATGGTCAGGTCGGCGGTTTCCTGTTCGGCCATGCCGCGCAGGAACACGGCCATCAGCCACGCGCTCATCTGATAGTCGGGCACGTCGCCGCGCGTGTACCCCAGCACCAGGGTCTCGAGTTCCTCGCGGGTGTGTTCTAGGCCGTCGCGTTTCTTGCGGATCAGGTCGGGAATGATCGCGGTCATAGGCCAGTGTACGGCCCAGGGGTGGAAAACTGTCCCGGCACGCGGGGCAGGTCGCCCGGCGGCAGGCAGCGGCCAGGGGCCCCAGGGTGCCGGGCACCACTGCCGCGGTCAGTCGGCCTGCGCGGTCTCCTCGCCGCTCGTCCAGCCGACCTTCTTGTGGGTACCGTCGCAGTAGGGCTTGTTGCCGCTCTGGCCGCAGCGGCACAGCGCGGCGCGCACGTCCTTCTTCTCCCCGGCAGGCGTATCGATCACGAGGTTGCCCCGGATCATCAGTGGACCGTCGGGGCTGGGGGTGATGGTGGTGATCTCGTCGGGCATCTCGGCCTCCTGTCCATCCAGGACGTAGTGCAGCGCCCCGGTGGGGCAGGTGCGGACGACCGCCGCGACCGCCTCGGCCCCGGCGTTGGCGGGCTGGATCCACGGGCGGGCCTTCGGGTCGAAGACATCTGGCAGGCCGCGCACGCAGCTCGCGACGTGCAGGCAGCGCCGCGCGTCGTAGTAGACCGTGATGCCAGGCGCCGCGTACGCCTTCCCCTGCGCCAGTTCCTCGTTGGTGGGCGTGGTCATGCCCCAGTGTACGGGCGCCGGGGCGCGCCTAGCGGTAGCGGGCGAGCCGCACGGGCAGCGTGAAGGCCTTCCCGGTGGCGTCGGTGAAGCTCAGGGTGCCGCTGGCGTTCTCCAGCCCGGCGGGCAGGCGGAACCGGTACGTGACGGTCCCGATGAAGCGCAGGCCGATCTCGCCTTCGGTGCGGGGGTACTGCGAGATGGACGCCCCGGAGCGGGCCGTGCCCAGCAGCGGCGCGCGCTGGCCCCCCAGGGTCAGGCGGGCCGCGCTGAACTGCGACAGGAACGCCTGATCGTCAGGTGTGCGGCCGTGCGCGAAGACGATGAACGCCACCTGATGGTCAGGCAGCCCGGCCTGCGCGCGGGCCCCGGCGGGCGTGACGGGGTCCTCGCCCAGGCGGTGCAGGAAGACCTCGTAGCGGGTGCGTTCGAAGGGCGTGGCGATGGTCACGGCGTCCACGCTGCCGTTCGCGGCCACGAGTTTCAGGGTGTCCGGCACGGCGTACACGGTGTAGGGGCGCAGCGGGTACCCGGCTTCCGGCGCGGCGGCCAGCCGCTCGCCCTCGGCGGCGGCCGCCTGCAGCAGGGCCGGGGTCACGGCGGGACGCACGGCCAGGGCGCTGCCCAGCAGCAGCGCCAGCAGCGCGGCGCGTTTCACGGCCTGGGCACGCTGAACACGAAGATGCTGGCCGAGCCGGTGGTGCTCCAGATGGACCGCGAGGCGTTCCCGGACGCGACGGCCACGAACTGCTGCCCGCCCACGGAGTACGTGACCACACCCCCGGCGATGGCGCCCCCGGTGCGGAACTGGTACAGGGTCCTGCCGTCTCTGGCGTTCAGGGCCATGAAGTCGCCGTTCTGATCGCCGGTGAACAGCACCCCGCCCGCCGTGGGGGTGATCGCGGCGATCATGGGCGTGGCCATCTTCTTCTGCCACAGCGGCGCGCCGGTCGTGGCGTTGTAGGCCCGCACCCAGCCGCGGGCGTCCTTGACCGGGTCGAAGGTGGCGTCCCCGCCGAAGTACAGGCTGCCGTCCACGTAGCGGGTTTCACCGAGCTTGTAGGTGGCGCACCAGTCGACGGAGTTCACGAACAGGGCGTTCATGGCAGGGTTCAGGGCCGGGCCGTTCCATTCCACGCCGCCCAGGATGCCGGGGCAGTCGCGCCGTCCGGTCAGGCTGACGGGTTTGTCGGCGTTCAGGTGCGTGGTGGTCTCCTGGCGGCTGATGAGCTGGTGGGTGGCGCGGTCGTACAGGTACAGCCAGCCGCCCTTGTTCGCCACGGCCATGATCTTGCGGCCGTTCAGGTCGTAGATCAGGGGCGCGGCCGCCGTGTCCCAGTCGTGGGTGTCGTGCGGCACCTGCTGCACGTACCAGGCGAGCTTGCCGGTCCTGGCGTCCAGCACGATCACGGAGTTGGTGTACAGGTTGTCGCCGGGGCGCATGCCGCCGTTGAAGTCCGGCGCGGGGTTGCCGATGCTGGCGTACAGCAGGCCGCTGGCGGCGTCCAGGGTGAGGGTGGTCCACATGGAGCCGCCGCCGTGCTCGGCGCCTTTCTTCCAGGTGTCGGCGCCCTTTTCCTGGCCCTGCGGGATGACGTTGAAACTCCAGACCTGCTGCCCGGTCTGCGCATCGAACGCGCGGATGTGGCCGTTGGCGCCCCAGTCGGCGCCGGCTTCCCCGACAAACACCAGGCCGTGGGCGGCGATGGGCGCGGCGGACAGGAAGTACCCCTTGGCGCTGTCGGCGACCCAGGTGTCCCACAGGAGGGTGCCGGTGGCGGCGTCCAGCGCGATCAGGTGGCCGTCGGTGGTCCCACGGAACAGGCGCCCCTGGTAGAGGGCCACGCCGCGGTTGGCGGGTTGCGGCTCGGCACCCTTGGGGGCGTAGCTGTGCTGCCACAGGGCCGTGCAGGTGTCGGCGCGCAGGGCGTAGGTGTTGCGGGGGGTGGTGACGTACATGCGGCCCTGATACACGACGGGGCCGGTCTGGAAGCTGCCGACCTCGCCCAGCTGGTACACGCATTTCACGCCGAGCTGCGCGGCGTTGCCAGTGGTGATCTGCTTGAGGGTGGAGTAGCGCTGCCCGGCGTAGTTGCCGTTGTAGGTCATCCAGTTGTCGCCGATGGGGCCGGTCAGTTCCTCCTGGTCGGGCGCCCGGGTGCTGGCAGGCTTGACGCTTCCCACCACGCGCGGCAGGGTGCCTGGGGCCGGTGTGGGCGCACTGGCGGCGGCGCCGCTGCCCCCGGCGGGCCTGGTCAGCTTGGCCTGCAGGGTGGCGGGGCTCAGGGCGGTGCCCCCGGCGGCGTACCCGTTCTTCGAGAGGATGAACGCCGTGACGTTCAGGTACTGCGCGGCGCTGAGGCTGCCCGGGGCGGTCAGGGGCATCTGGTGGGCGATCACGCCGTGCAGGTCGGCCAGCGGGTGCGTGCCGCCGGCCCACTTGGCCAGGAAGGACGCGCCGCTCAGGGCAGGTCCGGCGGCGCCCTGGAGGTTCGCGCCGTGGCAGCCGGCGCAGCTCGTGGTGTACACCTGCGCGCCCGCAGTAGCCTGCGCCGCCGTGTAGGCGGGGCCCTGGCTGGCGGGGGGTGGAACGGCCAGGGCGGCGGACAGCGCCAGCAGCGCGCCGCCAGCCAGGGTGAGGCTGGCTCTCAGGGGGTTCGGACGGTCTGGAGTGGGCATCGTGCACCTCCGGAACACGGCAGAGGACCCCCCGGCCCCGTCACAGGGCAGGTGCGCGGACCGGGCGGGTCAGCGGTGAGGTGGAGCGCCGTGAACTGTTCTCAGGGATACCACCAGCGGTCCGCGCGTGGACTCACCGGGTCTTAAGGGGACCGCAACGTGGGCCTGGGCTGTCCCTCATGGCGGACCGCCCGCTGCGCGGCGGCGCAGCGCTCGGCCAGCCGGGCGAACTCGGCGCGCAGTTCCGGGGGGCTGTCCACGCGGAAGTCGCAGTCCAGGCCCAGCAGGAACGCCGCGAAGCTGCTCAGGCCCTCGCGGGTGGTGGTCAGGCGCGTGCCGTGGGCGTCGGGCCGGAGGTCGGTGCCCCAGGTGGACACCCGGCCGCGCAGGTCCTCCGGCGGGCAGCCCAGCCACACGCTGATCTCGTAGGTGGGTGCCGGGGCGCGCAGCGTGGAGCGCAGGTACGCGGCGGCGTCGAAGTCGGGTTCGGGCGTGAAGTGGCGGTCCTGCACAGTCAGGGCGCTCATGCGGTCGAGCCGGAACGAGCGGCGCGCCCCGCGCAGGTGGCAGTGCGCGACGGCGTACCAGCGGCCCTCCAGGTGCACCACGCGGTGCACGTCCGCGTCCCGGCGCGTCTCGGGGGCTTCCGGGGCGGCGTACGTGAAGGTGACGGTGCAGGCGTCGCGCACGGCGCGCAGCAGCGCCGCGAGCAGGTGGGCGTCGGTGGGCGCCACCCAGGGGCCGGTGTCGAACTGCACGCTGCTTTCCAGGGCCAGCATGTCGGCGCGCAGGTCGTGCGGAAGGCTACGCGAGAGCTTCGCGCTGGCGGCCTCGGCGGCGGGGGCCAGGGCGTGCAGGCCCAGGTGGCGCAGGGTGCGCAGGCCCAGCGCGGCGGCCAGCGCCTCCTCGGGCGTGAACATCAGTGGGGGCAGGCGGAAACCGGCCTTCAGGCGGTACGCGCCGCCCACGCCCCGGCGGCCCTCGACCGGAATCCCGAGGTCCTGGAGGCGGGCGACGTAGCGCTGCACGGTGCGGGGGCTGACCTCCAGGCGGCGGGCCAGGTCGGCGCCGCTGACCTCCTCGTGCGCCTGGAGGAGTTCCAGCACGGTCAGCACCCGCATGCTCGGGTCGTACATGCCGTCATGGTAATCGGAATAGGCGTCACGTTCTGACGGGAATCCGGATTATGCTGAGGGCAGATTCAACCCCAGGAGGTTCCATCATGACCGCACCCGCTGCCGAGTCCGCCGCTGCCCTGTCGCCCGCCCTGTCCATTCCCGACTTCACCGCTCACTGGCAGGGGCACCGCGCCCTGACCCGCCGCGTCATCGAGGCCTTCCCCGAGGATCAGCTGTTCAGCTTCAGCCTGGGCGGCATGCGGCCCTTCGGCGCGCAGGCCACCGAGATCCACCTCGTGGACGCCATGACCGTCACCGCCATGCGGACCGGCGAGTGGCCCGAACCCGACTGGGCGAGCGGACCCACCGACCGCGCCAGCCTGCTGGCCGCCTGGGACGCGGTGAGCGCCGAACTGGCCGAGCACGGCCCGCGCACCGATCCCGCCTTCCTCAGCGGCATGCACGCGCTGCCGTGGGGCGAGATGCCCGGCTGGGTCGCCGCGATCTACGCCGTGGACAACGGCATCCATCACCGCGCCCAGGGGTACGTCTACCTGCGCGCCCTCGGGATCGAACCCCCCGCCTTCTACGAGCGCTGAGGCGTGAACCCCGCCACGCTGTACGGCCACCTGACCCAGGCGCGGCGCGACCTGCTGGGCACGCTGCGCGCCACGCCGGAGGGCGTGCTGCGCCTCTCCCTGCTGCGCGGCGAGCGCTTCCACTCGATTCTGGACCTGCTGGTCCACACAGCCGAGGTCGAGGACGGCTGGATCCACGGGGACTTCCAGGGTCTCCCGATGGTGCAGGACCGCTTCCCGGACATTCAGACAGGTGCGGCGGGGCCCGGCACGACCCTCAGCCTGGACGCCATCGCCGCGTACTGGCAGGCGGTCGAGGCGGACACCCGCGCGTACCTCGGCAGCCTGACGGAAGCCGATCTGGAGCGCACCGTCACGCTGGACGACTGGCCCGAGGGGCACCGCCAGTTCACGCTGGACGGCCTGATCTGGCACATCCTGCTGCACGAGGTGCGGCATGCGGCGCAGATCGCCGCGCTGCTGCGCACCCAGGGCGTCCGGCCGCCGCAGCTGGACCTGCTGTTCTACCTGCCCGCACTGGAGACCGGACGCGCCGCCGCCCCCTTCGTGAACCCACCCCCGGAGGACCCATGACCCCCGCCGCTCCCCCGAACCCCACGCCGCCCCCGGCCCGCCCCGCGCCGCAGCGGCCCGCCACCCGCATCCGCTGCCAGCTGCCGTGACCCCCACACCCCCGGAGACCCCATGACCGACCTGACCCTGCCGCTGGAGGCCTTCGCGCTGAACGCCCGCGTGAACGACTTCCTGCTGGACCGCCTGACCCCGGACGACCTGATCCTCTCGGACGGGCGGGGCGGCATGACTGTCGCGCAGCTGCTGTCGCACATGGGCGCGTCGCGCGGCGGGTGGCTGCTGGAGATGGCGCCCGGGTTCGCCGCGTCCACCCTGGCCCTGACCGGCGGCGCCGACCCCTGGAGCTGGCACACGACCGACCCGGCCCTGATCCGCGCCATGCTGCGCGCCGGGGACGAGGCCGCCATTCAGGCGGTGCAGGCGCATGCGGCGAGCGGCACCCCGTTCGCCGACCCGCACGGCGCCGGCACCTTCCACACCCGCCCGGCGCTGTTCCTGACCTACATGACCGTGCACGACGCGGGGCACCGGGGGCAGATCATGACCCTGCTGCGCCACGCGGGCACCCCGCCAGAGCGTCTGGACGAGCTGGAGGACGCCTGGGCCGTGTGGCGCCACCCCCTTTCACCGGAGACCCCATGACTGACCTGACCCTGCTGCTCGACGCCTTCCGCCGCAACGCCCGCGTGAACGACACCCTGATCGCCGCCCTGACGCCCGAAGAATTTTCCATGACCGACGGGCATGGCGGGTGGACCGTCGAGCGGCACCTGCGCCACATGGCGGGCTTCCGGGTGGGCTGGCTGTGGAACATGAGCCGCGACCACGCCATGCCCCTGCTGAACCCCGACGAGCTGGACGCCGACGGCGACCCGCAGTGGCGCTGGGCGAACGCCCCGGCCACCGCTCTGCCCGAGGCGCTGGCTGCCGGGGACGCTGCCGCCATCACCGCTGTGGAGGCGCACCGCGCGTCCGGCGAGCCCTTCGCCGACCCGTGGGGCGAGGGCACGTACCGGAGCGACCCGGCGCACTTCCTGATGCACACCATCGTGCACGACAGCCACCACCGCGGGCAGATCCTGAGCCTGATCCGTCAGGGCGGCCGCACGCCCGAGCAGATGGACGCGCTGGACAGGCACTGGGCGATCTGGCGCGAGTAGGCGCCCAGCGCGATACTGGAGCGCATGAGCGTCACCCCTCCCCTGCCCCTGAGCCCCGGCGAGTCCCGCGTCCTGCGCGGCCTGCGCGAGCAGCACGCGCTCGGTGCGGCGCTGGCCGGGGCGCTCCCGGCCGGGAGCGTGCTGTTCCTGGAAGGCGAGCTGGGCGCCGGGAAGACCAGTCTCACGCAGGGACTGGTGGGCGCGCACGGCTTCACCGAGCCGGTCACGAGCCCCACGTACGCGCTGATGAACGTGTACCCCGCGCCGGGCGGGCAGGTGCTGCACGTGGACGCCTACCGCGTGCGGGACGTGCAGGAACTGTTCGAGATGGACCTGGAGGAACTCGTGAGTGGCAGCCGCGTCAGCGTGATCGAGTGGGGCGAGGGCCTGTACGCCGAGTACCCGGACGCGCCGATCCTGCGCCTGGAACACCAGCCGGACCCGGAGACGCGCCTCGTGACCCGGCTGCGCTGATCAGGCGGGGCGTACAGTGGGAGGATGCGGCCCCTGCCCCTCCCCTTTCCCGACGAGACCGAGTCCCCGCTGGTGACCGAGCTGCGCTTTCCCACGAGTGGCGTGACAGTGCGCGGCGTGTTCGAACTGAACGAGTTCGCGGTGCTGACCCCGGAGAACCTGGAGTTCCTGCGCCTGTACATCCGCGTGCGCGGCAACCTGAAGGAGGTCGAGCGGGTCCTGGGCATCAGCTACCCCACGGTGCGGGCGCGTTTCGACACGCTGCTGCGCGCCATCGGCTACGAACCCGAGCAGGCCGACCCGCAGGCCGAGGTGCTCGCCAGCCTCGAGCGCGGCGAGATCACCCCGGACGAGGCCGCGCGCAAACTGCGCCGCTAGGCGGGGGCACTGGGCCGTGGAGGGGCAGCCAGCGCTGTGCCCCCGCCCCACACCTTATTCAGAAGACCTTGCTGCCCAGTTTCGCCGCGTGCAGCGGGACCAGGGGGGTGGCGTCGCCGCTGGGTGCACCGGGCAGCTGCACGCCCAGGATCAGCACCTCGGACACGCTGTCCCCGACGGGGCGGGGCTCGAAATTCAGGACACCCAGCACCTGCGCGCCGATCAGTTCCTGCGGGGTGTGCCCGGTGAAGCGCCCCACGCTGACGCGCGTGCCGAACTTCCCGAAGTCGACCGTCAGGCGGTAGGCGGGTTTGGGGGTGCCGGGCGCGGGTTCGGCCTTCAGGACGCGGCCGAGGCGGATGTCGAGCAGGTCGAGGGTCTGGGCCGGGCTGACGGTGGGTTTGAGGTCGGTCGCCATGAGTCTGAGCCTGTCACGTGGGCGTGCCCACGAGGACGCCGAGGTCTGACCAGCCCATGCGGAGCTCGCGCAGGGCGCCGTCCTGCTTCTCGCCGCACTCGTGGGCGCCCTGGCGGGCGTACCAGTGGCGGGTGGGGTTGGTGTCGAGCACCCACAGGGCGAGGCTGCCCGCACCGCGTGCGTGCAGGGCCTGGGCCGCCCGCCGCAGCAGCTCACGGCCGGTGCCTGCGCCCTGCGCGGCTTTCAGGCTGTACAGGGTGAAGAGTTCCGCGTCGAAGCCCGGATGGTCGCGCGCCGCCCCGGCCGACGCGAAGGCCACGATCTCCCCGGCGTCCTCGGCGACGAGCACCACGTCCTGCCCGGCCCCGATGTTGCCCTGCCAGAACCCTTCACGCTGCGCCTGCGTCTCGGGGCTGGTCATGCGCGCCAGGAACCCGTCGGGCAGCAGCCCGGCGTAGGTATCACGCCAGCTCTGGACGTGCACGGCGGCAATGCCGGGGGCGTCGGCGGGCGTGGCGGCGCGGATCAGGGGGGTGCGGGTCACGGCCATAGCGCAGCATAGGCGCGCGCCGCCCCGGGAGGCGGCGCAGATGCGGCAGCAGGGCTGAAGGACTTCAGTTGCCCTGTTCGATGTACTGCTTCAGGGCGTCCATGCGCACGATGATGGGGGTGCGGGCGCGGACGATCGCACCCTCCTGCTTCAGTTTGCCCAGGCTGTGGCTGACGGTCTCGCGGGTGGCGCCGACCATGCGGGCGATGTCTTCCTGGTTCAGTTTCAGGTTCAGTTCGACGCCCTGGTTGTGCGGGCGGCCGAATTCCCGCGCGAGGCGGTAGAGCAGGCTGGCGACACGCTCCGGGGCGCTGTAGGCGCTGACCGTGGCCGTCCAGGCCTGCGCCTCGAACAGCCGGGCGGCCATCAGGCGGATGAGCTTCATGGCCAGTTCGGGCTTGGTGGCTAGGAGTTTCTGGAGTTCCGCGCGGGGCAGGACGATCAGGGTGGTGCGCTCCAGGGCCTCGGCCTGGGTGGGGCGGCGTTCCTCGGGTTGCAGCAGCAGTTCGCCGAAGGTGTCGTGCTGGCCGATGACCCCCAGGATGGCTTCCTTGCCGTTCGGGAAGAGTTTGCTGATCTTGACGAGGCCGCTGCGCACGAAGTACAGGGCGTCGGCGGGGTCGTCCATACGGTAGATGACCTCGCCGGGCTGATAGGAGCGGTAGGGGGTACTGGCCGCCACCCGTTCCAGTTCGGCAAGTTCAAGGTCGGCGAAGAGCTCCGTTCGCTTGAGGTGCCAGACCAGGCTTGGGTAGTTCATGATTCTTCACACCATACCTGAAAAGCCGCCGCCGGGCCGCGTGGCAGGCGCCCGAAGCCTCCGCCGTCCGGAAATCGCAATCTGCCCCACATGACATTCCCCCACAAAAGTTTTATACTCGGTTCAACTAACAGTGCCGGGTTGTGTCCACCAGCGGACGAACCCCACCAAGGAGGACACAGAATGCCCACCTACAAGGCCCCCCTGCGCGACATCAAGTTCCTGATGAACGAACTTCTCGGCGCGCCCGAGCAGCTCGGCCGGATGCCCTACTACGCCCAGAACGAGACCGCCGACCAGGACCTCCTGGAACAGGTCCTCGACGAGGCCGCCCGCTTCGTGGAAACCGAACTGGTGCCCCTGAACGTCGTCGGTGACCGCGAGGGCTGCGTGCGCCACGACGACGGCGAGGTCACCACCCCCACCGGCTTCAAGGCGGCGTACAAGAAATACCGCGACGCCGGCTGGCCCGCGCTCGACGCCGACCCGACCTACGGCGGCCAGGGCATGCCCCACCTGATCAGCAACGTGCTCGTCGAGATGATGAACAGCGCCAACGTCGCCTGGAGCATGTACCCCGGCCTCTCGCACGGCGCGTACAGCGCCCTGCACGCCGTCGGCAGCCAGGAACTCAAGGACCTGTACCTGCCCAAGCTGGTGTCCGGCGAGTGGACCGGCACCATGTGCCTCACCGAACCGCACGCCGGGACCGACCTGGGCATCATCCGCACGAAGGCCAGCGACAACGGCGACGGCACCTACGCCATCACCGGCACGAAGATCTTCATCAGCGCCGGCGAGCACGACATGGCCGACAACATCCTGCACCTCGTACTGGCCCGCCTGGACGGCAGCCCCCAGGGCACCAAGGGCATTTCTCTGTTCCTCGTGCCCAAGTACATCCCCACCGCCGACGGCAAGCCCGGCGAGCGCAACGGCGTGATCTGCGGCAGCCTGGAACACAAGATGGGTATCAACGGCAACGCCACCGCCGTGCTGAACTTCGACGGCGCCCGGGGCTGGCTGGTCGGCGAGATCAACAAGGGCATGAACCACATGTTCATCATGATGAACGCCGCCCGCCTCGGCACCGGCCTGCAGGGCCTGGGCCTCGGGGAAGTCGCGTACCAGAACGCCCTGACCTACGCCAAGGACCGCACCCAGATGCGCCACGAGCCCCGCGTGAACCCGGGCGAGCAGGCCGACCCGATCATCGTGCACCCCGACGTGCGCCGCATGCTCCTGACCGGCAAGGCCTACACCGAGGCCGGACGCGCCCTGGCGATGTGGCTGGCCCTGAGCCTCGACGTGGAACACCACCACACCGACGAGACGGCCCGCAAGGAAGCCGCCGATCTGGTCGCGCTGCTCACCCCCATCGCCAAGGCCTTCATGACCGACAACGGCTTCAACATCGCCGTGCAGAGCCAGCAGGTGTACGGCGGCCACGGCTTCATCAAGGAGTGGGGCATGGAGCAGTTCGTCCGTGACGCCCGCATCGGCCAGATCTACGAAGGCACCAACGGCATCCAGGCGCTCGACCTGCTGGGCCGCAAGGTCCTGATGGACGGCGGCAAGAAACTCCAGAAGCTCGCCGCGACCCTCCAGGAATTCGCCGAGGAGCATGAGGGCGACGAGCACATCGGCGACTACGTCAACCAGCTCGGCAAGGCCGCGCAGCAGCTCGGTTCTCTCACCATGGTCATCGGCCAGAAGGCCATGCAGGAGGGCGGGGCCGACGAGGTCAACGCCGCCGCCGTGGACTACCTGCGCTACTTCGGGCACGTCGTGTACGGCTACCTGTGGGCCCGCATGGCCAAGGTCGCCCAGGACAGGATCGACGCCGGGCAGGACAAGGACGGCTTCTACCTCAGCAAGGTGCAGACCGCCAAGTTCTACTTCGCCAAGCTGTTCCCCGAGACCAAGGCCCTCGCCGCGACCATCAAGGCCGGCAACGAGAGCCTCGCCGTGGACGACAAGGCCGTCTTCGGCTGGGAACAAGCGCTCGTCGGCGCCTGAACCCTGACCACTGAGCGCCGCCCCCGCTGACCGGGGGTGGCGTTTTCCCTATCCTGCCGGGCATGACCGACCCGCACGTCCTTCCGGCCCACCTGCCCGTGCCCACCGACGACGGCGCGTGCGCCCACCTGCCCGGCCGGCGCTGGCCCGCGCACGCGCTGCCCGGCACGGACGGCGCGGCCCATGACGTGTCGGTCCTGCCGGGGCGGACGGTGGTCTACGCGTACCCGAAGACGGCGCGGCCGGATCAGGCCATGCCGGAGGACTAGGACGTGATTCCGGGGGCGCGGGGCTGCACGCCGCAGTCGTGCGCGTTCCGGGATCATCACGCGGAGCTGCGCGCGGCGGGCGCGCGGGTGTTCGGCCTGAGTGTGCAGGACACCGCGTACCAGCGGGCGGCGGCGGCGCGGCTGCACCTGCCGTTCGCGCTGCTGTCCGACGCGGCGGGCGCGGTCCGCCAGGAACTGGGGCTGCCGACCTTCCAGGCGGGCGGCGAGACGCTGCTCCGGCGCGTGACGCTGATCGTGCGCGACGGCGTGATCGAGCACGTCCTCTACCCGGTGTTCCCGCCGGACCGCAGCGCGCAGGACGTGCTGGACTGGCTGACCGCGCACCCGACATGACAGCCGGGAGGGGCGCCGCAGTGTTCCGCAGAGCGCCCCTCTCCCCCGTTGGATTCCCTCAGGGGCGGTAGGTCTTGATGACGCCGCCCTCGGCGCCCACGCGGCCCGTGCGGTAGAACACGAGGCTGATGGGCAGGTTGCTGCCGCTGCTGGGCACGAAGTCGATGTTCAGGCGGTCGCTCTGGGCGCGCCACAGAAGCACCGGCTCGTCGGGTTTCAGGGCGTTGCCGGTGCGCGGCAGTTTGATGGTCTGCGTGATCGGGCCGTCCTGGATGTTCATGGCGCCCCGGTACAGGCCCCCGCGCGGGCTGAGGGCCACGGCGGTCCCGGCGGCGCCGTTGACTTCCAGGTCGTACAGCACGCCGTAGTTGCCGCTCAGGCGCACGGTCTGGCCGGTCAGGGCGTCGGTGCCGGTCACGGCGGGGTCCACGCGGCCGTCCCCGATGATCAATCTGGTGGGCAGGGCGCCCAGCGTGACGCGCAGGGTCCGCACGGCGTCCGGGAAGGTGCCGCGCACGTGCCGACCGTCGGGGCGCAGGTACGGGAGCTGCTGGATGACCTGCGGGGTGGGCGGCAGGCTGTCTTCGAGCATCACGTAGGTCAGTTCGACCTTGCCGGACGAGCTGAGATCCTGCATGACGTTCACGCCGCTGCCCACGCCCAGGGTGGGGCTGGCGTACACGGCGGCCGACTGCCCGGGCGAGAGGGTCAGGGTGGTGCCGCCGGTGGACGCGAAGTACTCCAGCAGCGTCACCTGCCCCAGGATGCTCTCGATGCGGGTGGGGGCGGTCTCGCCGAGGCGTTCGCTGCGCACCTCGACCGGGCGGCTCTCGAGGTTGCGGGCGATGACGTACAGCCGCGCGGCCCGGCCCAGGCCGTTCAGGTGATACCCGAGCAGGCGGGCGCGGCCCGTGACGCTGTCCTGATACAGGATGCCGCTCTGGTCGGGCACTTCGGGGCTGTCACTGAACAGCAGCGGGTAGCTGGGGCTGGCCTGCGGGCTGATCAGCGCGGCGGGGTAGGTGAGGATCTGCGGGTCCGGGAAGGCGTCGCCGGGCTGGGCGTACTTCAGGGCGTACGTCAGGGGCGTGTCGACCGGCTGGCCCTCCACGCGGATGGTCCGGGTGAAGGGCTGGCTCTGCAGGCCGCGGCTGTTCGTGACGGTCAGGGTCACGGTGTACGTGCCGGGCTGGAAGTACACGTCCTGCCGCCCGGTCCAGCGGCGGGCGGTGATGTCCGCGCCGTCCGGGTCGAAGGGGTACTCGGTGTACACGACGCGCTCGCCGGGCGCGTAGATGTTCTTGTCGGTGCTGAAGCGCGCCTGGGGGCTCATGGGGTTGCCGCCGTCGCGCAGGGCGGTCAGGGTGAAGCCGCGTCCGGTGTCGTCGCCGGTCAGGTTGGCGTTCAGGGCGTCGGCGAGGGTGCGGGCGCTGACGTACGTGATGGGCCCCACGCTGGCGACCGTCCCGGCGGGCTGCGCGGCGCCGTTCAGGGCCGCCGTGTTCTTGCGGGTGTCGAGGCTCAGCCGCGCGAGCTGCACCTGGGTGCCGCTGGCCTGGATGGGCTGGCCGAGCAGCGCGGCCGTCTCTCGCAGGGGCAGCATGGTGCGCCCGCCGATGTTGCGCGGCGGGCTCAGCCAGCGTTGCGGCGCGCCGTTGACGTACAGGTCGGCGTCGTCGAGCGTGAAGGTCAGCTGCACGGAGCCGAGGCCGGGTTGCGCGGCGTGCGCGGCGCCGGCGCCCAGCAGGGCCAGTGACGCGCCGCCCGTCAGGGGCGGCGTGAGCAGGCTCAGGCTGGTGAGCAGCGCCGTTCGGAAACGGGCGCGGCGGGCGCGGGGGTGGTGGGGGGGGCGGGCGGACAGCACCGGTAGAGTATGCCCCGTGAACCTGACGGACGTCTGCCCCGGGTGACCGTCTCTCAGCGCTGCATGAAGTGTGCCCCCCGGTCCGGGGTGCGGCAGGCGGGATGTCGGGCTGCGTTGCAGTTGGCGGGGCGAGCGGGGGCATAGACTGGGGCATGAAGCGCGGGACTTGGCTGTGGGTGGCTGGGGGAGCGGTGCTGGCGCTGCTGCTGGCGTGGGTGCTGTGGCCGCGCCCGCAGAGCGGCGACCTGGACGTGACGGCGTTCGCACGCGCCCTGAACGGCGGGCAGGTGAAAACGGCCACGATCACGTACCAGAACGGCACGGCGGTCGTGACGGGCGCGCTGGACAGCGGGCCGTACCGCACGCGCACCCTGACCGCCGACCCGCTGCTGAACCTGGCGGCGTTGCAGGCCAGAGGGGTGAACGTGTCGTACGGTGCGCCGCCCCGGCTGAGCGTGCTGGGCGCCCTGAGCCTGCTGCTGACCCTGGCGCTGATCGTAGGCCTGATCGTGCTGCTGCTGCGCAGCCGTCAGGGCGGCGGCACGGACGCGGCGAGCAATTTCGGGCGGTCGCGGGCGGCAGTGATCAGCGAAGGCCAGATCAAACTCACCTTCGGCGACGTCGCCGGCTGCGACGAGGCCAAAGCCGACCTCCAGGAAGTCGTCGACTTCCTCCGCCACCCCGACCGCTACCACCAGCTCGGCGCCCGCATCCCCCACGGTGTCCTCCTCGTCGGCCCCCCCGGCTCCGGCAAGACCCTCCTCGCCAAGGCCGTCGCCGGTGAAGCCCGCGTCCCCTACTTCAGCATCTCCGGCAGCGACTTCGTCGAGATGTTCGTCGGCGTCGGTGCCGCGAGGGTCCGCGACCTCTTCGAGCAGGCCCGCAAGAACGCTCCCTGCATCGTCTTCATCGACGAGATCGACGCCGTCGGCCGCAAACGCGGCGTCAACATGCAGGGCGGCAACGACGAACGCGAACAGACCCTCAACCAGCTCCTCGTCGAGATGGACGGCTTCTCTTCCGGCCAGGAGGTCATCATCCTGGCCGCCACCAACCGCCCCGACGTCCTCGACGCCGCCCTGCTGCGCCCGGGCCGCTTCGACCGGCAGGTCGTGGTGGACGCCCCGGACGTGCGGGGCCGCGAGATGATCCTGCGCATCCACGCGCGCAAGAAACCGCTGGACCCCAGTGTGGACCTGGGCGTGATCGCGCGGCGCACGGCGGGGATGGTAGGGGCGGACCTGGAGAACCTGCTGAACGAGGCGGCGCTGCTGGCGGCGCGCTCGGGGCGTACACGGATCACGGGGCGGGACGTGGACGAGGCGCGGGACCGGGTGCTGATGGGCCCGGAGCGGCGCAGCATGGTCGTGCGTGAGGCCGACCGCAAGGTCACCGCCTACCACGAGGTCGGCCACGCCCTCGCCGCCCAGCTCCTCCCGCACGCGGACAAGGCGCACAAGCTGACAGTCGTGCCGCGCGGCCGGAGCCTGGGAAGCGCGCTGTACACCCCGGAGGACCGCATGCACTACACCCGGGCGGCGCTGCTGGACCGCATCTGCGTGGCGCTGGCCGGGCACGCCGCCGAGCAGGTGGCGACCGGGCAGGTCACGACCGGCGCCGCGAACGATTTCCAGCAGGCGACCGGACTGGCGCGGCGCATGGTGACCGAGTGGGGCATGAGCGAGGTGGGGCAGCTGGCCCTGGCGCAGGAGAGCGACAGTTACCTGGGCTTCGGGCCGCAGCAGGGCGTGTACAGCGACCACACCGCCGAGCAGATCGACGCGGAGGTGAGCCGCATCCTGAACGGGCAGTTCGAGCGGGCGCTGGCCCTGCTGACTGAGCACGCGCACATCCTGCACCGCCTGACCGACGAACTCGTGGCCCGCGAGAGCCTCAGCGGCGAGGAGCTGCAGACCGTCCTGGCCGGCGGTACCCTGCCCCCCCTGGAGGTGGGCACGCGCCCCGACCCCGAGGACGGCCCGGCGCCCAGCGGGCAGCTCGCGCCCGACCCGGCCTGAACCGCACGGAGCACGCCCCCGGCTCGACTGGCCGGGGGCGTGCTCCGTGCGTGTCGGGTTCCGGTCAGGCGCGTTCGGGCACGGCGCACTGGCCGTCCTCGCAGCCGTCGGCGGGGGTCTCGGTGCCGAGCATCTGGAGGGGCGCGGGGTGGGTTTCCTCCCACACCTGATTCAGCGCGCCCAGCAGGGTCTGGGGGTCCTGCGCGCCGCTGACGCCGTACTTGCCGCCCAGCACGAAGAACGGCACGCCGCTGATGCCCAGCGCCTGCGCCTGCGCCTCATCCTGCCGCACGGCGTGGGCGTGGCGGCCGTCGAGCAGGGCCGCGCGGGCCTCGGTGCCGTCCAGGCCGACCTCCTGCGCGAGGCGCACCAGGGTGTCGAGGTCGCTGACGAGCTCGCCGTCACTCATGTAGGCGCGCAGCAGGCGTTCCTTCATGGCGTCCTGCCTGCCGTGCTGCGCGGCGTGGTGGATGAGCTGGTGTGCCTGGAAGGTGCTGCCCAGGCGGGCGCGCCCGAAGTGGTACTCCAGGCCCTCGCCGGCGGCCGTGCGGGTGACGTGATCCATCATGCCCTGCGCGTCGCTGGGGGTGCGGCCGTACTTCTGCGCCAGGGCGTCCCGCATGCTCAGGGGGTGCTCGGCGGGCGCGCTGGGGTCGAGCTCGAAGGCGTGCCAGACCACCTCGACCTTGTCGCGGTGATCAAATCCGGCGAGGGCCTGTTCGAAGCGGCGTTTGCCGATGTAGCACCAGGGGCAGGCGACGTCGGACCAGATGTCCACGCGCAGCCGATCCGGGGCGGAGGGGGTGAAGAGCTGAGTCATACCCTGGATTCTAGCATACTTTGCAAAATAAACCATCAAATCTGTCTCTGCTGCGCTGGTCCGGACCACAGCACGGCCGTCACCTCATGAAGACGGGTTCATCCGCACTGACTCATGAGAGTCAGGTCCAGAAAGTGCCGTCATGGTCACACTTTTGGCTGACGACACCCCCATGAGGACGCACCCGGAGTTCTCACCGCCGTCCCGTACAGTAAAAGGCACATGAAGCGAACAGCCATCCTGCTCTCATCTGGCCTGCTGTTCACGGTCGCGACCGGCAGCCTCGCCCAGGGCGCGACCCCCTTCACCCCCGGCGCACCCGGCATCAGCATGCCCAGCCTCGCGCCCATCACGACCTCCGGCGCCGTCACGCCCGCCAGCGTTCCGGCCACACCAGACAGCGCCGCCACCTTCGGCAACCCGCGCGTGAGCAGCCAGGGCAGCGTCACCCGCGTCGTGTTCGACCTGCCAGCCGGCGTCACGTACGCCCTGACCCCCACCTTCGGCGGGCTGCGCCTCGACGTGCAGGGCGCGCGCGTGCAGCCGGCCATCAGCGCGAAACTGGGCGCCAGCGTCAGCGAGTACCGCGCTGGGGCCGGGCAGGCCACCCTGATCACCCCCTACCCCCTGGCCCCCAGCGACGGCTGGCGCGCCAGCGAGGCCACCCTCGCCACCGGCAAGCGCGTCCTGATCCTGGAACTCGGACCGGGCGTCAGCGGCGGCGCCGGCACCAGCGTGCGCGGGCAGGTCCTCACCACCGCCCCCACCAGCGCCGCCGCGCAGACCGTCCTGAACGCCCCGCTGCCCGGCAGCCTGCCCCCCGGCGATCAGGTCAGCGGCAGCGTGAACGTGCCCCTGCCCGCCCCCACCCTGGACGGCAGCAACCCCGCGCAGCCCAGCGCCCTGCAGGGCAGCGTGCCCGGCCCCGCCCGCCCCGCCGCGCTGGGCGCGCCACGCATCGGCAAGAGCCCGGGGCAGACCCGCGTGGTGCTCGATCTGCCCCCGGGCAGCTCCTACCGCATCGCGACCGGCGCGGTCGGCCTGACCATCACCCTAACCGGCGTGAGCGCCGCGTTCCAGCAGGCCGCAGGGGTCAGCCCCGAACTGCGCGGCTGGACCTACGCCCCCACCGCGCAGGGCGCCACCGTCACCCTGAGCACCGCCGGGCGCACCACCGACCGCAGCGGCTGGCGCGCCCAGCTGCTCCCCCCGGCCAGCGGCGACCTGTCCCGCCTGGCCATCGACCTGTCGCCCGCGCTGGCCGACCGCACCCCCCTGACCGGCAGCCAGCGCGCCGTGCAGGCGGTCGCCCCGCAGTTCGCCGCGCGCGGCACGGGGCTGCTGGCCCTGAGCGCCAGCCTCGTGAAACCCCGCGTGGTGATCGACCCCGGTCACGGCGGGAAGGACCCCGGCGCGGTCGGCACGGTCGTGGAGAAACAGGTCACGCTGGACGTCGCGCTGCGCGTGCGCGACCTGCTCAGCGCGGCGGGCGTGGACGTCGTCCTGACCCGCGACAGCGACCGCGAACTGCACCCGGTCAAGAACACGGACCTGCAGATGCGCGCCGCGATGGGCACGCCGGGCACCGCGCTGTTCGTCAGCATTCACGTGAACGCCATGAACGCCGCCAGCGCCCTGCGCGGCTACGGCGTGGAAACCTGGTGGAACCCCAACCACGCGCGCAGCAGCGCCCTGGCGGCCCTGATCCAGAACAACCTGGTCTCGCAGACCGGCGCGTTCGACCAGGGGCTGAAGAACAGCCAGTCCCTGAGCGTGCTGCGCAACAGCCGCATCCCGGCCGCGCTCGTCGAGATCGGCTTCACCAGCCACCCCGTGGACGGGCAGAACCTGCAGGACAGCAACTACCTCGACCGCGTGGCGCTGGGCATCGCGCAGGGCATCCGCGAGGCGCTCGTCAGTGGCGTGACCGCCGACGGCGCGTCGGCCGAGGCCGCACCCACCGCCGCCAAACGCTGACCCGCTGTCGCACCGCCGCGAAACACTGACCCGCTGTCACACCGCCGCCAGACGCTGACCCGCCGCACTGCCCCCTGCCCCTGCCTGCCAGAATGCGCTCATGACCAGCCCCGGCATGACCAGCACCGACCCGACCCCCGGTTTCCGTGAGCGCGTCCTGGCCCTGGTGGCCCGCATTCCCGAGGGCCGCGTCATGACCTACGGGCAGCTGGCGCTGCTGGCCGGCAATCCCGGCGCGGCGCGGCAGGCGGGCTTCGTGCTGAATTCGCTGGTCGGCGGATCAGATCTGCCGTGGCAGCGGGTGATCAACGCGCAGGGGCGCGTCAGTACCCACAAGGTCGGCTTCGGGGACATGCAGGAACGCCTGCTGATGGCCGAGGGCGTGGCATTCAGGGACGGCCGCTGCGACCTGAGCCGCGTGCAGTGGTGGCCGGACGAGGAGCGCGCCGCGCCGCCTGCGCCGCTGCTGTGACACTCAGCACTGCATGAAGGATCGCTCATGAGACGGGGGGCAGCTGTCCGCCTGACCGGGCGGTATGCTCCGCGCATGAACGCACCGCACTCCACCCCGGCCAGCCGCGCCTCCCAGCGTCCCGCACCGCAGCAGGACGAGACTCCGGTCACGCGCCGGACGCAGTGGGTGCGGGGCAGCGCCGCCTCCTGGGGCCTGGGGGTCACGCTGGGCGTCATCCTGGGCGTGGGCGTGCTGATCGCCACGCCCCGGCTGATGGGTAAACCCGCCGAGGCGACCCCCGCCAGCACCGCCCCGGCCAACACCAACGAGAACGGGCCCGCCGACGCCGGCAAGAGCGAGGGCAGCGCCTCGGGCGCCAGCAGCGCGTCAGGGACTGGCAGCGAGTCGGGCAGCATGGCGAGCGGCGACAGTGCGGGCAGCGACGGCACGAGCACCTCGGGCGAGGCGTCCTCGGGGGACATGGCGGCCGGTGAGGGCGCCAGCAGCGCCGCAGGTGAAGCGGCCGCTGGCGGCACCTCGGACAGCGCGGCGGGCGACACCGAGGCCGCCGGGGACGCCCAGGCCGGGCAGACCGTGTTCGCCGGGAACTGCGCGGGCTGCCACGGCGCGAACGGCCAGGGTCAGATCGGGCCGAGTCTCGTGACCGCCGACGGCCCCAAGAGCTGGACGCTGGCGCAGTTCACCACCACCCTGCGGGAAGGCAAGACCCCCGACCGGGAACTGTCCGCCACCATGCCCCGCTTCGGCGAGGCGCAGATCAGCGACACGCAGATCGCGGACCTCCAGGCGTACATCAAGACCCTGAACTGAGCCCCACCTCACGGCCCCCCACGTCAAGCGCACCTGCGGCCCCCGCCCCAGGTGCTTTTCTCTACGCTGCGGGCCTCCCGACCTGTGCCCCCGCCAGCATGGCGACTGGCGGGGCGCACCAGCCGTGACCTGCCGGTCAGGGCAGCTTGTCCCCCACGTGGATCGCGGCGATGCCGAAGGTCAGCAGGCGGTAGCGGGTGCGGAAGCCGGTGGCGCGCATGAGCTGTGCCAGCCGTTCCGGCTCGGGGAAGGCCAGCACGCTCTCGGGCAGGTACGTGTACGCCGAGGCGTTCCCGCTGATCAGCCCGCCGATGCGCGGCAGCACATGCTGGAAGTACACCCGGAACAGGCTGCCCAGCAGCCCCGGGCGGGGTGGGGGGAACTCCAGGATCACGGCCCGCCCGCCCGGCGCGAGCACCCGCCAGAACTCCGCGAGGCCCCGCGCGTAATCCGCGAAGTTCCGGAACCCGAACGCGCAGGTGATCGAGTCGAAACTCCCGTCCGGATACGGCAGGTTCAGCGCGTCCCCCTCCTCCAGGCGGATGTCGATGTGCCGCGCGGCGGCCTTCTCGCGGCCGATGGCGAGCATCTGCGGCACGAAGTCACTGCCGATCACCTGGGCCTCTGGGGCGCGGGTCTTGAGTTCCAGCGCGAAATCCGCCGTGCCCGTCGCCACGTCCAGCACCCGCGCGGGCCTGAGCGCCAGCGCCTCGTGCGCCGCCGCCCGGCGCCACCCCCTGTCCACCCCGAGGCTCAGCACGCGGTTGAGAAGGTCGTAACGGGGCGCGATGCTGGCGAACATCGCCTGCACGTCACTGCCCTTGTCCTGCTTGTCCCCCACGGCGGGCCGCTTCGTCATGAGCCGCATCATAGGGCGCGCGGCCCGGGACGCACCGGAAGCGGGCGCGCAGTCCCGCGCCTCAGCCCGGCAGCAGGGCGCGCAGGGTGTCCCGGCACACCCCGGCCAGCCCCGGGTTGCTGTCCCGGTAGTACGGCAGCGCGATCACGGACACGCTCAGCGCCCAGCCCCGCCCGCGCGCCCAGGCGGCGTCCTCCACGCCCAGCGCCTCCCGGAAGGCCGCGCGGCCCACCGGACCCAGCAGGTTCCAGGCGGGCTGGAGGTCCACCGCCGGGTCGCCCAGGGTCAGGCCGCCCCAGTCGATCACGGCACTCAGCCGCCCGCCGCCGGACAGGAGATTGCCGGGCTTCAGGTCCGCGTGCAGCCATGCGGGCGGCCCCGCGTGCGGCGCGGCGTTCAGGGCGTCCTCCCACACGGCCAGCGCCGCCCCCTCGTTCAGGAACCCCAGCTCCGCGCACGCGCGAATGGCGGCCCGGGTCGCCGCGTCCCGCTCCGCCAGCGGCACGCCACGCGACCCCACCGGCCCCTGCCCAGGCGGGAGCGGCGTCGCCTGTAGCGCCCGGACGAAGGCCGCCAGATCCCGCGCCAGTTCCGCCTCGTCCCGTACGGTCCCCACCGCCGCGTCCACGCCCGGCAGCCAGCCGTACACACCCCACCCGAACGGGTACCCGGCGTCCGGAACGCCCGTGAACAGCACCTCCGGCACGCGCAGCGGCAGGCCCGGCGCGAGCAGCGGCAACCAGCGGGCCTCCTTCGCCACGTCCGTCGCCGCCCACCCGATCCGGGCCAGGCGGGCCACCAGCCTCTCCCCCAGCCGCACCACCGCGTTGTCCGTCCCGGAGTGCCGCAGAAGGGTCGCGGGCAGCCCTGCCCACTGCGGGCACTGCCCGGCCAGCAGGCGCTTCACGAGCGCGGCGTCGACCCGCACCTCCGAATCATGCATGGGTGGGGGCGCGTCCGTCATCCCCGCCACCGTACCCGCCCGGGCCCGGCCCCGCATGCGCTGAAACGCGTATCGCCCGCCCCGCCGCGCCCACCTACACTGCCCTCATGCTGCACCTCAGACCGATGGACGCCGGCGCCTTCACCCGCTTCCTGGCCCGCGCCGTTCCCGAGTACGCCGCCGAGAAGGTCAGGAGCGGCCAGTGGAGCCCCGAGGAGGCCCAGGCGCGCAGCGAACGCGAATTCCAGGAGTTGCTCCCCCAGGGGCCGGACACGCCCGACAACGTCTTGTACACCCTGCACGACCCGTACGAGGACGCGGACGTCGGCGTGCTCTGGTACGCCCTCCAGCGCACCGCCCACGCCACCACCGCCTTCATCTACGAGGTCGAGGTCTTTGAAGCCTACCGGCGGCGCGGGTACGCCACGCAGGCCTTCACCCTCCTCGAAGCCGACGCCGCCGCGCGTGGCGCCACCCGCATCGGCCTGCACGTCTTCGGGCACAACGCAGCCGCGCGCGCCCTGTACGAGAAACTCGGGTACCACGCCACCAACATCAACATGCGCAAGGAGCTCAGCTGAGGGTCCCCGCCTCCGTGCGTCGGCGGTTCTCTCCCCTGTGGAGAGGGCCGGGGTGAGGTGTCTCCCCTACGCCGCTTTCTTCCGCCGTGTCCTGAGGGTCTTCTCGCTTTCCAGCAGCCGCTTGAGAGCAGCTTCGCTGCGGGTCAGGCCGTCGAGGTCGCTCTCGCCCTTCGTGGCGCGGGGTTCGTAGTCGTCGAGGATCTTGCCTTCGAGGTAGCGGTCGAAGATGACGGGGCAGATGTAGGAGCTGCGGGTGACGGCGGGCGTGTTGCCGAGGTCGGCGGCGACGTATTTGACGCAGTCGACGAGGGTCTGCCGGGCCTGTTTTTCGGTGTCGGCGACGCCTGCTTCGGCGAGGTATTCGGCGGCGAGGAGGGTGCCGCCCCAGGTGCGGAAGTCCTTGGCGGTGAAGGGGCCGATGACTTCCTTGAGGTAGGCGTTGAGTTCGCCGCTGCGCACGCGTCGGCGCGCGCCGCCTTCGTCCACGGTCTGGAACAGCCAGGGGCCGGGGAGGTCGAGCAGTCGGGTGATGTTCGTGGCGAGGGTGCGGTCGGTGGTGGCCTTGTGCTGCGTGATGCCGTGCTTGCCCTTGAAGTGGAAGGTGACGGTGTTCCCGCCCACCTGCACGTGCCGCTGGCGAAGGGTGCTGAGGCCGTAGGTCTTGTGCTGCTGGGCGTAGATGTCGCTGCCGACGCGGAAGCGGGCGACGTGCAGCAGGCGGGTCATGAGGGCCGTGACCTTGCGGGGGGGGAGGCCCTGGGCGCGCAGGTCACCGGCGGTGACGGTCTTGAGGGTGCCGAGCGCCCCGGCGAAGCGGGTGAGGCGCTGCCATTTCTTCAGCGCGCCCGCCTGCACGAAGTCCGGGTGGTAGCGGTACTGGAGGCGTCCGGCGGCGTCGCGCCCGAAAGCCTGGAGTTCGGCGTCGGCGTCGGGGCTGACGTACACGTCCTCGTAGGCGGGGGGCACGGCGAGTTTCGCGATGCGGTCGATGCCCGCCTTCTCCTTGTAGGGCGTGCCGTCGGGCCAGAAGTATTTAAACTTCTTGGGGTCGTTGCCCTCGCGGCGCAGGTACTCCCCGGCGAGGAGTTCGGTGCGGGAGGTCATATCGCCTCCGGTTGCATGGTTTGCCAGAACCGTGCCACCCGAGCGGATGCGACTCGTAGAGCTGCCCAGCAGAGCGGGAGCGGCGCGGGTTCCGGGCGTGGAGTGGGCCACCCGGTGCTGTTCCGGGTGGATCGCGAAACAGACGGAATCCGCTTCATTCCGTGACCTGCATGGGCAGTTGCCAGTCGATGGGCGTGAGGCCCGCCTCTTCCAGGGCGGCGTTCACCTGGCTGAAGGGGCGGCTGCCGAAGAATTTCGCCTCGCTCAGGGGGCTGGGGTGCGCGGATTCGATGATGACGTGCTGGGGCGCGGTGATGAGTTTCTTCTTCTTGCGGGCGTACGCGCCCCACAGGACGAACACGACCCGGTCGGGTTTGTCGTTCACGGCGCGGATGACGGCGTCCGTGAAGTGCTCCCAGCCCTTGTTGGCGTGACTGTTGGCCTGCCCCTCACGGACGGTCAGGACGGCGTTCAGCAGCAGGATGCCCTGCTCGGCCCAGGCTTTCAGGTAGCCGTGGCGGGGCGCGGTGAAGCCCGGCAGGTCGGCGGTCAGTTCCTTGTAGATGTTGCGCAGGCTGGGGGGGATGGTCACGCCGGGGCGGACGCTGAAGCTCAGGCCGTGCGCCTGCCCGGGGCGGTGGTACGGGTCCTGGCCCAGGATCAGGACCTTCACGTCTCCTAGGGGCGTGAAGCGCAGCGCGTTGAACACGTCCGGCGCGGGCGGGAACACGTTCCCGGCGCGGCGTTCCTCCACCAGGAAGTCCTTGAGTTCGTGGAAGTACGGGGCGCTGAATTCCCCGTGCAGGGCCTGCTGCCAGTCGTCGGGGAGGCCGCTGGGCACGATGGCCTTCGGGGTACCGGAGGGGGTGGGCGTGTGGCCGAAGAGGTCAGGCTGGTCGCTCATGATGGTCCTTTGTACGGCACGGGGGCGCGGCGTGGGTGGGGGTTTCTCCGGGAGTCCCTTGGCTCTTCGTTCGGCGCGCAGCTCGGCCTTCTTGCGGCTGCCGTGTGTCGCGTAGATGCGGCGGGCCTCGGCCTCGAAGGCCGGGCTGGCGCGGGCGGCGCCGATGCGGGCGCGGGCGCGGCGTCCGGCCTCCTGTTCGTTCACGATGGGCGGCGGGTAGCTCAGGCGTCCGGCGCCGCTCCACTCCCAGGGCGTGTGGATGAAGTCCGTGGGGACGTCCGCGAGTTCCGGCAGCCAGCGGCGCAGGAACACTCCGTCCGGGTCCTGTTCGCGGGCCTGCCGGGTCGGGGAGTAGATGCGCACGCGGTTGATGCCGACCGTGGAGCTCTGCATCTGCATCTGCGACCAATGGATGCCGGGTTCGTTGTCCAGCCACTCGCGCGCCAGGAACAGCCCGGGCTGGCGCCAGTGCAGCCAGAGGTGCTGCGTGGCGAAACTGACGAGCAGGGCGCGCATGCGGAAGTTCAGCCAGCCCGTCTCGCGCAGCATGCGCATGCAGGCGTCGATCAGGGGGTAGCCGGTCTGGCCGTGTTGCCAGCGGTCGAAGAACTCCGGGGTCCACTCGTGCTCGCGCAGGCCCTCCAGGGCGCGGTTCAGGGTGCGGAATTCCATGTCCGGCTGGCTTTCCAGGCGCTGTACAAAATGGCAGTGCCAGTGCAGCCGCGACTCGTACGAGCGCAGGGACCGCACCCAGCGCGGGTCGGCCCCCAGGTCGCCCCGCACCTGCGCGAGGCGCACGCGGGTGGCCTGCACGACCTCGCGCAGCGACACGGTCCCGAAGGCCAGCGGGGCGCTGAGGCGCGAGCAGCTGGCCTCGGCGCTCAGGGGGCTGCTCATCTCGCGCATGTAGTTCACGCCGCGCGCCGCCAGGAACGAGTCGAGGGTGTCCAGCGCGGCGGCGCGGCCCCCCGGCGGAATGATCTTGGCGTTGGCAGGCACACCCAGTTCGGCGTGGGTGCGCAGGCCGCCGGGGTCGGCGTCCACGCCGCTCAGCCGCGCGGGCGCGGCGATCTGCGGGGCGCCCATCCGTTCCTCCCAGGTGGCGGCCCACCCGTCGCGGTTGCGCATGCGGCGGATCACGCCGTTCTGCGGCAGTTCGCTCAGGGGCAGGCCACGCGCCCGCGCCCAGGCCCGCACGCGGCGGTCCCGCCCGAAACTGACGCCGTTGCCGGTCTCCTCGTGCGCCCACACGGCGCTCACGCCGTGCGCCTCGCGCAGCTCGTCGAGCACCGCGACCGCCTCGCCCACCCGCACGACCAGCGGGGTGCCCAGCGCGCGCAGGCTGGCGTCCAGTTCACGCAGCGAGTCGTTCAGGTACGTCAGGTGGTGCCCGGCGAACTCCTCGTGGGTCAGCTGCTCAGGCTCGTAGATGAAGACCGGCAGCACCGGCCCGCGCCGCGCCGCCTCCCACAGCGGCGCGTGATCGTGCGCGCGCAGATCCTTCTTGAACCACACGAGTTGAGTCCCGCCGGGCATGCCGGTCACTCTCCCCCGCCCGGCGCGGCGCGACGGTGTGCCCGCGCCCCATCTCCGGCGCTCTCAAGGGCACATGAACGGCGGGCCGCCCCGGAGGAAGCGGCCCGCCGGCTGACAGTCCGTTACTGGATGCTGGCGCGGAAGCAGATCGTGACGGTCTGGGTGGGGGCCAGCACGAAGCTGCCGCCCTGCACCGTGACCTTGCCGCTGCTCAGCAGTCCGGCGTCCCCGTCGGCCGCGGCGGTGTAGTACACCGTGCCGGCAGGGGTGGTCACGCGGAGGTCCTGCCCGGGGGCGAAGCCGCCCACCGTGAAGGCCGTGTTGGCCGGCACGGTGTCACTGAAGATGATGTTCGTGGCGTTCAGGCCCCCCACGTTCGTCGTGGCGATGCAGTATTCCAGCACGTCGCCCGGGTTGCCGCTGCTGCTCGTGGAGGCGGCGCCGCCCCGCGTGATGTTCTGCACGGTCTTCGTGACGGTCAGTTTCGCGGGCTCGAAGACGGGCGTCACGACCTCGTTGCTGGGCACGCCGCCGGTCGGGCCGCCCGCATAGCGCGCCAGGGCGGTGTTGCGCACGCTGGCCGGGTAGCTGGCCGGGGCATTCACGGTCACGCGGAAGGTCACGACCGCCTCGTTGTCGAGCGCAGCGGGGGTGCTGTCGATCTTCAGCACCTGCGTGGTGCAGGCCGCCGTCGGCCCAGAGCAGATCCCGACCGGCTGCGCGAAGGGGTACGCCGCGCCGCCCAGGCTGGTGCTCGCCCCGTTCGTGACGGTCGTCGAGGCGCCGTTCACGCGGGCGCTGCCCGGCACGTAGGTCGTCCCGGCGGGCAGCGCGTCCGTGAAGGTCACGCCCCCGGCGGGCAGCGTGCCGCTGTTGCGGATCACGACGCGGTACTCCAGGGTGTCGCCCGGCTGCACCCGGTCGCCGGTCGTCCCCGCGACCTTGGTCACGCTCTTGACCGCGCCGAGGCTGGGGGCCAGGACCGGGTAGGTGCAGCTGGCGAGGTCGGTGGAGCCCAGGCTGGGCGAGCCGACCGGCATGTACGTGACGTTCACCAGGTCGAGTTTCACCAGTCGGCCCAGGTTGTCGCGGGCGTAGATGCCGCTGGGGCTGGCGGCGATCCCGTTGAACTGCGAGTTCTGGCCGGGGTTGCTGAAGCTGCCCAGGTACTCGGCGCTGGCGCTGCTGCCCGCCGGGGTGATCAGCCACAGGTCGATGCTGGTCGAGCCGGTCACAGCGCTGATCATGTACAGCTTCCCGCTGCTGTCGGCGAAGAAGTCCCCGTTGTCCTGGAAGCTGGGCGCGCCGCTGGACACGCTGGTCACCTGTCCGAGCGCCGTGACCGCGTAGCCGCTGCTGGCGCCGGTCGTGAACGACCAGAGGTTCCCGCCGCCGTCCATGGCGTAGCCGGCGCCGCTGCTCGTGACGGCCATGCGCACCAGGCGCCCGGACACGCCGCTGAAGGTGCCGCCCGCGTACCAGGTGCGGGTGGCGGGCTCATAGACCCGCAGGCGGTTGTCGTCGGTGGCGACGAAGAAACGCCGGGCGTCCGGGGAGATGGCCAGGGTGGCCGAGGTGCCGCCGATGGCGGCGATCTGCGTGCCGATCACGTTGCCCGTGACGTCCAGCTCGTTGATGCTCACGCCGTCCAGGGTGCTGCCGCCGGGCGTGACCGTCAGCGCGTACACCTTCTCGCAGGTGGGCGCCGCCGTGGGCACGGTGACGGTGGTGGTCGTCGTGGCGCACTGCCCGCCGGTCGAGGCGCAGGTCGCGGGGTCGGGGATCGGGTCGGGGTCACCGCCGCCGCCCACACTGGCGCGGTTCGTGACCGTCCCCACGGCCTCGGCGGCGACGGTCACGGGGACGGTCAGGGTGACGCTGCTGCCCGGCGCGAGGTTCGGCGTGCCGGTGCAGGTCACGGCGCCGGCGCTGGTCACGCAGGTCCAGCCGTTGGCGGGGGTGAAGCTGGCGGGCGCACTGATCCCGGTGGGCAGCTGATCCTTGACGGTCACGGCGCCGCTGCTCGTCACGGCGCTGTCGTTCCTGACGGTCAGGGTGTACGTGGCGCCGCTCTGCAGGGGCGTCCAGGGGCCGTTGCTGGTCTTGGTCAGGGTCAGCTGGGGCCTGGCCGGCACAGGGCAGCTGAGGCTCAGGTCGTCGAGTTTCAGGACGTTCGCGTCGGCACTGGTGCCGTCTTTCAGCGTCAGGATCTGCAGCGTGACCTGCGACCCGGGGCTGGTGAAGGTGGGCACGCTCTGCAGGGTATAGCCGGTGGTGACCAGGGCGCCGTCCACCTGCTGGAGGACGCTGCCGCCCGCGTCGCGGAAGACGTAGCGCAGCTGCGTGGCGGTGCTGGAGTGGCTGCGCACCCAGTTGCTGTAGCTCAGTTCGGCCCCGGCGGGCACGGTGATCTGCTGCTCGAACAGCACGCGGGGGGTACTCAGGGCGCCGCCGTTCTTCCCTTCGAAGTTGGCGACGTTCAGGAACAGCGCGAAGCCGCCGTTGCCGGTGTGGTCGATGTCCTTCCAGAAGGTGTAGGTGCCGTCGGTGGCGTTCACGACGGTCGGGTCACTCAGGTAGGTGTGGTTGCGCACCTCGCCGCTGGCGGCGTTCGTGTCGAAGGTGCGCGTGAAGGGCGCGCTGACGGTGCAGGTGCCGGTCACAGGGGCCGGCGGCGCGGGCGTGGTGACGGTGGTGGTGGCCGTGGCGCACTGCCCGGCGGTCGAGGTGCAGGTCGCGGGATCGGGAATGGGGTTCGGGTCGCTGCCCCCACCGACGCTGGCGCGGTTGGTGATCGTCCCGACGGCCCCCAGGCCGACGCTCACGGGCACGCTCAGGGTCAGGCTGGCACCCGCCGCGAGATTCGGCGTGCCGGTGCAGGTCACGGTGCCGGCGCTGGTCGCGCAGGTCCAGCCGCTGGCGGGGGTGAAGCTGGCGGGCGCACTGATCCCGGTGGGCAGCTGATCCTTCACGGTGACCAGACCGGCGGTGGTGGCGCTGCCGCTGTTCCGGACGGTCAGGGTGTACGTGGCGCCGCTCTGCAGGGGCGTCCAGGGGCCGTTGCTGCCCTTGGTGAGGGTGAGCTGGGCCTGCGGCACGCAGCTGAGTTTCAGGTCGTCGAGCTTCAGGACGTTCGCGTCGCCGCTCACGCCGTCTTTCAGGGTCAGGATCCGCAGCGTGACCTGCGCGCCGGGCGCGGTGAACGCCGGGACGCTCTGCAGGGTATAGCCGGTGGTCAGGACGCTGCCGTCGGTGCGCGCCAGCAGCGTGCCGCTGGCGGTGTCCAGGAACTCGTAGCGCAGCTGGGCGGGCGCGGTGGCGTGCGTGCGGGCGTAGTTCTGGTAGTTCAGCTGCGAGCCGGCCGGCACGTTCAGCACCTGCTGGAACAGCACGCGGGGCGTGCTCAGCAGCGCGCCGCTGCGGTTCTCGAAGTTGGCGACGTTCAGGAACAGCGCGTAGCCGCCGTTGCCGGTGTGGTCGATGTCCTGCCAGAAGGTGTACTTGCCCCAGGTGTTCGTGACGGTGCCCGGGTCAGTGACGTACACGTGGTTCTGCACGCTGCTCAGCGCAGCGTTGCTGTTGAAGCTCTGCACCCAGGGGCTGCTGGCGGCGCAGGTGGTGGCGGCGGCGAGACTCAGGCCGGACAGGGCCGCCAGGGGCAGCAGGCGCCGGACAGCGGTCAGGAGGGTATGCATGCGGGGCCTCATCTCAGCGCCCTCCGGTGGTATCGGGGGCGGGGGCGGGAATCTGTCCGTCGTCGAGCATCAGGTCCAGGCGCAGGTAGGCGCCCTGGCGGGTGTACACGTTCGTGCCGATCCCCTGGAAGCCCACCGGGTTGTAGCCCACGGTCAGCCAGGTGCCCGGCAGGACGCGGTAGCTGGCTTCCAGGCCGGCGCTGAGCAGGGCGCTGCCGGTGGCGGGCTGCGTCAGGCCGCGCGCGGCGAGGCCCAGGCCCAGGCGGTCGGTGACGTAGTAGGTGCCGCTGAGGCTGCCCTGGTAGGTGGCGCTGCCCGGCTGGTCCAGCAGGGCGCGGCCGGCCACCCCGGCGCGCAGGGCGTAGCGGGGCACGTGGTACTCGACGTTCGCCTCGCCGATCAGTTCCGGGGTGCCACCGGCCAGCGCGCCGTCCTTGTAGCGCAGGTAGCTCAGGCCCTGCCAGGGCCCGGCCCGCAGCGCGCCCGAGACGGCGTAGTTCGCGCCAGCCCCCGCGCCGAAGATCTGGTGGCCTTCGGCACTCAGGGTGAGCTGATCGTTGACGCTGTAGGTCGCGCCGCCCTTGAGGGCCACGCTGAGGCCCGCGCCGGTGCGGGCGGCGTCGGCGGCCAGCGTGGCGCTCAGGGTGTCGGCCTTGTAGCGCACGCCCGCGCCGGCGTTCCAGCCGCTCTCGTTCTGCGCGTCGCCGTCGGTGTCGAGGATCAGGCTGCCGCGCAGGTCCACCGCCGCGCGGTCGCTGACGGGCAAGGTGGTGTCCACGCCGATGCGGGCGCGGTTGCCCCAGCCGTCGGCGCCGGGCAGGTCGTAGCTGACGCTGAGATTCGTGCCGCCCAGCGCGGTCTGGAGGCCCAGGCTGGCGCGCTGGCCCTCGCCCCAGCGGATGTCGTCGCGGGCGGTCAGGGTGACGTGATCGGCGACCGGCACGCTGGCCTTGACGGTGGTGGTGGTCTCCAGGGTGCCGCTGATGGCCTGGGCGTGCTCGACCTGCACGCCCAGCCCGTCCCGCGCGTAGGCGGCGCTGACGATGGCGGCCACGCCCTGCTGATCCCCGAAGCCCGCGCGGAGGCCGGCGCCCAACGTGAACGGTGAGAAGCTGTACAGGCCGCGCAGGTCGGCCGCGCCGCCACCCGTCGCGGGGGCGCTATCCGAGGCGGGCGCAGCGGCGTAGGTGGCGCGGGCGTTCAGCGCGAAGCGGTCGGTCAGGCGGTAGGTGGCGTCCGCGGCGGCGCCCAGGCCGGGGGTGCCGGCGTTCAGGCCCGCGTAGCCCGGGGTCTGGTAGTGCACGCTGCCACTCACGGCGAAACGCTCGCCCTGCACGCTGGCGCTGCCGTCCACCAGGGTGCCCGGCGCGGCGTACGCGGCGAGCAGGTCGGCGCGGCGGTTCCCGTCGTCGTAGCGGACGTGCGCGCCCACGCTGGTCACGCCGTCCAGGCTGACGGCGGCGGCGGCCACGCTCAGGGTGTCGGTCACGCGGTACTTGCCCTGCACGCCCCAGCCGAGGGTGCGCGCCCCGAGGGGATCGTTCAGGCGGTAGCTGACCTCGACGCGCACGGTGCGGCCCTGGTCGTCGAGCAGGTTCAGGGGCCGCTGGAGGTACAGGACACCGGCGGCGGGGTCCAGGGTGTAGTCGCTCAGGCGGGCCAGCGGGCGGCGGTCCTGCGCGCCGGTCACGGGGTCGGTGAGGATCAGCGTGACGGTCTCGCTGTCGGCCGCCAGGTCCTGGTCGGGCAGCGGCAGAGCGCGCAGGCCGTTGGCGTCCAGCGTGACGCGTTTCAGGTCAC
This sequence comes from Deinococcus actinosclerus, assembly GCF_001507665.1. Taxonomy (NCBI): domain Bacteria; kingdom Thermotogati; phylum Deinococcota; class Deinococci; order Deinococcales; family Deinococcaceae; genus Deinococcus; species Deinococcus actinosclerus. The sequence goes on along the minus strand of NZ_CP013910.1, from coordinate 182,003 downwards.
CGGGCAGCGCGGCCACGAAGCCCGACAGCTGCGCGGGGGCGCCGCGCGTGAATCCGCTCAGGGCGGTGGGCGTGACACCCAGGTTGAACACGTCGATGGGCAGCGGCGCCTGCCGGTAGCTGACCGAGAAGGCCGGGTGCTCGTAGCGCACGGCGACCGGGTCGATGCCCTGGAGCGGCACGGTCTCGGCGCTGCTGTCGCCGTGGGTGGGGTAGCGCTGGAGGGGGTTGGCGGTGGTGGGCAGGCCCTGGTCGCGGTCCTGCCGGACAGTGGTGGCCCCGCTGGCGGTGCGGTCGGCGGTGAGAGCGCCGCTGGCCGCGACGTACAGCTTGCCGTCCCCGATGGGCGTTTCTAGGTAGCCCTGCGCGCGGGCCTCGCCGGCCGCGACCCCGCCGCGGCTCAGGACCCCGCCGACGCTCAGCATGCCGATCCCGACGCGGGTGCGGCTGGGCAGCGCCTCGAAGCCCTTGCTGATCACCCGGTCGCCCAGGCGCACGCGGACGTCGAAGTGGGCCGGCGCGGCGAGCGGTTCGAGTTCCAGCACGCCCTCGCCGTCGGTCAGTTTCACCTGATAGCTGACCACGCGGGGCTGCGCGTCGGGCTGGGTGGGTTCCAGGGTGGCCTGCACGGTGACGTTGCCGCTGGCGGTGCCGATCCCGGCGGCGTCGGCCAGCCGGATGCCCACGCGGATGGGCGTGACGCCGTCGGCGATGAGCTGCTGGCCCGTGAACTCGGCGCTGACGGGCGTGCCCGCCAGGGACACCCGGACGGTCTGCCCGGCGAAGGTGAGGATGTTCTCGCCGCTGCGCAGCGCGACGCCGTAGAACTCCTGGCGCTGCGTGCCGCGCTCGGCGTCCACCGCCCTGCGGCCCAGGCTGGCCGGATCGACCGGCACGCCGTTGATGCGGGGGAGTTCCTCGCTGCCCTCGGGGCTTTCCACCACGACGGTCACGCGGTCGCGGTCGCGGTACACCGCGCCGTCCAGCGGGAGTTTCAGCGCGCCGCCGTTCTCCCGGGTCTGCGCGGCGGCCACCGGTTGCAGGGCGCCCAGGTCGTCCAGGTTACCCTCGCCGACCAGGACGCTGACCTGGCCCCCGGCGTACCGGCCGACCAGGGCGGGGCTCTGCAGGGCGGGCAGGCTGCCCTCGTGCGTGACGCGGTAGGTCAGGACGCCCCGGGGTGCGCCGGGCGTCGTCCAGTACAGCTTGCCACTGGCGCCCACCTGCGGGTCGGCCAGGGGGCGGCCGCTCAGCTGGCTGCTGCCGGGCACGTAGCTGGCCCCGGCGGGCGGCTGGTGCGCCACGATGACCTGCGTGGCGTTCCGCGTGGTGGGCACGTCGTAGGGGATGCGGACCGTGCTCTCGCGGGTCTGCGTGACGACCGGGGTGGGCGCGGGGGGCGGGGGCGTGGTGACGCCGAGGGTGCCGCCCACGACCTGCTGCGTGGCGCAGTTGCTCGTCAGGGTGGCGCTGAGCTGGCCCTGCTCGCCGCCCGTCCCCTTCACGCGGGCGCGGTAGCTGAGGGTCTTCTCCTCGCCGGGCTGGAGTTCGCCGCTGAAGCTGGTGGGGTCCAGGGCTTCCAGGGTCTCGCCGGGCTGGTCGGTCAGTTCGAAGGGGGCGGGCGCGGCGCTGGTGTTGCGCAGCGTGAGGGTCACGGTGACGGTCTCGCCGGGGAGGGTCGCGGCCAGCGGCGCGCGGCGCAGTTCGATCTGGGTGGCGCTGGGCAGCACCTGCACGCCCAGCGTCCGGGTCTGGTTCCAGGGGGCCAGGGTGGCGCGGGCCTCGCCCTGCGTGGCGGCCACGGCGCGGGCCTCGAAGGTCAGCACGCCGGGGTGGGCGGCGTCCACGCGGGCGGTGACGCTCGTGTCGCCCTGCGCCTCGAACCCGGCGGGCAGCGCCACGCGCAGGCTGGCGGGCAGGGTCTGCCGCTCGAAGTCGGTGGTGGCGCGCGCGGTGAAGGTCACCACGTCGCCCACGCAGACCTCGGGTTTGTCGGCGGTGAAGCTGAGGTTCAGGCTGGGTTTGACCTGCACGGCCACGCGCGCGGTCTGGCCCTTCGTGACGGTCGCGGCCGGCGCGTTGACGCTGACCTCGGCTCCCTTGACCGGCTCGGCCTGCACGGGGTACTCGCGGGCGGGCAGCGTGAAGGGCCCGGCCTGCCCATTGACCGCGTAGGTCTGTTCACCCACCGTGACGTTCGCCTGGGTGGGCAGCGTCTCGTCCGGGAGGACCAGTTCGGCCCGGATATCCAGCTTGCCGGTGGTGTCGGCCGTGACGATCTGGATCGGGCCGGTGCTCAGTTCGAACCCCACCGAGTTCGACCACTGGAAGGTCCTGGGCGGCTGGCGCAGGTACAGGGTGTAGTTGCCCTGGTCCTCGGGCACGTTGATCTCGTCCCACTGGAGCTGCCCGCTGACCTTGACGGGGTAGGCGTTGCCCTGCGCGTCGCGCAGCTCGCCCTGCAGTTCGCCGGGGCCGTCCCCGTCGTACATGCGGATGCTCATGGGCCCGCCGGGGTTATAGACGTTCAGGGCGGGCACCCAGTCGTTGCTGCGCACCGTGACGTTCAGGTGGTCGGCCTCGACGGCGGCGCTGACCGAGGTCAGGCGCAGCGCGAAGGTGTTCTTGCCGTTGCCCTGGGTGCGCACGCGCAGGGTGTACGTGCCGGCCTTCAGGTCGCTGTTCAGGAAGGTCTGCCAGTCCTGCGCGCCCTGCCCGAACTCCTGCTGCCGGACGACCTGCCCGCCGTCGTCGAGCAGGGTGAAGGTGCTGCCGACCGGGGCCTTGGGCGTGGCGGGGTCGTAGTTCTCGTCGCCGTACTGGTCCGGCGTGCGGTAGTCGGCCGGGTCGAACTGCGCGCCGTACACGTCCAGCTGCACGCGCGAGCCGACGCCCACGACCAGTCGCAGGTCCTGATCGCCGACCGTCCACATGAGCTTGTCGCCGACCGAGGTCAGGGGGAGCGAGGTCGAGATTTCCTGCGCGGCGGCCGTACCCAGCAGGGCCGCGGTCAGGGTGGTCAGGGCGCGTTTCACTCAGTACCTCCAGCGGGCGGCCGGGTCGGTCACGGCGCCCTTGAGATCCCCGGCCCAGCGGAAGCGGTAGGTCAGGACGCGCTCGCCGGCGGGGAGGGTGGTGAAGGTCAGGGCGGGCTGTCCGTCGAGCAGCGTCGCGCCCTGCGGCAGGGGGTCGTTCAGCTCCACGCCGCTCAGGTCGGCGCTGGCACTCAGGGTCAGCTGCACGAGGTACACCCCGGCCTCCTGCTCGAAGACCTGCTTGCGGACGGTCAGGGTCTGCGGGGTCGCCAGCGGCAGCGTGCTCGTCACGCGCAGGGTGGTGTCGCGCACCACGGCGATGTCACCGGCGTCGGGTGCCAGCGGGAAGTCCGCGCTGGTCAGGTTCCGCACGTAGAGCAGGCGGCTGCCCGGCCGTCCAGCGTCCTGCGGGACGCTCAGGGGCGCGTAGGCGACGCTGTTCGGATCGAGCCTCAGCGCGACCTCGCCTTCCAGGAGGTTCCGGAAGTGGTAGCGGCCCTGCGCGTCGGTCAGTGCCAGGCGGCCGCCGGCCAGGATCACGCGGGCGTTCAGGACCGGGACGTCCACTGCGCGGTCGTAGACCCCGTTGCGGTTCACGTCCTGGAACACGTAGCCGACCAGATCGGCGGTGTTGCGGCCGAAGATGAGCGGGTCGATGGTGTTCACGGCGCTGCTGGGGGGCGTCTTCGTCTCGCCGTTGTTGCTCACGGCGGTCGCGACGGCGCTGTTGCGGATCTGGGTGCCCGCCTCGGGGGTGACGACCGCGTCGAAGGTGATCACGGCGCTCGCGCCGGGCGCCAGCCCCGGGATCAGCCAGGTGTAGGTGCGCCCGTCCACGGTGGGGACGATCTCGGTGCCGTTCAGGAGGCTGCTGCCCTCGACGTACACCAGCCCCGCCGGCAGGGTGTCCTGCACGCGGATGGTGTCCAGCGCGCCGGTGGCGCTGCGATTCGTGACGGTGAAGGTGTACGTGATGGTCTGCCCGTAGGCGACCACGGCGGGGCTGCTGGTCTTGACCAGGGTCAGGTTGGCGCTGCGGAACACGCCGTTCACGACCGGGTTGCTGGGCACGGGGGTGGTCAGTTCGCCGCTGCTGACCGTGAAGACGTTCACGGCGCGCGCGCCGTCCGGGGTGCCCTGCGGCACGCGGGCTTTCAGGGTCAGGGTCACGGCCTGACCGGGGTCCAGGCGGGTCAGGCGCCACACGACGCGCTCGCCGTCCAGGACGCCGCCCTGGTCGGCGCTGATGAACTCCAGCAGGTCGGTGCGGATCAGGGTGCCGCTGGCGTCGAGGATCTGCAGGGCGCGCAGGCTGTCGCGGATCTCGACGTTCGTCAGGGCGAAGCTCTGGGTGTTCGTGACGTTCAGGGTGTAGGTGATGACCTGGCCGGGTTCGACCAGCCCGCTCGCGTCACCGCTCTTGACCGGGTTCAGGGTCAGGGGGGCGACGGTGGTCAGCACGTCCACGGTCAGGTTGTCGGCGGCGCCGCGGCTGCTCGTGGCGGTCAGGACGGCGCGGAAGGCCTCGGCGGCGGAGCTGGCGCTGGCCTTGCGGGGCACGTAGCAGGCGTTGAAGTCCTTCGTGGCCTGCGGGGCGAGGTCCGTGCGGAAGGGCTCGGGGATGGGCGTGCCGTCCCGCTCGGTGAAGCGCACCGCGCCCTCGCCGGTCTGCACGCGGCCGCTGATCGTGAGGGTGTCCGGGCGGTCACCGAGGTTCTGCGCGGTGTGCGGGAAGCAGACCTCGGTGTTCAGCAGCGCGTTGGCCTTGCGCTGGAGGTCGTCGCTGCTCAGTTCCCCGCCGGGCAGCGCCTGGGGGTTGCCCAGCGGGCCCAGGGCGATCAGCGGCTGGTAGCGCAGGGTGACGTCGGCGGGGGCGTCCACCGTGACGTCCCCGCTGCGCAGCTGCGCGACGTTGCGGCGGGTGCCGGTGACCTCGGGGCTGCGCAGGGCGAAGGTCAGGGTCAGGGTGGCGCCGGGGGCGAGGGTGTTCACGCGGGCGCGCACGCCGCCGACCGCGGCGGGCTCGGCAGCCTGCCAGCTCTGGCCGTCGGCGCTGTACTCGATGGTGGCGTCGGGGGCGGCGCTGCCGCTCAGGCGGGCGCTGCCGCTGACGAACACGAAGTCGCGCAGCTCGGGCGTGTTCAGCACGTCGGTGATCGTCACGGCGCGTGAGGCGCCGTTGCCCGCATTGCGGGCGGTCAGGGTGACGGTGGTGACCTCGCCGGGGCGCAGCGCGGCGGGCGTGAAGGTCTTGTCCAGCGTCAGGGCGGGCGGGTCGCCCACGGTCAGGCGCGCGACGTTGTCCTCGTCCACCTCGCCCGGCTGTTCGCGGACGTTGCTCGCGCAGCGCACGCTCAGGTTCGGGTAGGCGCTGCCCCGGTCGGCGGCCTGGGTGCTCGCGCGCACGAGCAGCGTGGCGCCTGCGTCGGCGTCCAGGGTCAGGCTGGTCAGGGCCGGTTCGTCCGGGTCGATCTGGCCGTTGCCGTTCGCGTCCCGGTGCACGCTCAGGTCGCCGGGCGTGAACTGCGAGGCGGCGTCGGGCACCACCGTCAGGGCGAGGGTGTTGGTCGCGTTGCCGCTGTTCGTGACCACGTACCGGAAGGTGGTCGCCTCGCCGGGCAGCAGGGCCGCGCTCTGCCCGGGCTGGGCCACGCTGCCGTTGGGCAGCGCGCTCACCGCACATAGGGCCTGCACGGTGGTCGTCACGGGCGGGGTGGGCAGGCGGGTGGGGGGACCACCCTCCTCGGGCGTGAATTCCAGCTCGGCCTGGTTCTGGATCACGGTGCCGGCGGGGGTGCCGGCGGCGTGGGCCGCGCCGGACAGCGGGCTCAGCGCCAGGGTCAGGCTGGCCAGGAAGGTGAGGAGTGGGGGGGTTCGCACGGTGCCTCCCGGGGGTCAGGGCAATGAAGCGGTTTCTGCTGTTGTGGGCGGACAGGGGAGGAAAAGGGGTGCGGCTGGGGGTCTCCCCTGCCCGGTGGGGCGCGCCCGCACAACGGGGCGGGCGCGCCTGAGGGGTTACTTGACGGTGACCTTGAAGGTGCCGGTGATGGTCTGCCCGGGGGCCAGGAGGTCGCCGGTGTCGATGGTGCCGTTGCCGTTGGTGTCCACGCCGGCGTACACGGTGTCGCCGTCGGCGAGCGTGGTGACGGCGGCCGCGCTCCAGCTGGTGCCGTTGGTGGAGTACAGGATGGTGCCGGTCGCGGTGCTCGTGGCGCTGAAGCTCACGAAGCTGGTGTTGGCCGGCAGGGCGTCCTTGATGAACGCCTTGGTGACGTTGGCGTTGCTGGTGTTCTTCCCGATGATGGTGTAGGTCAGCGTGTCGCCGGGTTTGGCGGTGGCCTTGTCCACGGTCTTGGTGGGCTTGGCAACGTCGGTCTTGCCGACCAGGATGGTGTCGTTGGTGTCCTTGACCTCCACGCCGGTCGTGGGGGACTTGGCGGTCTGCTTGAGGGTGATGGTCTGCGCGGCGGCGGCGCAGGGCACGTCCACGGCGGCGATCAGTTTCAGCTCCGCGCCGGGGGCCAGCAGGCCGGTGTCGGCGGTGCCGTTGCCGTTGGTGTCGGTCAGCGCGGGCTCACCGCTGTCCAGGGCCTTGTTGCCGTTCGTGTCGATGAAGTACCGGACGGGTGCAGGCACGTCGGGGCCCGTGGTGACCTTGATGGTCGCCGTGCCGCTCACGTCGAAGGTGTCGGGGGCGCTGCCCAGGTTGGCGATCTCCAGGGCCACCGTAGAGCGGATCGTCGGGGAGGCCGTGGTGCAGGTCGAGGGCGGAATGATCGGGCTGGTGGGGCTGCCGGGCGTGCCCGCCTCGGGCGTGCCGGGGATCGTGGGGTCGCCGCCGAGGGTGGGGGTGGGATTCCCGAAGGACAGGCCCGGCAGGTTCACGAGGTCGCGGGTGTCGTCTTTCTTGGTGGGGTCGTTGCTGCTCGTGCTGGTCACGGTCGCGGTGGGCGTGCCGCTGGGCAGGCCGCCGGCCGGGAAGGTCACGCGCACTAGGACGTTGGCGGTCTGACCCGGGGCGAGGCTGCCCACGTCGGGGACGCTGTCGCCGTCGGTGTCGGTCAGGGGGGTGCCGTCAGGCTTGAGCAGCGTGACGGTCGCGCCGCTGGGGAAGCCGGTCAGCGCCGCCGTGATGTCGAACACGTCGGGCCGGTTGCCGGTGTTCTGCACGGTGTTCGTGAAGGTCACGGCCGTGGTGGTGGCGGTGGCCTGCGCGGTCTGGGTGTCGCTGGCGCTGGGGGTGATGGTCACGCCCTCGGAGCTGGCGTAGGGGGGCGTGGTGGGGGTGCCGTTGCCGTCGGCGTCGTCCTTGGGCCCGATCAGGGTGGCGTCCTTGCGGTCCACGGTGACGGTGTTGTAGTTGTCGTTGTCGGTGGGCTGCGTGTAGGGCGCGGCGGGTTCCAGACCGGCGCCGCTGTTGGGCAGGCGCGTACCGACCGGGTCGGCCCCGAGCTGCTGGCCGTTGGTGGCGGTAGCGGGCACGGTGTACACCTGGAAGAAGTCCTTCTTCTGATCCTGGTTGACGCCGCCGATGGTGGTGATGGGCGTGGCCGCGGCGATCTCGGCGGCGTCGAGGGTGTTGTCGCTGTTGCTGTCAGCCGCCTTGGGGTAGTAGCGCACGTCGCTGGGGGCGGGCGCCCCGGCGGCGCCGCTGGTCAGGCTGGTCAGGGCGTAGCTCTCGTTCGGCACGTTGCCGGTGTTCGTCAGGGTGTATAGGAACACGGCGGTGCTGCCGGGCACCAGGGTGCGCTGCAGGGTGGCGTTCTGGGTGGGGAAGGTCGGCCCGGCGGCGCCCTCGTCGTTCGGGGTGATGGTGAAGCTGGGCACCGGCAGCACCGTGGTCGTCACGTCGTTGGAGGGCACCTTGGTGGAGGTGGTGCCGCCCTCGGGGGTGAAGACGATCTCGGCGGTGTTGGTGATGACCGTGCCGGCGGCGGTGCCGGCGGCGTGGGCGCTGCCGGCCGCAAGGGCGATGAGGGCGGTGAGGGTCAGGGATCTGTTCATGGGCTTCCTCCGTGGGGGGGCTGGTCGGCAGGGTTACTTGACTTTCACGCGGAAGCTGAACTTCAGCGTTTCGTCCGGGTTCAAGCGGCTGATCGTCCAGCGGACGTTGGTGTAGCTGCTCGTGGGGGCGGGCACCTGTCGGGTGACGCGCTGCCCGTTCTCGGTGGTGGTGACGGTGCGCCTGGGCTGCGCGCTGAAGGTCTGGCCACTGTCGGCGGAGAACGTGACCGTCCAGCGGTCGGTGGCGGGCGTGGTCAGCACACTGAATTCGGTGCCGCGAGGCACCGGGACATTGACGCTGAGTGCGCCCAGTCGGCGGCCGGAGACGTTTCGCAGCGTGACCTCCTCGCGCAGGATGTCGCCGGGCAGGACGGTCTTGGGCGCGTCGATGATCGTCTCCGTGGTCTGTCCGCTGCCGTCCACGCTGCGCTTGACCAGATCCTGCGTGAGCGTGAAGGTCACGTTCTGCGGGGCAGCCGGCTGCGCGGCGGCGGCCGTCAGGAGCAGGAAGGGGATGAGCAGGCGGTTCACGTCGGGGCACCTCCAGGAAAAAAAAAATTGACCGACAGCTGGGGGGATTGCTCCCACCGTTCTGTCGGTCGCGCCACTCGCTCCTCATCTGGCTGAGGCGCCCGTGTGCGCCAGATGATTCATTGCTCCGGAACAGCTGTTGGCCCGGGGCACATCCCCGAGGATACTGGTCTCACTTCATGAGTCTTACACGCTTATCACTGACCGCGCGTTCAATATGAAGTTTCTCACCTAAACGTATCTCGCCCATCATCTGGTCCGGCTCCAGGTTTGTCAAACCCCCAGACGTCCCGCGCTGGCCTTCACGATGGGGGTACCGTTCCCCCCATCGAAGGCGTCGATCTCCTCGATGAAGCGGTCGAACAGGTAGCGGCTGTCGTGCGGGCCGGGACTGGCCTCCGGGTGGTACTGCACGGAAAACACCGGGTAGCGGCTGTGCGCCATGCCCTCAAGGGTGCCGTCGTTCAGGTTCACGTGGGTCGGCACGAAGGCCCCGTTGGGGATCGAGTCGATGTCCACCGCGTACCCGTGGTTCTGGCTGGTGATCTCCACATTGCCCGTTAAGAGATTCTTCACGGGCTGGTTGCCGCCCCGGTGGCCGAACTTCATCTTGAAGGTCTTCCCGCCCGCCGCGAGGCCCAGGATCTGATGGCCCAGGCAGATGCCGAAGGTGGGCAGCAGTCCCATGAGTTCCCAGGCGGTCTTGTGGGCGTACTCCAGCGGGGCCGGGTCGCCGGGGCCGTTACTCAGGAACAGCCCGTGCGGTTGCAGCGCCATGATCTGCGCGGGGGTGGTGTGGGCGGGCACCACGATGGGCTCGATACCGACCTCGGCCAGCCGCTCGATGATGGTGTGCTTGATCCCGAAGTCCATCAGGACCACGCGCTTGCCGTGGCGCAGGGTGGGGAACGCGTAGGGCAGCGCGGTCGTGACCTCCCTGGTCATGTCGTGCCCGTCGATGTCCTGGTGGTCACGGGCGCGCCCCACGTACACGGCTTCCTCGGCGGGAGTGAACTCGCCGTACGGATCTTCCGGGTGCGTGTAGCTGCGGTGCGCGATGACGCCCTTGACCACGCCGCCCGTGCGCAGGCGCCGCACCAGCGCGCGCGTGTCGATGCCCTGGATGGACACCACGCCGTACTGCTGCATGAACGCTTCGAGGGACTGCTGCGCGCGGTGGTTGGAGTACTCGCCGCTGAACTCGCGGCTGATGAAGCCGCGCACGTAGGGCTTGTTGCTCTCCATGTCGTAGATCGCCACGCCGTAGTTCCCGACGTGCGGGTACGTGATGGTCACGATCTGCCCGTTGTACGAGGGATCGGTCATGATCTCCTGGTATCCGGTCATGGAGGTGTTGAACACCACCTCGCCCACGGTCTCGCCGCGGTGCCCGAACGCGTACCCGCGGTACACGGTGCCGTCTTCCAGAGCCAGGATGGCCCGTTCTTTCCTGATCATGCTTCCTCCATTCGCGCCTCTCCGGACGCGTTTCATGGCTCAGCTCTGCGCGGCACCGCGGCAGCCCCCGGGGGGTCACCAGCGGTAGCGCACGCTCGCCTTGCCGATAATGACATTCCCCGAAACGGAGCGCTGTGAGGTCGTTCCGTCAAATCGGTTGATGAGGTCCGCCCCGGCCGTCAGGGCACCGCCCAGCATGCCGCTCATGGCCTTGTCGCCGCTCAGTTCCCTGGGCAGCGTCCCGGCGAGGTCCTGAGCGGTCAGGTCCGCCGGGTCCGGCTGGTACGACCAGCCCGCCGAGCCCTGCATGGTCAGGCCCGCCGCGCGGAAGCCCGCGTCGTCGGCCAGCACCGGCCCCTCGGCCAGCGCGGCGTCCAGCGCCTCCTGGCTGAAGGCGGTGATCAGGTAGTCGCCCCGGAAGGCGTACACCATCTTCAGCCCGGCCAGCGACTCGTCCAGCCCCTGGCTGGCCCCGGCCAGGCCCGCGCCCAGCATCAGGGCCTGGGTGTCCCTGTCGGCCATCGCGCCGTCCATCAGGGCGTCCATGCCGGACGTCGCCAGGGACTTCACGGTGCCGCGCAGGCCCTCCAGGGCGTCGTTCACACTGCGGGCGTACTCGGGCAGGTGCGCGTCGGCCGCGGCGCGGTCCGTGACCCGCTGGTACGAGACCGTGGTCGCCAGCCCGGCCAGCGGATCCTCCTGGTTCAGCACCGCCTTCAGGCCCCCGGCCAGCGTGACCTGCGCGCACTCGTCGCCCAGGTAGCGCCCCGCCTGCTCCAGATGACTGGCGAGCTGGCTGTCGGTCAGGAACCCGAACGGTTCGAGCAGGTCCACACGGGTCAGCCAGCGGCCCAGGTAGGCGCCGGTCTCGGGGTGGCAGGCCGTCGCCCGCACCGCTTCGGCACTGGCGGGAATCACGCCCTGCACCCCGAAGTCGGTGGTGTCGAGCAGGATGCGCGCCAGCGGCCTGTCCTTGCCGCTCTGGTTGACGACCTGCGCGCTGGCGGTCGTCCAGCCGCCCGCCGTGGTGGTCAGGCCGCCCGCGAACTGGCCCAGGGTGTCCAGGGCATCCACGACCGGCGAGAGCAGGCGGGGCAGCATGACCTGCGCCAGCTGCGAGCGGATGACCTTCGCGGCGGCGCTGAAGTTCGCGTACAGGCCGAGTTCCTGCGTGCCCGCCGCGCGCTGCGCCGCCGCGTACGGCGCGGACGCCGCCAGGGTCGGGGCAGCCTTGCCGCTCAGGCGGCCCAGGTACGCCATCAGCAGGGCCTTGTCGCTGGACACGTACGTCAGGCCGTTCGAGGTGCCCGCGAACAGGCCGTCCACGCGGGAGAAGGTGTAGCGGCCCACCCGCGCGCCGGGTTTCTCGGGCAGCAGCTCGCCCAGCAGCTCGTCCGTCAGGGCGCCCGAGCGGGTCACGGCCAGCAGCGCGGGCTGGAAGGTCCCCTTCTTCCCCTGCACGCTGAAGACCCCGGCGATCCCCTCGCGGCCCAGCGAGTCACCCAGCACCGCCTGCGCCACGCCCAGCATGCTGCCGCTGTCCTCACCCAGGTCGGTGCTGCTCAGCAGGCGATCCGCCGCGCCGAAGAACCGTTTGAACGCAGGGGCGGCGCCATGGGTTTCCAGGGTCAGGAGCGCCCCGGCGGGCAGGCCATCGGCCAGGGGCCGGACGGTCTGCGCTTGGGCGGCACCCAGGGCGAGAAGGGCGGAGACGGTCAGGGCGGGCAGGAATCGGGTCACGCCCGCGAGCCTACACGCCCCCCCGATCGGGTGGTGCCTCACCTGCGGCGACGCCCCCGCCGCCCGTCCGGTCACCGCAGCTCCCGGTACATGGCGATCTCGTTGCAGTTCTCGAAGAACGCGCAGCGCTGGCATTCACTCCAGACCTTCGGGTGCAGGTTCGTCTTCTCGATGCGGGTGAAACCGCACTTCTCGAAGAACCCCTGCTGGTACGTCCACGCGAACAGCGCGGGCAGGTCGATCGCGCGGGCCTCGGCCTCGCACGCCGCCACGAGCTGCCGCCCCAGGCCGCGCCCCTGCATGTTCGGGTGGATCGCCAGCCCGCGCACCTCGGCCAGATCCGGCGCGAGCATGTGCAGGCCGCACACGCCGCCCAGCCCACCGGGACGCCCCTCGTGCGGCTCGGCCAGCACCAGATGGAAGTCACGGATCGTCTCGGCGAGCAGCGCCTTGGAGCGCACGAGCATCAGCCCGCGCGCCGCCCAGTACCCGATCAGTTCGTGAATCGCGTCGATGTCGGACAGCCGCGCCTTGCGGAAGGTCAGCGGCGCGTCCGGGTGGATGTCCGGCACCGCGATGGAGTCCAGGGAGAGCGTCATGCGCGCCCTCCCCGGACCACAGAGATCAGCTCAGGGTGCGCATCCAGGTGGTGCCGCCGGGCCGCTCGCCGCGCGAACGGTAGGCCTGCACCTGCGGCGCGTCGGGCAGTTCGCCCATCACGACCGCCAGCGGCACCTGCGTGAAGCCGAACGTGCTCCAGTCGCCGCCCCGGCTGAACATGTAGATCGCGCGGTCCCCGCGCCCCTGCGCGTACTCCACGGCGCTCATGACCAGCCGCCGGCCCAGCCCCCCACCGCGCGCCTCGGGCAGCACCGCCGCGCCGCGCAGCAGGGACGCGCCGTCCCCGTGCTCCAGGCCGATCGCGCCGATCGGCTGCCCGCCCCGCTCCAGCACCCAGTACGTGGTGCCGCCCGCGAGGGCCGCCTCGGTGTCCAGCCCCGCGTCGTGAAACACGCGGGTCACGGTGTCCTTGTCTTCGGGGGTCGCCATTCGAACGTGCACGGAATCGGTCATGCGCTGCTCCTTCGGTGAAAGAAAGCTCGGCGGTCTCGGTGACCGCAGGTCGACACGGGTGTTGCGTGGCGACAGCATAGCGCAAGGCCGCGTGGAAGCACTGCCACAGGGCACGCACAGTCAGGTGGCGCGGAGGGAAGCTGCTCACCCCTGCGTCACCTCGGGCTGCGGCAGGTCCAGCCGCCACACGAGTTCCTCGTCGATCCAGCCCTTGCTCAGGCCGCTTTTCACCTGTGGCACGTCCGGCAGCGCGCCCGCGATCTCGGCCGCGCTCGACGGCCCGAAGCCGAAGCGCGTCCAGTAATCCCCGGCCTCCGAGCTGAACAGGAACACCGTGCGGTCCCCGCGCAGGCTGGCGTGCGTCAGCGCGGAGCGGACCAGCGCGCGGCCCAGGCCCTGGCTGCGGGCCTCGGGCACCACCGCCGTCGAGCGGATCAGGCTCACGCCCTGGCCGTGCTCCAGGCCGATACAGCCGCCGGGCACGCCGTCCAGCTCCGCGATCCAGTAGGTGCCGGCCTCCAGCTCCACACTCGCGGTGTGCAGGCCGCAGCGGGTCAGGAGGTCCAGGACGGTGGGCAGGTCCGCCGGGGCGGCCTGACGAAGTTTCACGTGCATGTCAGTCAGGGTCATGGGGTTCCTCCAGGGGGACCGGGACAGAGGGTGGGGGGACGGGCCGGATCAGGGGGCGGAGTCAGGTGTTCAGGCGGGCTCTGGCGTCCTCGATGGCCTCGCGGACGCGGTGCGGGGCGGTCCCGCCGAAGCTGGCGCGGCCCCGGACGCTCTCCTCGACCGTCAGGGACTGCGCGACCTCCGCGTTCAGGAGGGGATGCGCGGCGCGCAGTTCCCCGTCGGTGAGGTCCCACAGCTGCCGCCCGCTGCGGCTGGCGACGCCGACCAGCCCGCCGACGACCTCGTGCGCCTCGCGGAACGGGACGCCCTGCCGGGCCAGGAAGTCCGCGACGTCGGTGGCCGTGCTGTAGCCGCGCGCGGCGGCCGCGCGGGTCACGTCGGCGTGCCAGACGGTCTTCGGCATCATCTCGGCGTACAGGCGCAGCACGATGCTGAGGGTGTCGTAGGAGTCGAACACGCCCTCCTTGTCCTCCTGGAGGTCCTTGTTGTACGCCAGGGGCGTGCCCTTCACGACCGTCAGGAGACCCATCAGGTTCCCGAACACGCGCCCCGCCTTGCCGCGCGCGAGTTCGGACACGTCCGGGTTCTTCTTCTGCGGCATGATCGACGATCCCGTCGTGTGGGAATCCGGCAGGGTGATGAAGCCGAACTCGAAGGTGGAGTACAGGATCAGTTCCTCCGACAGGCGCGACAGGTGCGCCGACAGGATCGCGCAGGCCGACAGGAACTCCAGCGCGAAGTCCCGGCTGCCCACCCCGTCCAGGCTGTTCGCGGTGGGCCGCGCGAAGCCCAGCGCCGAAGCCGTCGCGTGCCGGTCCACCGGCCAGGGCGTCCCCGCCAGCGCCGAGGAGCCCAGCGGCGACTCGTCCATCCGCTCGGCGGCGTCCCGGAAGCGGCCCTCGTCGCGCTCCAGCATCGCCACGTACGCCATGAACCAGTGACTCAGCAGGATGGGCTGCGCCACCTGAAGGTGCGTGTAGCCGGGCAGGATCACCTCGGTCTCCAGGTGCTTCTCGGCCTCCGCGAGCATCACCGCGCGCAGGGCGCGGGTCTTGTCCGCCAGATCCAGCGCGGCTTCCTTCGTGAACAGCCGGAAATCCACCGCCACCTGATCGTTGCGGCTGCGGGCCGTGTGCAGCTTCCCGGCCACCGGACCGATCCGGTCCCGCAGGGCCGCCTCGACGTTCATATGCACGTCCTCGCGGTCCAGGCGCCACTCGAAGCTGCCCGCCCGGATATCGGCCAGCACGGCAGTCAGCCCGTCGGTGATCTGCGCGACCTCCTCGGCGGTCAGAATGCCGACCTGCCCCAGCATCGCCACGTGCGCCAGCGAGCCGCGAATGTCCTGCTCCGCGAGCCGCTGATCGAAGCCCACCGACGCGTTGAACAGCTCGACCAGCCCGTCCGTCGCCTCCGCGAAGCGCCCACCCCAGAGTTTCTTGTCCTGCGTATTCGTCATGTCATGTCCTCGGTTGAAACCGGGCGGGAACGTGGGTCACACGCCCCCCACCCCGGCCCTCTCCCACAGGTGGGGAGGGAGAGAAGAGATTTGATCAGCACCACCGGGCCGGGGCTGTCCGGATGGGCGTGCCCTCATTCTTCCCGGCCCGGGCGTGACCAGTGCCCACGGGATCACAAGAGGCCGAGGGCATACAGAAAGAAGATCATTGCCGCCGACAGCATCACGGGCAGCGCGTTTCCCACCGTGACCGTCTTCTGCCGTTCCCGCGTGACCGCTTCACGGCAGGCTGTGGCGGCCCCCTCCACGCCCAAGCGTTTCACGTCGGCAGCGGCCACCACACCGTTGCGGCAGTCCGGGAAGATCACGAACTGGTCGTCGGGCGTGGCCTCGGTGAACTGCGCGACGTTCACGCGGGGTACGAACAGCATGGCGGCCCCCAGGCGGATGTCCGGTGGCCGCACCGCCGCCGGTCCGGTCTGCACGGAGGGCGCACACGACGCGAGAGACACGGTCAGTGCCAAGGTGATCATGAGCGTGACGCGGGAGGTCGGGCGGCCGTGGGGTCGGGTCATGGGGCGTCCTTGTCAGAGGGAGGCGGAATCGGGCGGTCAGGGGCGGATTCCTCTGCCCGGACCGCTTTCACCAGCACCACCGGGGCGGGGCTGTCCGGGTGGGCGTGCGCGTAGGGTTCGTCCGTGACGGTGTACCCGAGCCGGTCGTAGAAGGGCAGCACGTCTAGGTTGAACTGGCTGACTGCCAGCAGCACGCGCCCGTACCCGCCCATGCGGGCGACGTGTTCGACCTCGCGCACCAGGGCGCGGCCCACGCCCAGGCGGCGGGCCTGCGGGACGGTCGCGAGTTTGTTCAGCGTCAGGGTGCGGTCGCCGTCCGGGCGGTAGCCGACGCAGCCCAGGACCTCTCCTGCGCCCACGGCCAGGAAGCCGCCCGAGCCGGGGGCCAGCAGGGACCGTTCGAGGTCGGCGGGCGTGGTGCGGACCCAGCTGGAGCGGGGGTCCATCCCGGCGGCCATCATGACGGCGTGGAAGGCGGGGATGTCGTCCGGGTTCACGGGGCGCAGGGTCACAGCGGTCCTCCCGGGATCAGGAGTTTCAGTTCGGCCTGCGGCGTGAAGCCCAGGGCCTCGTACGTGGGGCGCCCGGCGTCCGACGCGGTCAGGGTCACGATGTCCACGCCGCGCGCGCGGCACTCCGCGAGTGCGGCCTGCATGAGGGCGCGGGCGAGCCGCTGGCCCCGGTGCTCGGGCTGCACGTACACGTTCAGGACGTACGCGCGGGTCGTGGCGGTCGTGTCGGCATTCGGGGGGAGGTCAGTCCAGAGGATGCCCGCCCCGGCGATCACCTCTCCCCCACCCTCAATCAGCAGGCCGGTGTACGTGCCCGAGGCGAGGGTGCGAGCGTGCCACGCGACCCCGGCGTCGTGCACGGCGGCCAGCCGCGTGGGGTCGCTGCCCATGTCCACGAACATCGCGTCCCGCTGCGCCTGAATGAGCGCGGCGTCCGCCGGGGTGGCGTGGCGCAGGGTGAACCCGGCGGGCAGCGTCACAGCGCAGCCTCCCGCAGGTTCAGGCGGTACTCGGGGGCCTTCGCGGGTGTGAAGCCCATCCGTTCGTACACACCGGCGCCCATCACGGACGCGTTCAGGTTCGCGCGGCCGATCCCCTCGGCCTGCGCCAGCCGCAGCGCCGCGCGGGTCACGGCGGACGCCAGCCCCCGCGCGCGCTGCTCCGGCACGGTGTACACGCCCTGAATGTGCGCCAGCCGCCCGAACGGATCGCCGGGGGTGGGCACGGTCGGGAAGATCATCAGGCCCGCGCAGGCCACCGCCTGTCCATCCAGTTCCGCGATCACCGCCCGGTAGCGGCCTTCCGCGACAGCCCCCGCGAAGTGCGCCGCCCAGAACGCCTCCGTGCCGTCCTCCAGCGGGGCCCCCATGTCCTGAAACATCAGCACCCGGAAACGGGCCAGCAGCGCCGCGTCCGCCGGGGTGGCCGGTCGCAGGATGCAGTGGGGGGGCAGGGCGGCGTCCGTCACGGTCAGACCTGGGCGGGTTCCTTGTCGGCGGCGTCGGCTTTGGCTTTCACGCGGGCCTGGACGCGCATGCGCAGGGCGTTCAGTTTGATGAACGCGCCGGCGTCGTGCTGGTTGTAGTCGCCGCCCGCCTCGAAGCTCACGAGGTCCTTGTCGTACAGGCTCTGGGGGGCCTTGCGGCCGGCGACGATGACGTTCCCGCGGTACAGCTTCAGGCGGGCGGTGCCGGTCACGCTTGAGGCGACGTGGTCGAAGTACACCTGGAGCGCCTCGCGTTCGGGGGCGAACCAGAAGCCGTTGTACACGAGTTCGGCGTACTTGGGGCTCAGCGCGTCGCGCTGGTGCAGGACCTCGCGGTCAAGGGTGAGGCTCTCGACGGCGCGGCGCGCGTGGTACAGGACGGTGCCGCCGGGCGTTTCGTACACGCCGCGTGACTTCATGCCGACGAAGCGGTTCTCGACGAGGTCCAGGCGGCCCACGCCGTGCTTCCCGCCCAGTTCGTTGGCCTTGGCCAGCAGCGCGGCGGGGCTGAGTTTCTCGCCGTTGATGGCGACGGGGTCGCCGCTGACGAACTCGACTTCCACGTATTCGGGCTCACTGGGGGCCTCGGTGGGATCCACGGTCAGTTTGAACATGTGGGCTGGCGGTTCGGCCCAGGGGTCTTCGAGAATGCCGCCCTCGTAGGAGATGTGCAGGAGGTTGGCGTCGGTGCTCCAGGGGTCCTTCTTGGTGGTGGGGACCGGGATGCCGTGCTCGTGGGCGAAGGCTTCGAGGTCGGCGCGGCCCTGGAAGGTCCAGTCGCGCCAGGGGGCGACGGTGACGATGTCGGGTTTCAGGGCGTAGGCGGTCATCTCGAAGCGCACCTGGTCGTTGCCCTTGCCGGTCGCGCCGTGCGACACGGCGACCGCGCCTTCCTTCTCGGCGATCTCGACCATTTTCTTGGCGATCAGCGGGCGGGCGATGGAGGTGCCGAGCAGGTAGTAGCCCTCGTACAGGGCGCTGGTGCGGAACATGGGGAACACGTAGTCGCGCACGAATTCCTCGCGCAGGTCCAGCGCGTAGGCGGCGACGGCGCCGGTGTTCAGGGCCTTGACGCGGGCTTCCTCGACCTCGTCACCCTGACCGAGGTCGGCGGTGAAGCAGACCACGTCGTAGTTCTTCTCCGTCTGGAGCCACTTGAGGATGATGCTGGTGTCCAGGCCGCCGCTGTACGCGAGCACGATCTTGTCTTTCGTCATGGGTCGATTCTCTCCTGTCTGGGTGAAGGGGGTGCAAGGCGCAGCACAAGACCGCCCGGCGTGAAGGTGCCGCCTGTAAACCCCGGGGGGGGTCAGGCGGTCAGCTTCAGCGTCGGGAGGTCAGGGTCTGCATATGCTTGTATGGTTATACGCAGATTGCGTATAGCTATGCAGACGAGGCTAGCAGGGGGAGCGCGGGGGGTCAAGTGAGGTGTCCAGCCCAGCCGCGCCGGGGTAGCAGAAAGGAGCCGCCCGCAGGCGACTCCCGTCAGAGCAAAGATTCAGTGCCGGGTCGGTGCGCGGCTCAGCGGAGGGTGTACGTGAAGCCGATGCTGGGCTTCAGGAACGCGCCGGTGGCCGTGTCGCTCACGGTGGCCGAGCCGCCGCTCACGCTGGCA
Organism: Deinococcus actinosclerus; assembly: GCF_001507665.1. Classification (NCBI taxonomy): domain Bacteria; kingdom Thermotogati; phylum Deinococcota; class Deinococci; order Deinococcales; family Deinococcaceae; genus Deinococcus; species Deinococcus actinosclerus. The sequence continues at coordinate 163,386 of NZ_CP013910.1, read as the reverse complement.
CGCAGGAAGGAGGGGCCACCCGCAAGCTCGAAGAAGCCGCTGAAGCCGGGGGCCACGGCGTAACGCACGCCGGCCAGCAGGGTGGGGTTGATGGTGGTCAGGCGGGCCGTGAACTTGCCGGCGTCGGTCGCGCCGCTTTCAGACACGGTGTTCAGGCCCAGGCCGCCACCCACGTACACGTCGGCGCCCCCGGTGCTGGTCACGCTGCGCAGGTAGGTGAACTCCCCGCCGAAGCCGAGCTTGTCGGACCCGTACAGGTTGGGGAACAGTTCGAGCTGGGTACGCACGGCCGACACGCTGTCGAGATCGTAGGTGTAGCTCAGGCCCACCCCGAACGAGCCGTCGAAGTCGAGGGATTCGCCGTCGGCGCGGTAGAAGCCCTTGGTGTAGCTGCCGCTCAGGCCGAGGCTGTCGGCGGCGGCGAGGGAGGCGGCGCTGAGGAGGGCAGTGGCGATCAGGGAGTTCTTCATCGGGTGTGAGGATAGTCAGGTCCTCTCATGAAGACAAGCGAAAGTGACCACCCCACGAGGGGTGGCCACTGGACAGCTGTCCAACCGATCAGGGCAGGCGGTAGTTCAGGCCGATGCGGGCGCCGCTGCCGAGGCGGACGTCACTGGCAGCGCTGCCACCCACGGTCACGCGGGGGCCGATGTTGCCCTCCACGAAGAAGCTGAGGGGATCGGTGACGTTGTAGCGCAGGCCCAGGGTGCCGTGGGGGTAGACGCTCACGCCGCCGCCCTGGCCGAGCACCACGCCCGCGCCGAGACCCAGGCCGTAGTAGGGGGTCAGGCCACCCAGCGCGGAGCCGGTGCCCACGAAGTCGCCCAGGTAGTCCACGCTGCCGCCGATGGAGATGTTGTCGCGGCTGAAGTTGAAGTTCGTGGCGTCGAGATTCAGGCCGTAGCGCATGGCGCTCGCGCCGGTCAGGTCGGTCTGGTAGTGAATGGTCGCGCCGGAGCCGATCGAGCCGCCGACGTACGAGGCGGCGGAGGCGCCGGACAGGGCGGTGAGGGTCATCAGGCCAAGGATCGTGGTCTTCATGACCCGGAGCATAGCCGCGCCCCGCGCGTTTGCATAAGGGAAAATCCCTTACAGAACGCTGATGTCACCTTTATTACAATCTCATGCACCGGTCAGGAGGCGCGCGGCGCCCAGCTGGGTCAGGGCCAGGTCAATCTCTGCGTCGGATTTGCAGAAGGCCCAGCGGGTCAAGCCCACCGGCGCCGCCCGCTGCGCGTAGAAGGCCTCGCCCGGAATGACCGCCACGCCCGCCTCGTGCACCAGCGTCTCGGCCGTCCAGCTGGGGTGCAGGGCGGTCAGGAAATACGTGCCGCGCGGCTCGAACACCGCCGCGCCCAGCTCGCGCAGCCCGGCGGCCAGCCGCTGCATGCGCCCCGCGTACCCCTGACGGAGCTCCTCGTAGAACCCGGCCGCCCGCGCCACGGGCAGCGCCGCCGCCACCGCCGCCTGAAGCGGGGCGGGCGCGCAGAAGCTCGTGATCTGCCGCAGGCCCAGTACCCCCGGGGTCAGGCCGGGCGGCGCGGCGATCCAGCCCACGCGCCAGCCCGTGGCCTCCAGCCGCTTGCCCGCGCTGCCCACCGTGAAAGTCCGCTCGGGCGCCAGGGTCCGCAGGGGGGTGGGCCGCGCACCGAAGTACAGTTCGTCGTACACCTCGTCACTGACGATCCACAGGTCGTGCCGGCGGGCCAGCGCCACGATCCCGGCCAGTTCCTCGCCAGTAAAGACCGTGCCGGTGGGATTGAAGGGACTGTTCAGCAGCAGCGCCCGCGTGCGCGGCGTGACGGCCGCCGCCAGCGCCTCCAGGTCGAACTGCCAGCCGCGCGCGGGATCCAGCGTCATGGGGACCGTCACGCCGCGGGCGCCGGCCAGCGCCACCTGCGGCAGGTACACGTCGAAGACGGGTTCGAGCATCAGGGCCTCGTCACCGGGACCCAGCAGGGCCAGGGCCAGCAGGTGCAGCGCCTCGGTGGCGCCGCAGGTGACGGTCACGTCCGCGCCGTCCACACCCAGATCAGCGCCCAGCGCGTCGCGCAGCGCCGGGAGACCCGCCGGGGGCGCGTACTGGTCGGCGCGGCCCAGTGCGCCGCGCGCGGCGTCCAGCAGGAACGCGGGAGGCGGCGCGCTGGGAAAGCCCTGGCCCAGGTTCACGGCGCCCCGCTGCGCGGCGAGGCGGCTCATGCGGGCGAAGACGCTCTCCTGGGCGGCCGCGCGGTCATGCAGGTGTGGCATACGCGCAGTCTGCACCCACCCGCCGGCGGCCAGGAGCGGCGCATGCAGACAGGGTCCCCGGTTCATGCCCCGCGCCGTGAGACCGGCGTCAGACGCGGGACGCCAGACTGCGCTCCATGCGCAGGTTCCGCGTTCCGGACGGCACGCCGGAAGCCCAGTACCGCCACGCGGGCCTGCTGGCCGTGCAGCTCTGCCTGCTGCTGACCACCGCCTGCACCCTGGCCCTGAGCGGGCCGCTGCGGGTGGGCCCCACCGATCAGGTCCTGCTGGCCCTGCTGCTCGTCCAGCACGCCGGGTACGTCCTGTGGCTGCGGCGCGCGCCGCAGCGGTTCCAGCTCGTCGGCCTGCTGGAACTGGGCGGCGAACTGCTGGCCGGCACGTACCGCATGCGCGAGGTGCTGCTCGTCGACCACACCGCGCACGGCCTGAGCGGCTACTCGTACTGGCTGGCGCTGCCGTACCTCGTGGCCTCGCTGGCGCTGCCCCCCCGCGCGGCGCTGGCGGTGTCCGGCGCGTACCTGCTGGTGCTGGGCGCGCTGGGCGCCGCGTACTGGACGAATCCCGACGTGCCGCCCGGCCTGCGGCAGGACAACGGCAACGCCTGGCTCCAGATGCTGCTCATGCACGCGGCGCTGCTCACCGTGATCACGCTGCAGCAGCACCTGCGCCGCCGCTACGCGCTGGCGGTCACCCGCGCCGAGCGCCGCTCCGCGCAGGCGCTGCGCGACCCGCTGACCGGCCTGCCCGGCCGGCGCGCCCTGGACGACTGGCCCCAGCCCCCGGGCGGCATGCACAGCGTCGTGTACTTCGACCTGGACCACTTCAAGCGCGTGAACGACACCCACGGGCACGACGTCGGCGACGACGTGCTGCGCCACGTGGCGCGCGCCGCCCGCGCCGCCCTGCGCGCCGGGGACCGCGTGGTGCGCTGGGGCGGCGAGGAATTCCTGCTGCTGATCGACGGGGACGCGGCGGCCGCCCGCGCCGCCGCCGAACGCCTGCAGGACCGGCTGCGCCGCGACCCGCACCCGGTGGCGGGGCCGGTCACCCTGAGCTGCGGGGTGGCGCACCGGCGGCCCGGCGAACCGCTCGACAGCACGCTGGGCCGCGCGGACCGGGCGCTGTACGCGGCCAAACGTGCCGGGCGCGACGCCGTGGAGGTCGCCGGCTGAACGGGTCCGCCGGGAATGGACCGTCCCGGATGACTGCATAAGTTTGCATGCGGCTTACCTTTCGGGGGGCGCGGCGTGTTAGGCTCATTCTCTGGAATGCCTAAGCGTACTGACATCCAGACCATCCTGATTCTCGGCAGCGGCCCCATCCAGATCGGGCAGGCAGCCGAGTTCGACTATTCCGGCACGCAGGCCCTCAAGGCCCTGAAGAAGGAAGGCTACCGGGTGGTGCTGGTGAACAGCAACCCGGCGACGATCATGACCGACCCGGACCTGGCGGACGCCACGTACCTGGAACCCCTGACGCCCGAGTTCGTGCGCCGCGTCATCGAGAAGGAACGCCCGGACGCGCTGCTGCCCACCCTGGGCGGCCAGACGGCGCTGAACCTCGCCATGGACCTGAACGCCGACGGCACGCTTGAGCAGTTCGGCGTGGAACTGATCGGCGCGAACGCCGCCGCGATCCGCAAGGGCGAGGACCGCGAGGAGTTCCAGGCGGCCATGAAGAAGATCGGCGTGGAAACCGCGCGCGGACAGATGGTGCACTCGATGGAGGAAGCCGTCGAGTACCAGAAGCAGATCGGGCTGCCCATCGTGATCCGGCCCTCGTTCACACTCGGCGGCACGGGCGGCGGCATCGCGCACACCTACGAGGAGTTCCTGGCAATCACGGAAGGCGGCCTGCGCGACAGCCCCGTCACCAGCGTGCTGCTGGAAGAAAGCATCCTGGGCTGGAAGGAGTACGAGTTGGAGGTCATGCGCGACCACGCCGACACGGTCGTGATCATCACCTCCATCGAGAACTTCGACCCGATGGGCGTGCACACCGGGGACAGCATCACGGTCGCCCCGGCGCAGACCCTCAGTGACGTGGAGTACCAGCGGCTGCGCGACCAGTCCCTGGCGATCATCCGCGAGATCGGCGTGGACACCGGCGGCAGCAACATCCAGTTCGCCGTGAACCCCAAAGACGGCCGCGTGATCGTCATCGAGATGAACCCCCGCGTCAGCCGCTCCTCAGCGCTGGCCAGCAAGGCGACCGGCTTCCCGATTGCCAAGATCGCCGCGCTGCTCGCGGTCGGGTACCACCTCGACGAGCTGAAGAACGACATCACCCTGAGCACGCCCGCCAGCTTTGAGCCCAGCATCGACTACGTGGTCACGAAGATCCCCCGCTTCGCGTTCGAGAAGTTCCCCGGCACGCCCGACGCCCTGGGCACCCAGATGCGCTCCGTGGGCGAGGTCATGGCCATCGGCCGCACCTTCAAGGAGAGCCTCCAGAAGGCCATGCGAAGCATCGAGTCCGACGTGCGCGGCGCGTTCGCCGCCATGAGCGAAGACGACCTGCGCGGGCTGCTGTACGGCAACCCCCGCCGCCTGGAAGCCGTGCTGGAGCTCCTGCGCCGGGGCGAGACCACGGCGGCGCTGTTCGACGCCACGAAGATCGACCCGTGGTTCCTCAGCCAGCTCAAGGAGATCATCGACGCCGAGACCGAGATCACGCAGCTCGGCCCCATCGGGGAGTGGAAGTACGAGATCTGGCGCGAGGTCAAACGCCTGGGCTTCAGTGACGCCCGCATCGGCGAGATCGTCGGCCTGAGCGAACTGGACGTCCGCGCGCTGCGCAAGGAGGCGAAAGCCACGCCCGTCTACAAGACCGTGGACACCTGCGCCGCCGAATTCGAGGCCTTCACGCCCTACCACTACTCCACGTACGAGTGGGAGGACGAGGTCACGAGCACCGACAAACCCAAGGTCGTCATCCTGGGGTCGGGCCCCAACCGCATCGGACAGGGCGTGGAATTCGACTACGCCACCGTCCACGCCGTCTGGGCACTTCAGGAAGCCGGGTACGAGACCATCATGGTCAACTCCAACCCCGAGACGGTCAGCACCGACTACGACACCGCCGACCGCCTGTACTTCGAACCGCTGACGTTCGAGGACGTCATGAACATCGTCGAGCACGAGAAACCCGTCGGCGTGATCGTGCAGCTCGGTGGGCAGACCCCGCTGAAACTCGCCAGGCGACTCGCGGACGCCGGCGCGCCCATCATCGGCACCAGCCCCGAAACCATCCACGAGGCCGAGGACCGCGCCAGCTTCAACGCCCTGTGCGAACGCCTCGGCCTCCCCCAACCCAAGGGCAAGGTCGCCGAAACCCCGGATCAGGCCGCCGCGCTCGCCACGGAACTCGGCTTCCCGCTCATGGCCCGCCCCTCCTACGTCCTGGGGGGCCGCGCCATGCGCACCGTCCGCTCCATGGACGAACTCACCACCTACCTGAACGAGGTGTACGCCGCCGTCGAGGGGCAACCCAGCATCCTCCTCGACCAGTTCCTCGAAGGCGCGCTGGAACTCGACGTGGACACCCTCTGCGACGGAGAAACCGCCGTCGTCGCGGGCATCATGGAACACGTCGAAGCGGCCGGCGTCCACAGCGGCGACAGCGCCTGCATCCTCCCGCCCGTCACCCTCGACCCCGCCATCCTGGCGCGCGTCAAAGCCGACACGGAACGCCTCGCGCTGGAACTGGGCGTCAGGGGCCTCATGAACGTCCAGTGGGCCATCAAGGACGGCACCGCGTACATCCTCGAAGCGAACCCCCGCGCCAGCCGCACCGTCCCCTTCGTCAGCAAGGCCGTGAACCACCCCCTCGCCAAGAGCGCCGCCCGCATCGCCGTCGGCCACACCCTGCAACAGATCGGCCTCACCGACACCCCCACCCCCCCATGTACTCCGTGAAGGAAGTGCACCTGCCGTTCCTGAAATTCAAGGGCGTCATCCCCACCCTCGGCCCCGAAATGAAAAGCACCGGCGAAAGCATGGGCATCGACACCGACCCCTACCGCGCGTTCTACCGCGCGCAGATCGGCGCGAAAAACAACCTCCCCACCACCGGCACCGCCCTGCTGCTCGGCGACGGACTGGACGACATCGCCACGCAACTTCAGGACGCAGGCCTGACCGTCACCCGCGAGCAGACTGACCAGCTGCCCGCCCTGCTGATCGACGTGACCGGCAGCGAGTACCTGCGCACCGCACTGGAACGCGGCGTGCCCATCGTCAGCACCAAAGAAGCCGCCGAATGGACGGCGAAGGCAATTGCCGCCGCGAAGGATGACGCGCTGGGCGTGAAGAGCTTGCAGGAATGGGTGAACGGCTGACGTAAAGCTTTACTTACTCAGTTGCGTATGGATGTAGGAACACATCATACGCAACTGATCGCTGTATAGACAAATGTGCGCCAATTTCGCCAATGGCGTAATTATTATACTATATCTATTTCATAGCAGATTATATGCATAACTATGGCAGACGGTGCGGCATAACGACCGTATAGTCCAACTATGCCCGCAACGTATGTAAAAGTAGCAGAGGTGATGAAGAGCTATCCCTCACTTACTCAGCCGTATTTAGTAGTGGGGGATGATGGAAAATTATATATTCTCAAACACGCAAAAAGTCAACAGGATTTATTAACCATGGCTGCCGAATATATTGCTACCAAATTTGGAGTCATGTCGAATGTACCGGTTCTCGATTGCACAATTATAGAAGTTGACGAAGTTGCGCTAGAGCTGATCCGGAAATTTGGTGACAGTGTGCCGCCTAACTGGGCGGCACACTCTGCTGATGCGGCTGAGTGATGCCCAATGGGCCGTCCTTGCACCTCTCATCCCACCACCAATTAACCGTACCCCCGGGGTCGGCCACGCCGCTCTGATCGCGAGGTGCTTGAAGGCATCCTCTGGGTGCTGCGTACTGGAGCACAGTGGGCCGCCCTGCCACAAGGGGAGTACCCACCCAAGACCACCTGCCACGACCGTTTCCAGGAGTGGGTGGAACGGCGGGTGTTCCTGACGATCCTCACGGCACTCGCCGAACTCAGCGAGGAATACGCACTCTTGGATCTCCGGGAGGCGTTCATCGACGGCACCTTCAGTGCCGCAAAAAAAGGGGCGCGGATGTCGGGCCCACCAAGAAAGGCAAAGGCACCAAGATCATGATCATGGTGGATGCGAGCGGCATGCCGCTCGCGGTGCACACCTGCAGTGCCCGTTCAGCAGAAGTGACATTGGTGCAGGACACGCTGGACGCCTCGTTCGGGATGCTGTTTCCAGAACGGCTGATCGGGGATAAAGCGTATGACAGTGACGGTCTCGATGTGGAGCTGGCTGCGCTGGGTATCGAGATGATTGCGCCCAATCGACGAAATCGTCGCAAAACGCAGGATGGTCGTCCGCTGCGCCGCTTCAAGCGGCGCTGGAAGGTCGAACGCACCATCGCGTGGCTGCAGAGTTTTCGGCGCGTCCGGACGCGCGATGAGGTGAAGGCAGAGAACTTCCTCGGGATGGTTCAGCTGGCCTGTCTCGTCATCTTGCTCCGCCTTCTGGTTGCGTGATGTGGACCTGTTCATCCGGCGCTTCGTGTGGGCGCCCCAGTTCAGGACCTGAAGCGTACAGATCGACGTCCAGCCCCGCCCCCAGGGCCGCGATACGCGCCATGTCTCTGGCTTCAATGGGCAAACCCCACATCTGCTGTGCGTACCCCTGGTACCCCACCAAGATGTTGATGTCACACACCGACCCCAAGGCCCGAATACGTGATGACGCGTGGTCGGTCACATCCAAAAGCCGAGTCAGCTTGTCCTCAAACTCACCTGGCAAGTCCCCTTCAGGACACAACGTCCACCGCGTAAACCTGTACGGTCCCAGGTGCTGCATGTGTCGTGGTCGAAGGTCGCCTGTGCTCCAACTGTCGGTCGGCTCCAGTCCGATGGCCTGCGTGATGTCTCCAGCGGTGAGCTCGCCACTGACCAGACTCAGGGCGACCCGGCTTCTGGCCTCCGCACGGCACCCACGAATGGTCCAGGTGCCGCCGTGGTGCTCCATCATCAGGACCAGAAAGTAGTGCTCCGACTCCGGTTTGAAATAGACCTCAAAAAGGGCATCCTTGGCGAGGACGGCGTGGACCCGGGGAAGGCCATGCTCCAGTTCGAGTGGGTGCGGACCGAAGAACTGCGTGGTATCGGCACGGGTCGGCGTGGTGAGTTCGGCCAGAGCCGCTTCGACAGCAGCGGAATGAAGGAAGGCAAGCATCTCACGTAGGGTATGCAGGCTGAGCCTTCTCAGCATCGGCATAATGCACCACCCGCGAGAATTTTCGGATGGTCTCTAGAATATAGATTAGGGAAAATTGGAGTGACAATATACTCGCCACAAGATATGGACGCTTTGATCAATCGCATCGAAAATGGCAGACCTCTATATAATTAAATGAATGTAAAATTGAAATAATTTGCGCTTCTGCTGGGGCGCGGGGTGGTGACGGGGGGCGGACTGAGCCAAAAAGCCAGAACCGCCCCTCTCCCCTGTCAGCCCCCTGTGGGATACTGCGTCATGACCCTACGCCGCACCCTGACGCTCACCACGCACGCGGACGCCGCCCGCGCCGACCGGGAAGCGAACTGGGCGAAAACGCCCCAGGAGCGGCTGGCGGAAGTGGAATTCCTTCGCGCGCAGAGGTACCCCGGTGGAACTGCCCCCAGACTTCAGAGAACTCTTGAGTTCGTCAGGCGCGACAAGGGTTCTCTCTGAACGTCACACGGCGCTGAGGCGTGCAGACGCAGCATGAGGCAACGTACCCCGCTTCCTGCATCCCGCCTCCCCTCTCCCCCATCAATGCAGAATGGCCGGGTCTCCCCAGCCATCCGCCTTCTGCCATCAGCCCGTTACTTGTATTGAGGCCAGGGCCACGTCTTGAACGTGACTTCCTGCCATTTGGGGTGCATGCCTTCGTCTTCTTGCAGGTTCACGAGTTTGCTCGTGGCGCACTTCTGGTATTTCAGCAGGAGGTCTTTCTTCTCGGGGGTTTTGAAGTCGCGGGTGGCGAGGACGCTCTGCACGGCGACGGTGGGGACGCTGCTGGCGCTCAGGTTGGGGTACAGGAGTTTGGCGCTGGTGTAGATGCCGTTCAGGGTGGGCGCGTAGGGGATGGGGACGAGGTTCACGCCGCTGAGGTCCTTGACCCAGGTGGCGGGCTGGCCGACGACGGCGAGGACGGCATCGACCTGTCCGGCGCGCAGGGCGTTGAAGGCGGCGTCGCGGTCCTTGACGCTGGTGACGGTGTAGGGCACGCCGAGTTTGGCGCTGAGGACGCGGGCGGTGATGAGGCTGCCGCCCCACGCGGCGACGCGTTTGCCTTTCAGGTCGGCGTAGGTGGTGACGCCGGTGGTGGTGACTTTGCCCAGGATGCTTTTCTTGGTGACGGGCGGCGGGGCGAACAGGTGGATTTCTTCGTTGTGCAGGGGCAGCAGCGCTTTGATGTTCTGCACGCGGGTGTCGCCGTCGATCTGTTCTTTGGCTTTCAGGACGTCGCTCTGCACGAACGCCAGCGAGACTTCGTTGCTGAGGAGCAGGTCGATGTTTTCCAGGCTGCCGCTGGTGCCGCGTTCTTTCAGGTAGGCGCTCTGGGTGCAGACCTTGCCGATGTTCTTGAACATGGTCGAGTACGTGCCGGTGGCGCTGCCGGTGGCGACGTTCAGGAACGTGGCGGCGTGTGCGGGGCTCAGGAGCAGCAGGGTCAGGAGGGGCAGCGTGCGTGCGTTCATGGGGCCTCCGGGGTCACTTCAGGTCGCCGTACCCATCGTTGCTGCTGGGCGGCGTGGGGGTGGGGGTGCCGGTCGCGGGGGTGCCAGTGGCGGGGGTGCTGGCCGCGCCGGTCTGGGTGCGGGTCTGATCGAGGACGATCACGGCGCCGCAGATCAGGAGGATCAGGGCGAGGAGCCCGCCGATGCGCGCGGAGCGGTTCACGCCTGTCCTGCCCGGAGCGCGCGGTTCTCTTCACCGGCGGCGAGTGCCTGATCGAGGAGGGCGGCATTGCGTCCGGCGCGGCGGGCGATTTCCGAGAGGGCGCTCTCGGTGACGTGGCGGTCCTCGGCGCTGAGTTTGGCCTGTTGCAGGGCGCTGGCGACGTTGCCCTTGGCCTGCGCGAGTTGCGTGTCGATGCGGGCCTTGCGGATCTGCCGGTCGAACTCGGCGAGGTCGGCGCGCAGGTCGGTCAGGTGCGTCTGCGCGCGGGCGAACGCGTCGCGGCTGACCTGCAGGTCGGTTTCCCAGCGGGCGATGTCGGCGGCGTCCATGTCGCGGCGGTTCGTGTCGATCAGGCGGCGGAAGTCCTCGATGTGCCCGTTCGCTTCCTGAAGTTGCGCGGCTTTCGCCCCGATCAGCGTTTCGAACTGCTTGCGCTGCACGATCAGGGTTTCCAGCGGCATGGCGCGCGCCACGGCTTCCTTGGCTTTCACGCGTCCGGCGTTCAGCGCGAGGATCAGGGCGGGCATCAGGAAGATCACGGCCAGGATCGCCACGAGGAACGCGCCGATGGTGACGGTGGTCAGCGCGACGTTGAACACGGCGATGGCGGCGCCGCCCAGCGCGGCGAGGGCCAGCACGCCGCCCCCGGTCGCCAGGGCGATCTTCCCGGCGGTGACGGGTCTCGGCGCGGGCGCCTGACTGGTGGAGGGCCGCAGTTCGATGACCGTGTCGTCCCGGTGGGGCTGGCTCATACCTTCTTATACGACAGGGCCAGGCAGGGCGTTGCCGCGGCGCCCGGTGTGGAGGGTGCGTGGTCACGTTCAGGTAGGGTGAAGCCCCCCTCATGGCTGGGGGTGTGTGGCGTCTGCGCGCCTGAAGCTGGGGGACACGCCGGGCACAGAATGGCTTTCTACGCTCAGGTATGACTGCCGTGACGCCGCCCGCGCCCCTTCATCCTCCGGTGTCGTCGCTCGGGGGCACGCAGACACTCCGGGCGGACCTGGTGCGGGTACGCCTGCCGATGGTGAATGCGTTCCTGCTGGGCCAGCCGGGCGGGCCGTGGGTGCTGGTGGACGCTGGGATGCCGGGCACGGCGGGCCTGATCCGCCGGGCAGCCCGCTCGGTCCACGGGGACCGGCCGCCGGAGCTGATCGTGCTGACGCACGGGCACCTGGATCACGTGGGGGCGCTGGCGGACCTGCTGGCGGCGTGGGACGTGCCGGTGTACGCGCACCCGCTGGAGCTGCCGCACCTGACGGGCGTGGCGCCGTACCCGTTTCCGGACCCGACGGTGGGCGGCGTGATGAGCGCCCTGTCCCCGGCATTCCTGCCGGGCCCCTTTGACTTCCGGCCGCACGTGCGGCCCCTGCCGCAGGATGGGTCGGTGCCGGGCGCGCCGGGGTGGCGGTGGCTACACACGCCGGGCCACACCAGCGGGCACGTGTCACTGTGGCGGGCCGCGGACCGGACGCTGGTGGCGGGCGACGCGTTCGTGACGACCCGGCAGGAGACGGCGACCGGGGCGCTGCTGAACGCGGTGACGGAGGTGCGCCGTCCACCGGCGTACTACACGCCGAACTGGGAGGCGGCGGCTGCGTCCGTGCGCGGCCTGGCGGCGCTGAGTCCGGCGCTGGCGGCGACCGGGCACGGGCACCCGATGGCGGGTGAGCCGCTGCGCGAGCAGCTGTCGGCGCTGGCCGCCCAGTTCGAGTCGCGGGGGCGGCCGGCGCGCGGGTGGTACCTGGGGCGTCCGGTGCCCGTGCACGCGGCGCAGCGGGGGGAACCGGACCCGCTGCGACCCATGGTGCTGGGCGCGCTGGGGGGCGTGACGGCCGCGTGGCTGCTGTGGCGGGCACGGCGCCTGCTGCGGTAAAGAGCGGCGGCCAGGGATCGCCTCCTGGCCGCCGCTGGTTCCCTGCTCAGTTCTCGTATTCGAGGTACGTGTACCCGAGGAGTTCCTCACCGTAGTCCTCGAGGAGTTCGTGTTCCTGCTCGTTGGTCAGGATGCCGTTCTTGATGGCGGCGTCGGCCTGATCCTCAATGCTGTCGCGCAGCATGGGTTCCTCGTAGCCCATGGACTCGATCATGCGCCGCGCCTTCTGGCCGCGCACGAACAGGTCGATGTGGAAGCGGCCGCCGGGGCGCAGGGTGACGTGCGCCTCGCTGACCTTCCCGAAGAGGTTGTGGGCGCTGCCGAGCACGTCCTGGTACGCCCCCATCAGGAACACGCCCAGGTAGTACGGTTTGTCGCCGGGTTCGTGCAGCGGCAGGGTCGCCTTGACGTCGCGCAGGTCGATGAATTTCTCGATCTTGCCGTCGCTGTCGCAGGTGATGTCGACCAGGGTGGCCTGCCGGGTGGGTTTCTCGTTCAGGCGGTCCAGCGGCACGATCGGGAACAGCGCCTGGATGGCCCAGTTGTCCGGCAGGCTCTGGAACAGTGAAAAGTTGCAGATGTACTTGTCCGCCAGGACCTTCTGGAGGTCTTCCAGCTCGTCCGGGACGTACTTCTCGTTCTGGATGAGTTTGGCGACCTTGCGCAGGATGGCGTTGAACAGCGCCTCGCCGCGCGCGCGGTCCTGCAGGGTGACGTAGCCCAGGTCGAAGAGGTTGTGGAGGGTCTGCTTGTCGCCGACGGCGTCGTTGTAGGACTCGCGGTAGTTCCGGGCAGTGATGTTCGCCAGGATGTCTTCCATGTCCTTGATGATCTGGTGGCTGTTCTCGTCGGCCGGGGCGAGGTCCTCGAGGTCGCGGGTGGGGCCGGTGACGTCCACGACCGGGAGGATCAGCACGGCGTGGTGCGCGGTCAGGGCCCGGCCGGATTCGCTGACGATCACGGGTTCGGGCACCTCGCGGGCCTTGCAGGTTTCCTGCACGGTGTACACGACGTCGGCGGCGTACTCCTGCACGGTGTAGTTCATGCTGGCGTAGAAGGTGGTCTTCGACCCGTCGTAGTCCACGCCGAGGCCGCCGCCGACGTTCAGGTACTTCAGCTGCGCCCCGGCGGCGATCAGGCCCGCGTACGTCTGCGTGGCTTCACGCACGGCGACCTTCACGCGGCGGATGTCGGTGATCTGCGACCCGATGTGGGTGTGCAGCATGACCAGACTGTCGAGCATGTCCTCTTCCTTCAGGCGCTCGACGACGCGCAGGAGTTCGTAGGCGTTCAGGCCGAATTTCGCCTGATCCCCGCCGGATTCCTCCCACTGGCCCGAGCCGCGCGCGTGCAGTTTGAAGCGCACGCCGATGGCGGGCCGCACGCCGAGCGCCTTGGCCTGCTTCAGGATCCGGTCGAGTTCGCTGTACTTCTCGATGGTGATGACGACGTTCTTGCCGAGGGTGCGGCCCCACAGGGCCAGCTTGATGAAGCCGTCGTCCTTGAAGCCGTTGCAGCACAGCAGCGCGTCGGGGTGCATGCGCTGCGCGAGGCACAGCGCGAGTTCGGCCTTGCTGCCGGCCTCCAGGCCGTGCGCGTAGTCATACCCGGCGGCGGCGATGCTCTCGACGACCACGCGGCGCTGGTTGACCTTGATCGGGAACACGCCCTGGTAGTGGCTGGTGTAGCCGTACTCCGCGATGGCCTTCCCGAACGCCTCGTTCAGGTGCTTCACGCGGCCGCTGATCACCTGCGGGAAGCGCAGGATGACGGGCAGGCTCTCGCCCCGGTCGACGATCTCGTCCACGATGGCGCGCAGGGGCGCGTGCAGGCCGGGGGTGGGGGTGACCTCCACCTGGCCCTTGTCGGACACGCGGAACCACCCGCCCGACCAGTTGGGCACTTGGTACAGTTCGGCGGCGTCGGTGGTGGAAAAACTTGCTGGGGTCGTCATTGAGGGGCGTCCTCCTCCGGTGGGGATAGGCTCGCCGTGCGCGGGGTTCGGAGCGCAGCTCGCGGACGCCGTGCGAAACCGGGCGCATGATACGGCAAACCGGCGCGCCCGCGTGTATCCCCCGCCCTCATTGCGGCCTTCATGTTCCGGCGGCCCGCGCTACGCACCGGAATGAAAGACCGGGGTGAACGAAGGAAGCGCCTGCGGCATTCACCGAGGCGCTTCCTTTACTGGCGGTCCGGACGGGATTTGAACCCGCGACCTTCTGCGTGACAGGCAGATATGCTAACCGCTACACTACCGGACCAGCGGAGAGAAGGTTACCGGCCAGCGGCGCGCTTGTCAAGCGGGGTGGGGGGCGAGCTGAGCACCACGCGGTTGCGCCCCGCGTCCTTCGCGGCGCGCAGGGCGGCGTCGGCCCGCTCGAAGGCCCGCTGCACCGGCTCACCGGGCGCGGTGCGGGTCAGGCCGGCACTGAGGGTCACGCGCTGACCGCCACTGAAGTGCCGCGCGGCGATCTCGCGGCGCACCTGCTCGATCACGGCGGGCGCGTTCACGGGCGCCGGCAGCAGCAGCACGAATTCCTCTCCGCCCCAGCGGTACGCTTCACCTTGCCCGTTCAGGGTGTCCTGGATGACGTCGGCCACGGCGCGCAGCACGCGGTCCCCGGCCAGGTGCCCGTGGGCGTCGTTCACGCGCTTGAAGAAGTCGATGTCGAGCACCGCCACGTGCAGGGTCGCGTGCGCGCGGGCCCGGTCCTGAAACGCGCGGCGGTTGAGCAGCCCGGTCAGGGGATCATGGGTGCGGTCGTGTTCACCCTCGTGGAAGCGGGCGTTCATGAGGGCGAAGGTGCTGGCGTAGTACGTGACGGTCACGCCCACGAGCAACACGAGCAGCGGCAGGTGGTGGTTCATGCCCGACAGCCCCAGCGCCTGCCAGCGCAGCATCAGGGCCGTGACGGCCAGCACCAGCGCGAGATTCAGGATCTGCCCCGTGCGCGGCTGATCGGCGAACACCAGTGTCCAGGCCATCAGGGTGGCGGGGGTCAGCAGCAGGGCCACGGCCAGCTGGTCGATCGTGCCGGTGAAGCCCGGCTGGCCGGCCAGGACCGCCACCGCGATCACGAACACGATGGCCGCCAGGGCGAACACGAACCGCAGCGCGTTCTGCCCGGCCGGGGGCAGCAGCAGGTGCAGCGCCGCACCCAGCGCGGCCAGCAGCATCAGGGCGATGAGCACGGCCGCGCCGGTTCCGCCGTCCAGCACCAGCGCCACGGTCACGGCAGGCAGCACCACCCGGAAGTACAGGCGGCTCACCTGCTGGTGCAGGGGCAGTGGGGAAACGCGGCGTGGCATGGGCTTGGTCCTCCAGTCAGCGGGGGCAGTCAGGGGCGGAACCTCGGCGAGAATGCTGGATACTCCAGACGGAACATCACTGCGCCCATCCGACCTGCCTGCGGCCAGGGTAGCGGGCGCGCCGTCGCAAGACTCTGACACTTGTGGCAGATTCAGCCCGGTCCGGCCGCCCGCCGGTCGGGTACGCTGCCGGGTATGTTCCGTGACCCGCTGCGCGCCACGTTGCGCGACCTGGAAGGTGTGCTGGGCCGCGACCTGTCCCCCCTGCGGCCCCTGCTGCGCGTGGCGCTGGCACAGGGGGGCGTGGTGGGCGCGGCGCGCGGCGCGCGGCAGGTGGCGCTCGGGCTGCGGGGCGCGTCCGGTGAGGCGCCGGGCGAGCTCGCCAGTGTCAGCAAGCCGTTCACGGCGGCGCTGGCGGGCGCGCTGGTGGGGCGCGGCGCCCTGGAGTGGCACGCGCCCCTCTCGGCCCTGGGGGGACCGCTGCGGCGCGTGCCGAGGTCCGTCACGGCCTGGGGGCTGGCGACCCATACGGCGGGCGTGCCGACCCACCCGGCCCGGATGGGGCTGACGACCTTCACGCACTTCTACGATCCTTACACCTCCATGACGCCGGACGAGGTCGTGAGCAGCGTGCGGCGCTGGGCTCAGCCGCCCGGGCGCTACCGGTACTCGAACCTGGGCGCGGGCCTGCTGGGGCTGGCCTGCGCCGCCGCAGCGGGTGAGGCGTTCAGCGCCGAGGGGTACGCGCGGGCGCTGCGGCACGAGGTGACCGGCCCCCTGGGCCTGCGGGTCACGCCTGACCGGCCGCTGGCGCCGGCCGGCCGCGTGACGGGCTTCGGGCCGCTGGTGGGCGCGGGGGGCCTCTTCGGCGCGGCGGCGGAACTGCTGCGCTTCGGGCAGGCCCACCTGGCCGGGCAGCTGGGCCCGGCGTGGCTGGACGCGCGGCGCGTGCCGGGCCTGCCGGCCGGGGTGGGCGGCATCGCTCCGGGCTGGTTCGCCCGCGGCGCGCTGCCGGGCGGGGTGCGCTGGCATGACGGGGTGGCCCGCGCGGCGCGTGCGGGGCTGGGCGTGCACCTGGAGTCCGGCGCGGTCGTGGTGGTGCTCGCGCGCGGGGGGGCGCCCCTGCTGGGCGCACGCGAGGCGGTCCCGGCTCTGCTCCAGGCGCTGCTGGGGCCCTGAGGGCGCCGGCGCCGCGCGTCTGTCCAGGCTGTGGTCACAGTCGCCGCGGCACCCGCCCGCCCCACGCGCCGACTAAACGGGCGCAGGGGCCGGGCCGATCAGCCGCGCGGGGGAAAGCGCACGAAGGTCAGCCAGAAGGCCTCGAAGGCCCGCATGGCGCCCAGGAAATTCTCGAACCCCACGGGTTTGACCACGTAGCCGCTGGCGTGCCGCTCGTAGGAGGAGCGGACGTCGTCCTCCGCCTGACTGGTGGTGAGCATGACGACCGGGATGCTGCGCAGCGCCGGGTCGGCCTTGACGTCCGAGAGCACCTCCAGGCCGGTCTTGCGGGGCATGTTGATGTCCAGCAGGATCACGTCCGGGCGCGGGGCGCCGGCGTGCTCGCCCTCACGGCGCAGGAAGCGCAGGGCCTCGACGCCGTCACGGGCGACATGCATGCGGTTGGGAACGCGCGCGTCCTCGAAGGCTTCCAGGGTGAGCAGCACGTCGGGCTCGTTGTCCTCGACCAGCAGGATCTCGATGGGTTCGGTGGCGGCAGGGTCGTGGGTCATGGCTGGGGTACCGCCGGGAGGGTGAAGTGGAAGGTGCTGCCCTGGTGCGGGACAGAGTCGAGCCAGATGTGGCCGCCGTGATGCTCGGTGATCTTACGGCAGATGGCCAGGCCCATACCGTTCCCGGCGTACGTTTCGCGGCGGTGCAGGCGCTGGAAGATCTCGAAGATCCGGGCGTGGTACTCCGGCGCGATGCCGATGCCGTTGTCCTGCACGCTGACGTGAATCATGTCCCCGTCCCGCCGGGACGTGACCTGCACCCGGGGGGTTGGCCGGGCTGCTGGAATTTCAGGCCGTTGCTGATCAGGTTGGTGAGCAGCTGCGTGAGCAGCGACCCCTGACCCCACACCTGGTCCGGGGTGTGCCAGGTCAGCTCCCCGCCCGAGGTGGTCAGGGTGGCCTGCACGTTCTGCTGGGCGGCGCGCATCAGGTCGTCGAGCGCCACGGGCGCGAAATTCAGTTCGGTGCGGCTCAGCCGGGCGAAGCCCAGCAGATCCTGAATGAGGCTGCGCATGCGGTCCACGGCGTCCTGCATGAAGTGCAGGTACTGGTCGGCGCGCGGGTCGAGCTGCCCCTGGTAGCGCCGGGCCAGCAGCTCGGTGTAGCTGCCCACCGTGCGCAGGGGTTCTTGCAGGTCGTGACTGGCGACGTACGCGAACTGCTCCAGGTCCTGGTTGCTGCGCTCCAGGTCGGTGATGAGATCCTGCAGCTGCTGCTGCGCGCGGACCCGTTCGGTGATGTCCTGCACCATCACGACTGCGCCGTTCACGTCGCCCGCACTGTCGTGCGTGGCGGTCACGACGTACGCGACCGGCACCGCGTGTCCCTGGGCGTGCCACATGACGTCGCGCTCCACGCGGCGCGTCTGGCCGTCACTCAGCGTCTGGTGGATCGGGCAGTCCTCCAGCGGGTAGGCACTGCCGTCGGCGTGGTGGTGGTGCACCAGCGCGTGCTGCTCCTGGCCGATCATGCTCTCGATGCTGTAGCCCAGCATGCGGGCGGCCGCCGGGTTGGCGAAGGTGGTGACGCCCCGGGCGTCCAGCCCGAAGATGCTCTCGCCCGCAGCGGTGAGCAGCAGGGTACTGAAGCGCGTGACGCGGGAGAGTTCCTCGGTGCGGGCCTCCACGCGCTCTTCCAGTTCGGCGTTCAGGGTGCGCAGCGCCTGCTCGGCCTCGCGGATGGCGCTCAGGTCCGTGTTCGTGCCGAGCCATTCGAGCAGCTGGCCCCGTTCGTCCAGGATGGGCACGCCGCGGGTCAGCATGGGCACGTAGGTGCCGTCGGCGCGGCGCAGGCGGTACTCGGTGGTGTACAGGGTGCCGGTCTCCAGGGCGCGCTGCCAGTCGCGGCTGGCGCCGGCCCGGTCGTCGGGGTGCACCGCGTTCAGCCACCCGGCGCCCTGGTACTCGGCCGTGGTCTGGCCGGTGAAGGCCTCCCAGCGCGGCTGCGGGGGCTGGAGCGATCCGGCTGGATCGGTGTTCCAGACGACCTGGGTGGTGGCCTCCACCAGCGAGCGGAAGCGGCGTTCGCTGCGGCGCACCTCGGCCTGCATCTGCTGGCGCTCGGTGACGTCGGCGAACACCGTGGTGACCTGCTTGGGCTGCTCGGCGCCGGGTGCGCGGCGCGGGATGGCCGTCACCTGCAACCAGCGCCAGGTGGCCTCGCCCGGGTGGTACACGCCCATGGGCACGTCGCGCTGCACCTGCATGGTGCGCAGGGCCTGCACGCTGGGGTGCGTCTCGCCGGGGAATTCGCTGCCGTCCGGGTGCACGGCGCGCCACTCGGGGTCCATGGAGTCGCGCCCGGTCAGCTGCTCCTGGGTCATGCCCAGGATGCGGGCGGCCGCGTCGTTCGTGAGCAGGATGCGGGTGTCCGGGGCCTGCACGGTCATGCCCAGGCCCATGCCGTCCATGAGTTCCAGCGCGACCTCCAGCGGGTCACGCGCCACATGCAGGTGCAGCAGGGCGCCGCCGGCGGTGGGCGCCACGGTCAGCAGGCCCGGGGCGACCGTGTCCACGACCTGCACGGTCACCTGCCGGGTCTCGCCCCGCAGGGCGGCCTGCACGCCGTCCTGAATGGCTGGCACGCTGCCCGGGTGGAACAGCGCCATCCAGTCGCCGGTGGCCGAGTACTGCTGCACCCGGGCCTGGGCGGCGCGGTTGAGCGTGACCTGCCCGCCGGCCGTGAGGTGCGCGACCGGGTCGGGCAGCGCGGCGAACAGCGCCTGGGCGTCCACGCCGTGGAACGCGGCGCCGCCCGCGTCGGTGGGCGTCACCGTCAGCCGCGCAGGGCGTACCCGACGCCGCGCACGGTGCGGAGCAGCCCGTAGCCGTCGAGGTCACGCAGCTTGGCGCGCAGGTTGGCCATGTGCACGTCCACGACGTTGCTGCCCTCGGGCAGGCGGCCCTGCCAGATGTCCTGGCCGATCTCCTGGCGCGAGTACACGCGACCGGGCTGGCGGATCAGCAGGGCCAGGATGTCGAACTCCTTGGGCGAGAGCCGCAGTTCCTCACCCTTGAAGGTCACGAGCCGCTTCTGCGGGTCGAGGGTCAGGTCGCCCATGGTGAGGCTCTCGGTGGTGCGCTGGCGCAGCTGCACCTTCACGCGCGCGAGCAGTTCGTCCGGGTGGAAGGGCTTGATCAGGTAGTCGTCGGCGCCCAGGCCCAGCAGGCGCACCTTCTCGTCCACGGTGTCGCGGGCGGTCAGGACGATGATCGGCACGCTGCTGTTCTTGCGCAGGCGCTGCACGACGTCCCCACCGTCGAAGTCCGGCAGGCCCAGGTCCAGGAGGATCAGCGTGGGCTGCTCCTCGCGCGCCTTGATCAGGCCGTTCATGGCGGAGTCGGCGTGGTCAACCTCGAAGCCGGCGTCGGTCAGATCCATGCGCAGGACGTTGGCGATATCCAGGTCGTCCTCGATGATGAGAATGCGTTGCGGGGTCACGAGACCATGATACTGCCGGGTGACACCAAATCTTCATGATGTTTTCTTGATGTAGGTCCCTTGCAGTTCCGTAAATGACCGGCACGTCAGGTGTGGCGCGCAGCGCCCCTGGCGCGGTGTGCTACGTTGAGCGCACTTCGCCTTCCCTGGCCGCTGCCCGCAGCACCTGACCGGCGACACAATCCACTCACTCAGGCCGCATTCCCTGGCCCCGCCTTCTCTCACCGCCTGCCCCACACGCAGGTCTCCCGGAGTACCCATGAGCAACCCCAGCAAGGCTCCCCGCCCCGAGGGCGCGGCCCCACACCTCGAAGTCATCCCGCTCGGCGGCATGGGCGAGATCGGCAAGAACATCACCGCCTACCGCTACGAAGACGAGATCATGGTCGTCGACGCCGGGCTCGCGTTCCCCGAGAGCCACCAGATGGGCATCGACCTGATCATCCCCCGCATCGACTACCTGCAGCAGCACGCCGGGCTGATCAAAGGCTGGATCCTCACCCACGGGCACGAGGACCACATCGGCGGCCTGCCGTACATCCTGCCCCGCCTGCCGCGCGTGCCGGTCTACGGCGCGGGCCTGACCCTGGGCCTCGTGCGCGAGAAACTCAGCGAGTTCGGCATCAAGGACGGCGAGGTGGACCTGCGCGAGGTGGACCTCAGCGAGACGGTCAAGATCGGCATGCACTTCCAGGTGGAGTTCTTCCGCATGACCCACTCCATCCCCGACAACGCCGGGTACCTGCTCACCACCCCGGCGGGCGTCGTGATGCACACCGGGGACTTCAAGCTCGACGAGGAACCCAGCGACGGCAAGCTCAGCGACCTCGCCCGCATCGAGCAGGCCGGCAAGGACGGCGTCATGCTGCTCATGAGCGACTCCACGAACGCCGAGCGCCAGGGCCGCACCGTCAGCGAGGCCGAGGTCGCCCGTCAGCTCGAAACCCTGATCGCGGGCCTCAAGGGCCGCGTGTTCCTCACGACCTTCGCGTCGAACGTGCACCGCGTGCAGAACGTCATCAACATCGCCCACCGCCAGCGCCGCCGCGTGGTCATGGAGGGGCGCAGCATGATCAAGTACGCCCAGGTCGCCCAGACCCTGGGCTACATGGAACTTCCCGAACCGTTCCTGGCCAGCGACGAGGTCGGCGGCCTGCAGGACCAGCAGGTGCTGTACGTCTGCACCGGCAGCCAGGGGCAGCCTATGAGCGTCCTGTCGCGCCTCGCGTTCGGCAACCACGCCAAGATTGCCCTGCGCCGCGGCGACAGCGTCATCCTGAGCAGCAACCCCATCCCCGGCAACGAGGAAGCCGTGAACCTCGTCATCAACCGCCTGTACGAGATCGGCGTGGATGTCTACTACCCCCCGAACTACCGCGTGCACGCCTCCGGGCACGGCAGCCAGGAGGAACTCGCGACCGTGCTGAACCTCGCGCGGCCCAAGTACTTCCTGCCGTGGCACGGCGAACCCCGCCACCAGATCAACCACGCCCGCCTCGCCCAGACCCTCCCCCGCCCGCCCAAACGCACCCTGATCGCCCGCAACGGCGACGTCGTGCGCGTGTCACAGGACGACTTCAAGGTCACGGGGACCGTGCCCGCCGGGGCCGTGTACGTGGACGGCCTGGGCGTGGGCGACATCGGGGACGACGTGCTGCTCGACCGCGTGAACATGAGCCAGGAGGGCATCCTGATCATGACGGCCGTCCTGCACCCCACCCCGCACGTCGAGATCGTCTCGCGCGGCTTCGTGCGCGCCAACCGCGAACTCGACACCCAGATCCGCAAGGTCGCGCTGGAGGCCATCGAGCAGGGCCTGCGCGAGAAGAAGCGTCTGGAAGACGTCCGCGACGACATGTATGGCGCCGTGCGCCGCTTCGTGCGCAAGGTCACGGGCCGCAACCCCGTCCTGATCCCCCTGATCGTCGACTGAGCCGTCAGCGCCGTGCCACGTGCCCCCCGCCCCCGGCGGGGGGCGTCGGCTGCCGCGCTGGCCCGGCCGTAAGCCATCTGGCGGACGGGGGCGGGTCCCCGCCCACCGGATGAAGTCAGGTCTGGCCT
Source organism: Deinococcus actinosclerus (assembly GCF_001507665.1). Lineage (NCBI taxonomy): Bacteria > Thermotogati > Deinococcota > Deinococci > Deinococcales > Deinococcaceae > Deinococcus > Deinococcus actinosclerus. The sequence continues at coordinate 141,236 of NZ_CP013910.1, read as the reverse complement.
ACGTTCGCTTTCCCGACCCGTGCGATAATCGCTGCCATGAGCGTGATTCCCTACGTGATCGAGCAGACCGGGCGCGGCGAGCGGATGTACGACATTTACTCCCGCCTGCTCAAGGACCGGATTATTTTCGTGGGCACGCCGATCGAGTCGCAGATGGCGAACACCATCGTGGCTCAGCTGCTGCTGCTGGATTCCCAGAACCCGGAGCAGGAGATCCAGATGTACATCAACTGCCCCGGCGGCGAGGTGTACGCGGGCCTGGCGATCTACGACACCATGCGCTACATCAAGGCGCCCGTGTCGACGATCTGCGTGGGCATCGCGATGAGCATGGGCAGCGTGCTGCTGATGGCCGGGGACAAGGGCAAGCGCATGGCGCTGCCGAACAGCCGGATCATGATCCACCAGGGGTCGGCGGGCTTCCGCGGGAACACCCCGGACCTGGAGGTGCAGGCCAAGGAGGTGCTGCACCTGCGGGACAAGCTGGTGGGCATCTACCACGAGCACACCAGCATCCCGCACGACAAGCTGATGCGGGACATGGAGCGTGACTACTTCATGTCGCCCGACGAGGCGATGAAATACGGCCTGATCGACAGTGTGGTGGACCGCACGCGGGCGCAGGAGGACAGCGTATGACGAAGGGAGGGGACCGCTGCTCGTTCTGTGGGCGGCAACATCCGCAGATCGCGCAGCTGATCGAGGCGCCGGGCCGCGCCGCGTTCATCTGCAACGAGTGCACCGAGCGGGCGCACGAGCTGGTCAAGCAGAACCGCACGAAGGGCGGCGCGGACTTCAGCCTGGACGAGCTGCCCACGCCCCGCGAGATCAAGGCGTACCTCGATGAGTTCGTGATCGGTCAGGACGAGGCGAAGAAGGCGCTGGCGGTGGCGGTCGTGAGTCACTACCAGCGGCTGGCGCACCCGGACGTGAACCTGCAGAAGAGCAACATCCTGCTGATCGGGCCGACCGGGACCGGCAAGACGCTGCTGGCGTCCAGCCTCGCGGAGATGCTGGAGGTGCCCTTCGCGATCGCGGACGCGACCACCCTGACGGAAGCCGGGTACGTGGGCGACGACGTGGAAAACGTCATCGTGCGCCTGCTGCAGGCCGCCGAGTACGACGTGGCGGCCGCCGAACGCGGCATCATCTACATCGACGAGATCGACAAGATCGCCCGCAAGTCCGAGGGCACCAGCATCACGCGCGACGTGTCCGGCGAGGGCGTGCAGCAGGCGCTGCTGAAGATCATCGAGGGCACGGTCGCGCAGGTGCCGCCGCAGGGGGGCCGCAAGCACCCGCAGCAGGAACTCGTGCAGGTGAACACCAAGAACATCCTGTTCATCGTGGGCGGGGCCTTCGACGGGATCGCGGACATCGGCCGCAGCCGCACGAACGTGCGCGCGGTGGGCTTCGGCGCCGAGCACAAGGGCGACGAGAAGGAAGAGCTGCGCTTCCTGCCCGAGGACCTCGTGAAGTTCGGGCTGATCCCGGAGTTCGTGGGGCGCCTGCCGCTGGTGGTGCAGCTTCAGGATCTGGACGAGGAGGCGCTGGTGCGCATCCTGACCGAGCCGCAGGGCGCGATCGCGTCGCAGTATCAGGCGCTGTTCGGCTTCCAGGACGTGGACCTGTCCTTCACGGACGAGGCGCTGCGCGAGGTGGCTCGCCGGGCCCGCGAGCGCAAGACCGGGGCGCGCGGCCTGCGGGCGGTGCTGGAAAAGGCCATGACGGACCTGCTGTTCGAGCTGCCGGTGGAGGGGCTGAAGGAGCTGCGCTTCGACGCGGCGCACATCGACACCCCCATGGAACTACTTGAGTCGAAGGGACTCAAGAAGTCTGCCTGAGCATAGCGATAGAGGTTACAGCACGCCCCCGCACCAGTCCCTACACTCTGGGGACACCGTGCGGGGGTGTCGTCTCATGACCCCCCGCGTTACACTCAAGTATTCCCGCGCCCAGCGCGCGGCCGTTAAGGAGCAAGCATGATCTGGGAACTTCCCGTCGTCGCACTGAGAAATATCGTGATCCTGCCCGGCGTCACCATGAACGTCGACGTGGGCCGCCCCAAGAGCAAACGCGCCGTGGACGAAGCGCAGGCCTCGGACCGCCGCGTCCTGCTGCTCACCCAGCGTGACGCCCGCACCGACGACCCCACCCGCGCCGAACTGTTCGACATGGGCGTCCTGGCCGTCATCAAGCAGGTCGTGCGCATGCCCGACAACACCTACCAGGTGCTCATCGAGGCGCAGGAACGCGCCCGGGTACTCGACGAGGTCCCCAGCGCCTACATGCGGGTCCGCGCCGAGACGCAGGCCGTCCCCGCCGACGACAGCCGCGAGATTCCCGTGCTGATCGGCGAGATCAAGTCGGCCTTCGAGGAGTACCAGCGCCAGAACAAGAACCTGCGCCTGGACAACTACCAGCTTGAGGGCATCAAGGCCCTGACTGACGGCGGCGCGCTGGCCGATCAGGTCGCGCACCACGCCACCTGGACGCCCGAGGAGAAGCAGGAGATCCTCTCGGCCGTGGGCCTGCGCGAGCGGCTGGAGGCCACCCTGAAGTTCCTGTCGCGCGACACCGAGCGCTTCAACATGGACAAGAAGATCGCCGGGCGCGTCAAGGAGCAGATGGACGCCAACCAGCGCGAGTACTACCTGCGCGAGCAGATGAAGGCCATCGGCAAGGAACTCGGCGGCGGCGAGGACGGCCCGGCCGAGGTCGAGGCGCTGCGCGAGAAGATCGAGCAGGCCGGGATGCCCGAGAGCGTCAAGGAGAAGGCCCTCAAGGAACTGACGCGGCTGGAGCGCACCCCCGGCGGCAGCCCCGAGAGCACCGTCGTGCGCAACTACATCGACTGGCTGGTCGACGTGCCCTGGAGCAAGCGCGACGAGGAGATCCTCGACATCGCCCGCACCCGCGAGATCCTCGACGCCGACCACTACGCGCTGGGTGACGTCAAGGACCGCATCCTGGAATTCCTGGCCGTGCGTCAGCTGACCCACAAGCCCGGCGAGACCGAGGAGGCCCGCAAGGAACGCGCGGCCGAGGAACGCACCGACGACGCCGAGCTGCGCGCCCCGATCCTGGTGCTCGTCGGCCCTCCCGGGGTCGGCAAGACCAGCCTGGGCAAGAGCATCGCCCGTTCTCTCAACCGCAAGTTCGTGCGTATGGCGCTGGGCGGCGTGCGCGACGAGGCCGAGATCCGCGGTCACCGCCGCACGTACATCGGCTCGATGCCTGGCCGCATCATCCAGGCGATGAAGAACGCGGGCGTCACGAACCCCGTGATCCTCCTCGACGAGATCGACAAGATGAGCAGCGACTGGCGCGGCGACCCCAGCAGCGCCATGCTGGAAGTCCTCGACCCCGAGCAGAACCACACCTTCCAGGACCACTACCTGGAAGTGCCGTACGACCTGTCGCAGGTCATGTTCATCACGACCGCCAACAGCCTCCAGACCATCCCCCGGCCCCTGCTGGACCGCATGGAGATCATCAACATCCCCGGCTACACCCAGGTCGAGAAGGTCGAGATCGCCAAGCGCTACCGCGTGCCCCGGCAGATCAAGGCGCACGGCCTGACCGGCCGCCTGGAGGTCACCGACGCCGCGCTGAACCGCATCGTCGAGGAGTACACCGCCGAGAGCGGCGTGCGCAACCTGGACCGTCAGGTGAGCAAGCTGGCCCGCAAGGCCGCGCGTGAACTGCTGGAGCAGCCCTGGGACGGCCTGAAGGTCATCGACGCCGCGCAGGTGCCCGATTACCTGGGCGTGCCGCTGCACCGCCCGGACAAGATGGAGAAAGAACCCCAGGTCGGCGTCGCGCAGGGCCTCGCCTGGACGAGCGTGGGCGGCACCATGCTGCTCGTGGAGGCGCTCGCCACCCCCGGCAGCGGCAAGATCGTCATGACCGGCTCGCTGGGGGACGTGATGAAGGAGAGCGTCGGCGCGGCCATCGCGTACCTGCGCGCCCACGCCGCCGAGTACGGCGCGGACCCCGAGTTCCACAAGACCATGGACCTGCACGTGCACTTCCCCGACGGCGCCACGCCCAAGGACGGCCCCAGCGCGGGCATCACGATCGCCACGGCCGTGATCAGCGCCATCACCGGCCGCCCGGTCCGGATGGACGTCGCCATGACCGGCGAGATCAGCCTGCGCGGGCGCGTGCTGCCCATCGGCGGGGTGAAGGAGAAACTGCTGGCCGCGCACCAGGGCGGTATCCGCGAGGTGATCGTGCCGAAAGACAACGAGCCGAACCTCCAGGACGTGCCCGAGAGCATCCGCGGTGAGCTGCGCATCCACACCTTCGAGCGGGTGGGTCAGGTGCTGGACCTGCTGCTGCTGCCCAAGCCGCAGGAGGACAAGGGCAACATCCCGGTGCCCCTGAGCAAGAGCGCTACGCAGCCCGGCGCGTAACCCAGGCGGTGATCCGAGGCGCGACCTCCCGGACATCTTCCGGGCGGTCGCGCCTCTTGCGTGGATGCTGGCCGACCCTGGGTCAGACCGGTCTCTGATCGCGTCTACGGCACCCGCAGCGCCTGGCAGTTCTCGCTGGGCGTGTCGGGGGTGGGGGCCGAGCGGGCCACGATGACCTGCTCGCCTGCACCCACGTAGCCCCGGCAGCGGGCCAGTTCCCGCAGGTGCTCGGGCGTCTGGGCGGCCTTCACGGCGTCCTGGAGCTCCTCGATGTCGCTCTGGAGCCCCTGGATGCGCAGGCGGGTGGCCTGGGTGTCGCTCGTCCAGATGCTGGTGCGGTACAGGCTGTGGCCCAGCTGGAAGGTCAACTGCACGATGCCCAGCCCCAGCAGGGCGCTGGCGAGCATCATGCTCAGCGGCAGGCGTTGCAGTCGCCGCCACCAGTCGCGCCGCGGCGGCGGTGGGGGGGGCAGGTCGGTCACGACGCGCAGCATAGCGCCCGCATGTGACGGGCGCGTGGGAAGACCGGACGCGGCGGACTACACTGGGCCGCATGAGTCAGTCTGCTGCCGTCACGCCCGCCGCCTCGCGCCTCCCGGCGCTGAACTGGGAGGACGCGAGCCGCTCGGTCATCCAGCTGCGCTACGGCGACCTGGACGCCATGGGCCACGTGAACAACGCCCGCTACGCGGAATTCCTGGAAGTCGGCCGCATGGCCCTCTCGCGGGAGGTGGGGGGCGGCGCGGACGACCGCTCGGTGCTGGCGCGGCTGGAGATCGACTACGTGCGCGATATCCGCCAGGGGCAGGAGGTCGCGGTGGACACCCTGATCGAGCGGGTGGGCCGCACCAGCTGGACGAGCGTGGCCCTGATCCGGGCCGACGGGGTACCGTGCGCGTTCGCGCGGTCCGTGCAGGTCCGCGTGGACGAGCAGGGGGCGCCCCGCGCGCTGCCGCAGGACTTCGCCGAGCGGGTGGCCCACCGGAGCGTGCGCTGATGGCCACGTTCGAGGACCGGGTGCTGTACCAGGGTGACCCGTGGGTGCGGGTGGACACCCTGCCGCGTCTGCTGGCCGAGGGCTGGCGGCGCACGCTGCTGGAGGGCGGCGTGGTGAGCGTGGTACGCACGCCCTTCCAGTGGTCGATGGGCAGCCCCGTGATCGAGATCGAGACCGGCGGCTACATGGGGGACGTGGGCCTGTACGTGCCGGAAGTGCAGCTGCCCGAGGCGCTGGCCCTGCTGGGCTTCGAGGACGAGGCCGTGGACGAGGCGGAGTCCGGCCCGGTGACCCATGCAGAGGACGCCGGGCCGGGCGGGGGTCAGGCGGGGTAGATTGCAGGGGCAGAGTGTCACCCGTCCGGCCGCGCGTCCGGCCCCGGGGCGATCAGCCGCCTCCCGGTTCCCCCCGTGGTGGCCCCGGGCGAGGCTGGAAGCGCTCCCGCCCCACGCGCGCTGTTTCTCCCCGCTTTCATTTCCTTCGGAGTTCCCATGACCAACCTGACTGAACCCCTGAGCATCGGCATCGACGTGGGCGGCACCAAGATCGCCAGCGGCGTCCTGCGCGGCGACGAACTGCACGACGCGCACATGATTCCCACCCCGGACACCGGCTGGGAGAGCGTGCTCGACGCCATCGCGGGCGAGGTGCGCCGCCTCCAGGAGCGCCACCCGGACGCCCGCCTGATCGGCGTGGGCATCCCCGGCCCCCTGAACGCGGACCGCACCCGCGTGAAGTTCGCGCCGAACATCTACGGCTTCACCGACGTGCCCATGGTGGACGGCCTGCGCGACCGCCTGGGGCAGCGCGTCGTGCTGGAGAACGACGCCAAGGCCGCCGCGCTCGCCGAGGCGCACCTGGGCGCGGCGCGCGGCGCCGAGAGCAGCATCTACGTGACGGTCAGCACCGGCATCGGCAGCGGCATCGTCCTGAACGGCCGCATCTGGCGCGGCCGGCACGGCATCGCCGGCGAGATCGGGCACATCACGGCCCTGCCGGGCGGCCCGGTCAGCGGCGCGGGCCTGGACGGCGCGCTGGAGGCCGTCGCCAGCGGCACGGCCATCGCCCGTGACGCCAGCTTCGCCCTGAACCGCGACGTGAGCACCGCCGAGGCCTTCCAGCTCGCGCAGCAGGGCCACCCGGCCGCGCGGCGCGTGGTGGGACAGGCGCTGCGCTACATCGGCATCGCGCTGGCGGACCTCCAGAAGACCATCGACCCCGAGGTCTTCGTGATCGGCGGGGGCGTGGCCAGCGTCGGGGACTACTTCTTCCACGGCGTGCAGGCCGCCGCGGACGAGTACGCGCAGGGCTTCGCGCCCGTCACGATCCGCCGCGCGCAGCTCGCCGGAAACGCCGGGGTCATCGGCGCGGCCCTCGCTGCCCGGCACGGGTAAGACGCAGAGTCGACAGGCACGCCGCCGGGGATGGATCCCCCGGCGGCGTGCCTGTTGAGTTCACCGCGGGACTGATTACGGCACGTCGTCCAGATCGAATTCCGGCACGTTCCCGACCGGCAGCTGCACGTACGCGGTGGTCCCCCGGCCCACCTCGCTGTCGAGCCAGATGCGCCCGCCGTGGGCGTCCACGATGCCGCGCGCGATGCTCAGGCCCAGGCCCGCGCCGCCCTGGTCGCGGCTGCGGCTGTCCTCCAGACGGTAGAAACGGTCGAACAGACGCTCAAGCTGATCCTCGGGAATGCCCGGGCCGTCGTCCTGCACGCTGAGGCGCACGTCGGCATCCACCCGCTCGCTGCGCAGCGTCACCGTCTGCGCGCCGGCCTTCAGGGCGTTGCTGACCAGATTGATCAGTACCTGCTTCAGGCGGTCCGCGTCCGCCTCGAAGGTCACGTCCTCGCCCACGCTGGTCAACGTGGTCTGCTGGGCCTGCGCGAGCGGCGCGAGTTCACGCACGATCTCCGCCAGGAACAGGGCCGAGAGGATCGGCCCGCGCTGCAGGGCCAGCGCCCCGCTGTCCGAGCGGGCCAGCTGCAGCAGGCTGGCAATCAGGTTCGTGAGCCGTGCGGATTCGCTCTGGATGATCTTCAGGCTTTCCTGCTGCTGCCCGGTGGGATTGGTGCGGCGCAGCAGGTAACTGGCGTGCCCGCTGATGGCGGTGACCGGCGTGCGCAGCTCGTGGCTGGCGTCGCTGGTAAAGCGCCGCTGCGCCTCGAAGCTGCCCTCCAGACGCCCCAGCATGGCGTTCAGCGCGGTCGCCAGGGATTCCACCTCGTCGCCGGTCTGCGGGACGGGCACCCGCTCGGTGAGATTCTGCCCGCCGATCCGTTCGGCGGCCCGCTGCACGCGGCGCAGGGGCAACAGGGCCTGCCCGGCCAGCAGGTACGCGCCGGTCCCCGCCGTGAACAGTCCCGTCAGGAACAGCAGCATGACGACCTGCCGCAGGTCATCCAGGGTGCTCTGCACGGTCTTCAGGCTGCGGGCCACGTACACGACACTCAGTGGCGGTTCGTTCTGGAAGTTCTGGCCGATCCCCGCGTTACGGCTGGGTTCGGTGTTCGTGAGGGGGCCCAGCACCACCAGCAGCCGCATGAGGGTCGGCTCGCGGTTGGGCGCGTCGGCAATCAGGCGGTTCAGGCGCAGGCGGCCGTCCGTAGAATTGATCAGGGCGTCCAGCTCAGCGTCGCTGAGCGTGATGGGCCGGTTGATGTCCACGGCCAAGGAGCGGCGGGAGTCCTCCCGCAGGCCGGCCAGGTAGTCGAACAGCTTCTTCTTGGCGTCTGGCGTCCGCGCGGCCTTCAGGTCATCCAGCAGGGTCTGACGGGAGTAGAAGGAGAGTTCCTCGACCGCCAGGCTGGAATTTGAGAAGTAGTAGCGCGCCAGCAGCTTGGCCTGCCCGATCTGGTCGAACTGCCCGTTGCCCTGGGCGGTCAGCTGCTGCTGATCGGTGGGAATGCGGGCCGTCTGGTCGTCCGGGCCGATGGGTTTGACGAGGTACGTCACGAACTGCTTGTACGTCGTGTTCAGGTCGCTGTCGATCCCGCTGATCAGGTTCACGCGCATCATGTACAGCGTGATGACCCCCACCCCGGTCAGCAGGAAAGCCAGCAGCGCCGTGTAGAAGAGCGTGAGCCGCCAGCGCAGCGTCATGCGGGGCTCCGGGTCGGGGCGGTCATGCGGGGCAGTGTAGAGGCTGGGCGCATGAGGGACGCGCGAACAGTCCACGCGCGTCCCACCCGCCGCACGCTTACTCCTCGCGCAGGACGTAGCCCACGCCGCGCACGGTGTGAATCAGGCGGCGCTCTCCGCCCTCCTCCAGCTTGCGGCGCAGGTAGCCGATATACACGTCGACGACGTTGCTGCCGCCGGTGTACTCGGGCCAGACCTTCTCCTCGATCTCGAAGCGTGAAAAGACCTTGCCGGGGTTGCGGGCGAGCAGTTCGAGCAGTTCGAATTCCTTGGCGGACAGTTCCACGCGGCGTCCACCGCGGAAGATCTCGCGCCCGTCGAGGTTCATGACCAGATCGGCCACGCGCACCTCGCCGGTCACGGCCGGGTTCACGCGGCGCAGGTGGGCGCGCACGCGGGCAAGCAGTTCCTCGATGGAAAAGGGCTTGATGAGGTAGTCGTCGGCGCCGGAATCCAGGCCCTCCACCTTGTCCTGGATGCCGTCCTTGGCGGTCAGGATGATGATTGGGGTGTTGCTGGTCTTGCGGATGCGCCGCGCGACTTCCAGGCCGTCCAGAACGGGCAGCATCAGGTCCAGGATGACGAGGTCGGGGTTGACTTCACGGAATTTCGACAGCCCGGTGACGCCGTCGAAGGCGACCTCCGTGGCGTAACCTTCGGCAGCGAGTTCAAGTTCGATGAATCGAGCGATGTCTTTCTCATCCTCGATGACTAAGACCAGGGGCTTGCGTTCCATGCCCGCAGTCTAGGGAGCGTTCTCATGAGAAGGCCGCCTGGGCGCTTAATCAACTTTCATGCGCGTCCCCGACTCCGGGCTGTCCAGGAGACGGTGGGCCGTGCAGCGCGGCCCGAAGCCCTGCAGGGCCAGGGGCGGACAGGGCACTGACCGCAGCTGCGGCACCTGCGCGCGCACCGCGTCGCAGATCAGGGTCTGCCCGGCCTGCGCCGCGTCACACAGGCGGCGAGAGTAGTTGACGGGCAAGCCGTAGGCACTCATCTGTCCCCCGACTACGCCCATCAGCACGTCACCGCTGGAGATCCCGGCGCGCAGCCGCAGCCGCTGCCCAAGATGCCCGGCCAGCGCCAGCCGCCCGGCACGGATATGCGCCTCCTGCGCGGCGGCGCAGGCCTGCGCCGCCTGCGCGGCGGGCCACCAGGCCAGTACGGCGTCACCCTGGTGCTGCAGGACCTGCCCTCCGCGGGCCTCCAGGGTCAGGATCATGACCTGCACGAATTCCTGCATAAGCGCCATGTAACTGCCCAGGTCGAGGGTCTGCGCCATCAACGTACTGCCGACCAGATCGACCAGCACCATGCAGGCCGGGGTGGCATGCGGCTGGGAGCCGGGGAGGGGGAGCAGCGACTCGTTCATGGGGACGCTTCCATCATGAAGGACCGTGAGGAGAAAGGGAAGATGTTTTCACTTCGACGTTAAATCGACTGAGTGAAGAAAAATTTGTCTTCTGTCACCGCCTAAGGTACAGACCGGGTGTGGTCTGTCAGGTCAGGACCTGCGACACCTAGCCGGCTGCTTCCCGGCTCATCTCTCGTCAGCGCCCCTGCACCCGGTCAGACCGGGACAAAACCATGCAGGGGCGGCATCGTCCGGAACGCCACCCAGTCCCCCACCTGCACGTCGGGCAATGGCGTGAACGAGCCCAGCACCAGCGGCAGGCGCGCCTGCACCACGAACCCCTGCCGCCACACGGCCAGCACCCGCCCACGGCCCTCCACCCCGGAGACCCCCAGGGTCTGCACCTGCTCCTGGTGCTCTCCGCCGTCCAGCCGGTGCAGCCCGCCGTCCTCCACCACACCGTGGACCACCAGCCGCGCCGGACCGGGCTGCGCCGCGTACGGCCCGCTGCGGTCAAACAGGTACAGTACCCGCCCCGCCACCCCGAACTCCAGCAGCGGACTGCCCTCCCGCGACGGGTAGAGCGTGCCCTGGGCAGCGAACTCGGCGTACCGCGCCGCGAAGTCCCGCTCCGAGGTTTCCAGGGTCACACCCGCCCGCACCGCGTCCGTCATGCGCGCCAGTCTAGCGTTCAGGCGGCCCACCGGGCGCCCGCCGGTCCAGTACCTCCAGATCAGGCCGAGGCATCCCCGCCGCGTCCAGCAGCGCGTCCGCCCGTTCCAGCGCGAAGGTGCCCTCCACCTCACGCTGCATATGAATCAGGGTCAGGCCATACAGCCGTTCCAGCTGCGCCCACGCCACACTCCCGGCGGGCTGCGCGTCCCGCGCGCGGGCCAGCAGCACCGCCGCGCGGCGCTCGTCCCCGTCCACGAAGGCCTGCGCGGCGTCCAGGGGCACCCAGTCCAGCCCAGCGCTGCGGTACTCAGCACCACTCATCCGGCTTCCGTCTGTTTCGTCAACCACCGGGAAGGGCACCGGGATGCCAGCTCCACGCCCGGAAGCCGTTTGACTTCCACTCGTATCCGTTCGGACTGAAGGATTTCTGCACTCCACTCAATCGGAGTCCGTATCAAGTCAGGGTGCGCCACGCCACGTCCACCACCACGCCGGCCAGCATGGTCAGCGCCAGCCACATGTTCGCGTCGAAGAACGCCACGTTCACCCGCGCCAGATCCTTCGGGTTCACGATCCGGTGCTCGAACAGCAGGATGCCGCCCATCGCCAGCGCCGCGAGGTAATACCAGACGCTCGCGCCCGCCAGCACGCCCACGAGGAGCAGAAGCGCGAACGTCAGCGCGTGGCTGGCGGCCGCGATCCGCAGCGCCCGCGAAATCCCGAAGCGCGCCGGAATGCTCCTGATACCGTTCGCCACGTCGAAATCCCGGTCCATCGTCGCGTAGATCACGTCCAAACCGATCATCCAGAAGATCACGACGGCCCACAGCGCCCACGCGGGCGGCGCGAACTCCCCGGTCACCGCGATCCAGCCCCCGGCCGCCGCCGCGCCGTCCGTCACGCCCAGCCACGCGTGACACAGCCACGTGAAGCGCTTCGTGTACGGGTAGCCGATCAGGAACACCACCGCCAGCGGCAACAGCGCCAGGCACAGCGGGTTCAGCTGCGCCGCCGCGACCACCAGGACGACCAGACTCACCACCACCAGCGCCCACGCCTGCGCCGGGCTGACCTTCCCGCTCGGCACCTCCCGACCCGCCGTGCGCGGATTGCGCGCGTCGATGAAGCGGTCAATCACACGGTTGGCTCCCATCGCCGCCGTGCGCGCCGCCGCCATCGCCACCGTCACCCACACCAGGACGTGCCATCCGGGCCAGCCCGTGCCGTTCACCTGCATGCTCGCCAGCAGCATGCCCGCATACGCGAACGGCAGGGCGAACACCGTGTGTTCGAACTTCACCAGATCCAGGAACGTCTTCACGCGCGCGCCACTCACAATGACGCAGCATACGCTCCTCATGCACACAACACCCTTCCCCCACGCGCAATCTCTGCTATAGTTCACGACGCGCGTTCGACGGGAGAGTATACGGTCACGAGGCGTAGCGCAGGCCGGTAGCGCACTTGGTTTGGGACCAAGGGGTCGCAGGTTCGAATCCTGTCGCCTCGACCACCCCCCGACGACACGACGCACCCTGCGGGATTGGTGTAGTGGTAGCACAGCAGCCTTCCAAGCTTCTGGCCTCGGTTCGAATCCGTGATCCCGCTCCAGGAAGGCTCCCCTACCCGGGAGCCCTTTTTCATGCGCCCTTAGCTCAGCTGGATAGAGCAACCGCCTTCTAAGCGGTCGGTCGTAGGTTCGAGTCCTACAGGGCGCGCCACCACAACTGGGCCACGACGCCCACTAGGACGCGGCTGCCAGGCTGCGTCCATCTCTTTGGCGTCTGGCGAGATCCTTACCTGTCCCAGGCGGTCACGCTCCGGTCACTGGCCACCTGTCACCCTGCTCCTGGATCGCCTGCCCCTGGCGTCCAAGGAGGGAATCATGGCCCGCCCACACAGCCTCACCCCGTCCCGTCTGCTGCTCGGCCTCAGCCTTGCCCTGGCCACTCTCGTCCCCAGCTGCGCCCCACCGGCCGCCCCAAACACTGCCCCACTGGCAGGCCCGAACGGTGTGCCCCGCTCCCTGACGGCGCAACAGGTCCCAGACTCCACTTTCGGACAGAACGGCGTGGTCACGACGGATCTGCTGGAGCGTGTCGATGAGATTGCTCAGAGGGCCGTCGTCATGGCTGACGGCCGGATCGTGGTGGCAGGCAGTGCTGGAGGCGGCGTGGTCACCCGGTACCTTGCAGATGGCACCCTGGATCCCGCGTTCGGGGCAGGAGGTTACACGCTGCTCGGCCCGAATCCGCTCATCGGTCTCGGGATCCTGTCTGATGGACGAATTATCGTGACCGGGGCTTCCGATACAGACGATATTCAGGTCTTTCGGTTGCTTAGTGACGGCACCCCCGACCAGAGCTTCGGACTGGGCGGCTCAGTCACGGTCAATCTGGGAGGTCGGGACACTCCTGTTGATCTGGTGGTGCAAGGCGATGGCCGGATAGTGGTTGCCGCCATCTCACACGACGTACCCACGTCAGCCATTACCCTGCTGCGCCTGAGTGCAGCGGGGCAACTGGACACCACGTTTGGCCAGAACGGCACCGTGCAGACACCCCTACGCGGCTCTGGGGGCGCACAACGGCTGCGGTTGGATACGCAGGGCCGGCTTATTGTGGGTGGCAGTGATTTTTTTCAGGTCGCAGGAGAGAGCAGGGTATATGCCGTGGTGGCACGGTATCTGATGGATGGTGCCCTCGACCCCACCTTCGGTCAGGACGGCGTCGCTTACCCCTTTGCGGGTGGGCCGGTATTGGCACTGGACATTCAGGCTGATGGACGGATCGTGATTGGTGGTGTGTTCGATGACATCGGCTTTACTGTCGCGCGTCTTGATGCTGCAGGTACACCTGACTGGACTTTCGGGGGTGGGACGGGCCGCGCCGATGCTGGGGCCAGTTTTGGGGGCGGGGGCCTCGCAGGTCTGATCGTCAGGCGAAACGGCAAGATTCTGGCTGCTGGAACAACCAATTACAGTTTCTCCGGCCCGGCGCGCCCCGCATGGGGACTGGCTCAATTCGAGGCCAATGGACAACTCGACACCGCATTCGGCGACCAGGGGCGCCTGACAGTCCTAACAGGGCCTGGCATGGTTCAGGACGTGACTCTTCAATCCAACGGACGTTCACTGGTCGTCGGCGGCC
>NZ_CP013910.1:77500-122500 GCF_001507665.1 Deinococcus actinosclerus | reverse complement strand
TCAGCAACACCCCCATCGAGACCGTCGGCGCGGACGCCCAGGGCCGCTTCTGGTTCCAGCTGTACCTGCTGCGCGACCGCGCGCACAGCCGCGCGATGCTCGACCGCGCCCGGGCCGCCGGAGCGCGCGCCCTCGTCTTCACCGTGGACGCCCCCTACCTGGGCCGCCGGGAGGTCAACGAGCGCCACCGCTTCGCCCTGCCCACCCATCTGGGCGCCCCCAACGTCGCCAGCCGTGACGCCCTCGCGCAGGTCGAGACGGACAGCGGCTCGCAGCTCGCCAACTACTTCCGCGACCTTGCCGACAAGACGTTCACCTGGCACGACCTGGCCTGGCTGCGCGAACAGACGCCCCTGCCCATCATCCTGAAAGGCATCCTGACCGCCGAGGACGCCGTTCTGGCCGCAGAGCACGGCTGTCACGTCTGGGTCAGCAACCACGGTGGCCGGCAGCTCGACACCGCCATCAGCAGCTTCGAGGCCCTCCCGGAGATCGTGGACGCCGTCGCGGGCCGCAGCGAGATCTACCTCGACGGGGGCGTCACGCGCGGCACGGACGTCCTGAAAGCTGTCGCGCTCGGCGCGCGAGCCGTGTTCCTGGGCCGCGCCGCCCTGTGGGGCCTCGCCGCCGCCGGGCAGCACGGTGTGGAACGCACCCTGACCCTGCTGGAGGACGAATTCCGCCTCGCCATGGCCCTGTGCGGCGCCGCGCAGATCGAGGACCTGACCCCGGCGCTGGTGCGGCTGTAGATCCAGCCATTCAACAACTGAAGCGGAGGCCAGCGCGTCAGCCCTGGCCTCCGCTCCATCCCCGGGTTACCGCAGGGATTCCGGCAGGCCGTACACGTTCCACAGGCGCTCCACGCGGTCCACGACCCCCTGGTCCATGACGATCTTGGGCGGCCACTCGCGCACGAAGCCCTCTTCAGGAAGTTTCTGCGCGCCGTCCCAGGCGAGGAGCCCCCCCTGCACCCAGACGTCGCGTTCGGCGTCGATGTTGTTCAGGATGGTCCACCAGACGTCCTGGAGGTCGTTCACGTCGGTCTGGTCGTCGCAGATCAGGAGGTGGCGGATGCCCTGCGCGGCGGGGTGCGCGGCGAAGGCGGCGGCGAGCTCGCGGGCCTGTCCGGCGCGGGTCTTGTGCAGCGCGACCAGCCAGTACCCGTCCGGGGTCTGCCGCTGGGCGAGGACGCCGCCGAAGGTGGGGAGGTCGTGCGCGGCGAGGGGCGTGAAGGCGTGGGGCGCCACGGTGTCCCCAGCCTGGTCGGGGCGGCTGCTGGCGGCGCTGCCGACCTCCTCGGGGCGTTTGGTGGTGGCGTCGATGATGAGTTTGCCGCCGTAGCCCCAGCCCCGGCTGGAGTGGTCGAGCACGTCGATGGGGCCGCGCGTGGTGAGGGTGTCGCGGCCCGGCACGGCCTTGCGCGTGACCTCGCGCCACACGGCGTCGAAGTCGGTGACCTTCACGTCCTCGTCGAGGACCACGATGACCTTGGCGAACATCATCTGGCCCAGGCCGAACAGGCCGTTGGCGACCTTGTACGCCTGCCCCGGGTAGCTCTTCTTGATGCTGACGAACACGAGGTTGTGAGCGACCCCGGCGGGCGGCATGTGGTAATCGACGATCTCGGGAATGATGAGCTGCGCGGCGGGCAGGAACAGCCGTTCGGACGCCTCGATCAGGTACGCGTCCTCCATGGGGGGGCGGCCCACGATGGTCGCCGGGTACACGGGATTGCGGCGCATGGTGACGGCCGTGACGTGGAAGTGCGGGTACAGGTCCGGCAGGGTATAGAAGCCGGTGTGATCCCCGAACGGCCCCTCGACCACCCAGTCCTCGCTGGGGTCCACGTAGCCTTCCAGCACGAACTCGGCGTTGGCGGGCACGTCCAGATCCACCGTGATACCCCTGGCGACGGGGTAGCGCTGGCCGCGCAGGTACCCGGCGAGGGCGAACTCGTCCAGGCCCGGCACGGGCGGCAGGGGCGCGGTGGCGGCGTAGATCAGCGCCGGGTCGCCGCCGATGGCGACCGCGACCTCCAGCCGCTGTCCCAGTTTCCTGGCCTTCTCCAGGTGTTTGGTACCGGTCTTGTGCCGCTGCCAGTGCATGCCAGTCGTGTTTTTGCTCATGACCTGCACGCGGTACATGCCCATGTTGCGCTCGCCGGTTTCCGGGTCCTTCGTGATGACGAGGGGCAGCGTGACGAACGGCCCGCCGTCGAGCGGCCAGCACTTGAGGACCGGGATCTTCGAGAGGTCCACCTCGTCGCCGCGCCACACGACCTCCTGCGCGGGGGCCGAGCGGACGCGGCGCGGGGGGAGGTTCATGGCGTCGCGGAGTTTCGTGACGTTGCTCAGCAGGCCCAGCTTGCTGCCGCCGCCGGACAGGTCGATGAGGTTCCGGACCTTCTCGGCCAGTTCGTCGAGGTCGTCCACGCCGAGGGCCAGCGCCACGCGCTCCTTGGTGCCCAGCAGGCCGATGGCGACCGGGTAGTCACTGCCGGTGACGTTCTCGAACAGCAGGGCCGGGCCGCCCTGCTTGACCATGCGGTCGGCGATCTCGGTGATTTCCAGTTCTCGGCTGACCGGGGTCGTGACGCGGAGCAGTTCACCGCGCTGCTCGAGGAGGCGCATGAAACTCTGGATGTCCGGAAAGGCCATGCGCCGAGTGTAGAGGGCGGGGGGCGGGGCAACCGTACCCGCGCACGAGGTTCCGGCGGGGCGCGGTCCGGCGGGGCGGACGGTCCGCGTCACCCGAGCGCCAATAGTGTATGCAGGACACTTTCTAAAAATTGACCGAAGTTGTAGACTATTGCCATTGCCGTGAACGACGCGGCCACGCGTCTGTTCAACCCCACGCACCCGGCTGCCCGGCAGCCCCCCAAGGAGCCCCATGACCAAGCACTTCACCGGCCTCACCCTGCCCCTGCTCGCCCTGACCCTCGGCCTCGGCAGCGCCCACGCCGCCGCCCCCAGCACCCTGCAAAAAGGCGTGCTGAAGATCGGCATGGAAGGCACCTACGCCCCGTTCACGTACAAGGACGACAAGGGCAACCTCACCGGCTTCGACGTGGACATCGCCCGGGCCGTGGCGGCCAAGCTGGGCCTGAAGGCCGAGTTCGTCCTGACCGAGTGGAGCGGCATCCTGGCCGGACTCCAGGCGAACAAGTACGACGTGATCGTCAATCAGGTCGGCATCACCGCCGAGCGCCAGAAGACCATCGGCTTCAGCCAGCCCTACGCGTACTCCAGCCCGCAGATCATCGTCAAGAAGACTGGCAGCTTCTCCCCGAAGACCCTTGCGGACCTGAAGGGCAAGCGCGTGGGCGTGGGCCTGGGCAGCAACTTCGAGAAGCAGCTGCGGGACGCGGGCGGTATCAACGTCGTCACGTACCCCGGCGCGCCCGAGTACCTCGCGGACCTCGCCGCGGGCCGCCTGGACGCCGCGTTCAACGACCGCCTGCTCGTCGGGTACCTCATCAAGTCCCAGAACCTCCCCGTGCGCGGCGCGGGCGTCATCGGTGACCCCGAATCGGTCGGCATCGCCATGAAGAAGACCAACACCAGCCTGAAGACGGCGGTGGACAAGGCCCTGCTGCAACTCAAGGCCGACGGCACGTACGCCAAGATCAGCCGCAAGTGGTTCGGTCAGGACGTCAGCAAGCCTTAAGCTCAGAGCTGTGAGCGCTGGGCCATGGACGCGGTCACCACCGCCCGTGGCCCAGCGCCGTGCCAGGGAGGCCCATGAACACCGAACAGCTGCAACTCGTCCTCCAGAGCGCCTGGACGTCCCTGCCGACCCTGCTGGGGGCGCTGCCCGTCACGCTGGGGTTCGCGCTGGGCGCGATGGTGCTGGGCCTCCCGCTGGGGTTCCTGGTCGCGCTGGCGCGGCTGTCCCGCCTGGGCTGGGTGCGGGGCCTGAGCAGCCTGTACGTGTCGTTCATGCGCGGCACGCCGCTGCTCGTGCAGATTTTCGTCATCTACTACGGGCTGCCCAGCCTGGGCGTCACGCTGAACCCCGTGGCGGGCGGCGTGATCGCCCTGACGCTGAACGCCGCCGCGTACCTCTCGGAGACGATGCGCGCCGCGATCCTGAGCATCCCGAAGGGGCAGCGGGAGGCCGCGACCAGCCTGGGCCTGAGTGGGTCGCAGACCATGCGGCTGATCATCCTGCCGCAGGCGGCGCGCGTGGCACTGCCCAGCCTGAGCAACACCCTGATCGGCCTCGTGAAGGACACGTCCCTGGTCAGCGTGATCACGGTCGTGGAACTGCTCCGCAGCGCGCAGCTGGTCATCGCGCGGACCTTCGAACCGTTCGGGCCGTACCTGGCGGCGGCGCTGATCTACTGGGCGGTCAGCAGCCTGCTGGAACTCGTGCAGCGGGCGCTGGAACGCCGTTTCGCGCGCGGCGGGTAGCGCCCAGCCAGACCGGGAGGCCGGTTCTCCTCCTTTCGCTGTAGACCCTCCGGTGGACGCCGCGTGAGGGCCCGGTGAGTACGGTGCGGGCATGACCCTCCCCGGTGCGCCCGCCGAAGTCCCCCAGGCCCCCTCCCCCGCCGCGCCGAGGCTGGCGTGGCCGCTGCTGACCGCCGCCGGGCTGGCGCTGGCCGCGCTGCTGCTGACCGAGGGCGCGGGCGGCGCGTTCGGGCTGAATCTGGCGGTGTGGACGGCCCTGTACCTGGGCGTGGTGACGTGGCGGGCGCGGCGGGAGGGCCAGCCCCCCAGCCGCGAGGGGGTGACCCTGCTGGCCCTGGCCGCCCTGTTCAGCGTGGCGTTCACGCTGTGGGCCCCCACGCCCGATCTGGCGTTCCTGAACATGCTGGCGCTGGTGTTGTGCCTGGGGCTGGGCTCGGCCGCGCTGCGCTTCCCGGGGCTGGCGCGGGCGGGCGTGCTGGACGGCCTGGGCGCCGCCCTGAGCAGCGGCATTCACGTCATCTACGGGCTGGCCGTGCTGCTCGACCGCTTCCCGTGGGCGCACCTGAAACCCGCCTCTGCCGCGCCGCGCACCTGGGGCCGGGTGGGCGTGGGCGCCCTGCTGAGCGTGCCGCTCCTCGCGGTGTTCGCACCGCTGCTGGCCGGGGCGGACGAGTCGTTCGCCCACGCGCTGAACGCGTTGCTGCACCTGGACGTGAACCTCGACCGGTCTATCAGCACCCTGGGGCACCTGATCGGCTGGCTGATCCTGACCGGCGGACTGGTGTACGGGGCGCTGCTCGCCGCGCGGCCCAGCCTCCTCCCGCCCGCGCCGGGTCAGGGACGGCTGGGCCTGATCGAGACGGGCGTGCCGCTGGGCGCGCTGGCGCTGCTGTTCACGGCGTTCGCGGCGCGGCAGCTGCCGCTGCTGCTGGGCGGCACGCTGCCCGACGGGCAGACGTACGCGGCGTTCATCCGCGAGGGCTTCGGGCAACTCATGACCGTGGCGCTCCTGACGGCCGCCGTGCTGCGCGTCGCGTACGCCCTGAGCACCCCGGAGTCCCGCCGCCGAGCAGCCTTCCACGCGCTGAACGCCGCCGTGCTGCTGCCGCTGACGGTGATCCTGGCGTCCGCCGCGCAGCGCTGGGTGCTGTACACCCAGGCGTACGGCCTGAGCGAGACCCGCGTGCTGGGCGCCGCCTTCCTGGTGTGGGTGACGCTGACCCTGGCGTGGCTGGCCGTGACCCTCTGGCGGGATCAGGCCCCGCGCTTCGCGTACCCGGCGCTGCTGCTGGGCCTGGGCACGCTGCTCGTCACGACCGCGCTGAATCCGGCTGGGCTGATCGCGCGGGTGAACATCACGCGGGAGCTGTCCGGGGTCACGAACGCGCAGCGCCGCGCCCCGCAGCAGGCGAACGCCGCCGACCTGCTCGCCCTGGGCCCGGGCGCCGCGCCGGTCATCGCGGCGCACCTGGACGTCCTGACCGACTGCGCGCCCAACCCCGGTGCCAGCGGCGTGCCCGAGTGCATCGGAGCCTCAGCCCTGAGCGCTTCCCTGCGCGACAGCTATGCCGGGGAACGCGACCCGCGCGCCTGGACGCTGGCGCACGCCCGCGCCCGTCAGGCCGCGCTGGGCCTGCCCGTCCCGCCCGATCCGGTCACCCGCCCGCCGGAGGACGTCTCCGGTCCCAGGGAGCGCTGACGCCCGCCGGGAGGTCAGGGCGTGGTGACCGGCACCGTCCAGGCGATGCTCAGCGGCGCGGTCAGGGAGGCCAGGGTCCTGGGCGCCCAGTTGCCGGTCGAGAGGCCCAGCGTGACGTCGTAGCGGTTCAGGGCCGAGCCGGCCAGCACGTACGCCTTCCCGTCGCTGGGCAGGGTCAGGTCGCGGATGTCGGCCAGGGTGGCGACCGTGGCGGCGGTCGTGGCGGCCCCGTCCCACAGGCGCAGGGGGCTGTCGGAGGTGGCCGCCAGGACGTTGCTGCGCCACGCGGCCAGCAGCGTATTGTTCGCGCCGCCCACCCACAGCCGGTCGTAGCGGGTCGCGCCGAACGCGCTGAGGGTCGTGGTGCTGTCGGGTTCGCCGCTGCTGGTCAGGGCCTGGATGCCGGTCGCGGTGGCGGCCAGGACGCGCCCCCCGTACGGCACGAGATCGAAGACGGCCGGGATGGCGAGGGGCGCGCTGACCTCGGGCGCGCTGGTCCCGCCGGGGATCGCCACGCGGATGATCTCGCTGCCGCCGTTCAGCCGGGCGCGGGAGATCAGGCCCACGTCGCCCTGCACGGCCAGCCGGGTGGGGGGCGTATCGCTGGTCGTCACGGGCGGCAGGTAGGTGGGCAGCAGCGCCGACCAGATCAGCGCGCGGGTGTCGCTGCTGAACAGGGCGGCGCGCTGCACGCCGCTGCACTCGCTCAGGAGCAGCAGCCGGGTGCGCGCGGCGTCCTGCGCGGCGCGCGTGTAGCACGGCGTGAACCCCGGGTCCGCGAAGGGCTGGGGGTCCTCACCCTGCGGGGTGCGGGTCTCGGCGCCGTCCACCCGCACGCTGATCACGCGGCGCGAACCGCTGACGGGCAGCACCTGCACGCCGCCCGTCACGGGCACGGTGTTCACGCTGCCGCCGTCGGTGTTCAGGGCGCGCAGCTGCGCCGCGCGGCCCGAGGCGTCCGCGTTCGTCAGGACGTTCAGCTGCACGGCGTACTGCACCTCCTCGGTGCCGGTGCAGGCAGTCAGGAGCGCGGTGGTCAGGACGGGCAGGAGCAGGAGTCGGCGCATGCGGGGGTCACCTCCGGGGCGGGGCGGGAGCGGGGAGCGTCAGGGCAGGGTGGGAATCAGCGGAATGCGGGCGCCGTCCGGCGTGAGTTCGAACAGCGGGTAGCCGGTCTGGCCGGGCAGGCCCACCGCCACCCGGTAGCGGCGGTTGAGCAGGTCCGCCTCGGCCTGGAGCGCCCAGCAGCAGCGGTCGATGGTCAGCCCGATGACGGGCGTCAGCGGTCCGGGGGTCTGGCGCACGCCGTCCACCCAGGTGAAGTTCTGCGACAGGGTGCCGGTCAGGTAGGCGCCCGGCCGCTCGCCGGCGCGGCCCAGGCCGAGGTTCACGCGCAGCGGGCTGAGCTGCAGGGTGTCGGTGGCGACGTCGTCGGGGTACGTGCCGCTGCGGGTGCGGGTGTACAGCGCGCGGCCCGACACCCAGAAGCGGCTGCCGAACTGCGCCGCGCCGCTCAGTTCCGCGCGCGCCAGTTCCGTGCGCCGCTGATCCAGCCCCGGCGTGTTCAGCACGGCCGCCACGGCCAGGGTCTGCCCGGTGCGGGTCAGGTTCAGGCTGGCGCTCAGCTGCGGGGCGGTGAAGCCGCCGCGGCGCAGGTCGTACGCCCCGCCGTAGCGCACCGACCAGCTGTTCAGGCTGCCGCTGGCGGTGCCCACGCTGAAGTCGACCGTGCCGCTGCTGGTGGCGCTGTCCGGGCGGGCCAGCAGCAGGCTGTGCGAGGTCTGGAACTCGTACTGCCCGCGCCAGAGCACGCGGTGGCTGCCGGTCAGCAGGCCCGTGACCGGGTTCAGGGTCTCGTTCCCGCTGACGGTCAGGGCATTCAGGACAGTGTCCTGCGTGCGGGTCAGGCTGTAGCGCACGCCCACGGACGTGATCTCGGGCGTGCGGACGTTGTGGGTCACCGACACGCTGAAGTTGTTGCTGCGCACGTCGCCGGTCACGGCGGCCGTGACGGTCAGCGGTTTGGGCCCGGTGGCCCGCGCGTAGCCGCCCGACGCGCTGAGGCTGAGGTTCGGGGCGGGCCACGCGCTCGTGCGGGTCGCGGTGGCCGGGCGGGCGGGCGTGGTGGCCGTGGCGGGCTGCGCGGGCGTGACCGTGACCTTGCGGCTGTCGGGGTCGGCCAGGGTGGCGCTGAACGACACGTCCTCCAGGCTGCGCTTGTCCAGGTTCACCTGCGTGCTGGCACTCAGGCTCAGGGGGCGGCGGTTCACGCCCAGGCTGAAGATGGCGTTGCCCTGCTGATCGCTGCTCAGGAACAGGTCGCGGGTGTACGACACGCCGAAACTCACGTCCCGGGCGGGCACCGTGGAGACATTCAGCGTGACCGGGGCGGACAGCAGGCGCCCCGGCAGCGCGTCGAAGGCGAAGGGACTGGTGCCCTCGGTGCGCAGGTACTTGGCCGTCAGGCTGACCGAGTTGGACCCCGCCCAGCGCTGCGTGAGGGTGCCGGTCAGGTCGAGCTGCACGGTGCGCGCGCCGGTGCCGTAGTAGCGCCCGGTGAAGGTGTTGCTCAGGCTCAGGTCCGCGTCCGTCCAGGGTTTGACGGTATACGCGAGGCTGTGCTGCTCCTCCAGGCGGCTGGTGGTGATGTTCACGCCCTGCGCCGCAGCGCTGGGCGACCGGGGATTGCTGGCCGCCGTGTAGTTCCCCGCCGTGAGCTTCACGTCCACGCTGAGCGGACCGTTCGTGTACGGTTTGGGATCGACGACCACCTCCGGCCGTTTCAGGGGC
This sequence comes from Deinococcus actinosclerus, assembly GCF_001507665.1. Taxonomy (NCBI): domain Bacteria; kingdom Thermotogati; phylum Deinococcota; class Deinococci; order Deinococcales; family Deinococcaceae; genus Deinococcus; species Deinococcus actinosclerus. Next base: position 113,599 of record NZ_CP013910.1, on the reverse strand, counting down.
GTGTACAGCGCCGCCGTGGGCGCCGGGCCGAAACGGTCCACGTAGTTGAAGGCCGCGCTAAACAGCGGATACTCGGCCCGGACCCCCAGGTCAACGTTCGTCACGCCCCGCTCGGGGTCGGTAGCACTCCGGCCGATGTCGCGCCGGGTCACGTTCAGGGTGTAGTCCAGGTCGCGGGCGGCCAGCGCCAGCGGCACGCGGCCCCTGACCCGGAACTCCAGGTTCACGTCGCGGCCCTCCTGCCCCACCGGGCGCGGCTCGGCCAGCAGGTCCAGGTCCACGCGGTCCACGAACGGCACCGGCGCGTACGAGCGCAGCGTCACGCCCGCCCCGACGCTGGGCGTGCGGTTCTGGTAGTAGCGCAGCCGGGTGGTGCCCAGCGTGTTGCCGCCCACGCTGAAGGGCAGGTCGGCCAGGACGGTCAGGCCGTCCACGGCGTCGCGGCCGACCTCCAGGCGCGGCTGGCGGTCCCTGTCGTTCAGGGGCAGCACGAGCACCGGCAGGAACAGCACGGGAATGTCGGCCAGGAGCAGCTGCGCGTTGTACGCGACCAGCCGGTCGCCGGGGTACACGATCAGCCGCTCGGCGCGGAACGCGTAGTCGTTGGGAGTGCGGCCGCAGCGGGCGCAGGTCGTGAAGTACCCGCCCGTGGCGCGCAGCTGGCCCGGAATGCGGTCCACCTCCTGCCCACGGATCTCCAGGCGGGCGTCGCTGATCAGGACGTCCTCGCCGCTCACCTGCTCCTTGCCGAGTTCCACGACGAGATTCTCGCCCCGCAGGTCCTCGCCGTCCTTGGCGCTGCGGTACGAGGCGGCGCCGATCAGCGTCAGGGTGCGCCGCGTGCGGTTGAACTCCACCCGCCTGGCGCGCACCACGTCGTCGTCGACCCGCAGTTCCACGTTCTCGCCGCTGATCACCACGAGCTCCTGGCCGTCCACCTGCCGCAGTTCCAGCGTGTCGGCCGAGACGATCTTCACCGTGCGGGCCTGCGCGCCGCCCAGGGCCAGCAGGCCCAGCGCCAGCAGCGCCGCGCGCACCCGCGCACCCCGGCGGCGCCCGGCGCGGGTCACGGGGGGGGTCATGGTGTGAACCCGGGGGCGGCCGCCAGCAGTTCCGGCGCCGCCTGCTGCGCGTGGGCTGCCGCCCAGACCTGCCCCAGGGGCGGCACCGGCAGCGCCGCCTGCACCGCCAGGGCCGGGCGGGCCGGGCCCGCGTCGGCGCTCAGGGTGGCCAGCTGCGTGCCGGGGTAGTAGAAGCCCAGGACGTGCAGGTGGCTGTACCCGGCGTTCGCCAGCCCCAGCGCTCCGTACTGCGAGAGGCCCACCCCGTGCCCGCTGCCGCTGCCCGACAGCACGAGCGGGTTCAGGCCCGCGAGGGTCACGCGCGTGCCGGACGCGCCCAGCGCCCGCACGAAGCCCCCGGCGCTCGCCCCGGTCAGCTTCCCGGTGCCGGAGGCGCCCACGAACGTGATCTCCAGCGGGCGGCCCGACTCGCTGACGCGCGTGACCGTCACGCTCCTGAGGGCGCCCACGCGCACCCCAGCGTTCCCGGCCGCTTCCTGCACGCGGCCCAGGGGCACCTCCAGCCGCCAGCGGGCGCGTGGGCTGCCCGCCGAGAACGGATCGGCCTTCGCGACCAGGTACGGCAGCTCCTTGCCCCACACCTCGGCGCTCGACGCCGTGAAGCCGCCGCTGTCACTGCTGAAATACGTGCTGGCCGCCTTCCCGCCGAACGCCACGACCTGCGCGCGCGTCGCGGCGATCGCGGCGTCCGCCAGGGGCTTCTCGGCGGCGATCCCGCCGTACACCTGACAGGTCTCGGTGGCGCAGGTGTCGTACGGCGTGGCGGGGTTGATGCGCGCCGTGACGTAGGTGCGCGCGATCACCGCCTGCGCCTGCACCGCCGCCGACGGCCACGACGCGGGCATCTCGGCCGGGACCACGCCGCGCAGGTAGTCTTCCAGGTCCACCACGTTGATGCCCTGCACGCCGCCCTTCTCGGCGCGCAGCTGCACCCCGCCCCGGTACGCCTTCCCGGCGATCTCCACGACGCTGCCCGGACTGGGCGGCAGGTAGAGGCTCGCGCTCCCGGTGGGCTGGCCGTTCAGGGTCAGCTGCGTGCCGCTGGCCCCCACCGTCCAGGCCTGCACCGGCAGGGGGGCCGGCGTGGGGGCGCCGGGCACGTTCAGGGCGCCGGGCGCCGGGGCGGGGGCCGCGACCCGCACGGTCAACTGTGGGGCCGCCGCCACCAGCACGCGCACGTTCAGCGCCGACGCGCCAGACCCCAGCAGCAGCCCGCCGCACACCGCAGCGCCAACACGCAGAAATGAACGCATGATCAAGATCGAGTATACGCACGCCCACCCCCGTCCGCCTGACAGGCGGGTGAGAACGGCCCATCATGCCCGCATGACCTCCGCCCGTCCCCCGGCCGCGTGTGGGCCCACGTCGGCCAGTCCTTCACCCCCGGCACCGACCCGCAGGCCCCCTACGACGTGCTTATCCTCGGCGCGGGCCGCATGGGCAGCGCCCTGGCCCTGGCCCTGACCGAGCACGCCCCGCACCTGAAGACCCTGCTGGTCGAGGAGGGCGGCCTGCCCAACGAGGACGGCGCGACCATCCTCGCCCCCGGCATCTGGACGACTGCACACCTGCCCGATTCCCAGCACGGTGCCGCCCGCTGGACCCTGGAGCGGCTGCGGGCCCTGCTGGGCGATGACATCCAGTCCCGCCGGTACCTGACCCTGCACGACCAGCCCACCCCCGGCAGTCAGCCCACCCGCGACCTGCTCGGCGCGCACCCGCAGAGCCTCGCCCTGCTCGACCTGGGGGTCCTCCCGCACGCCAGGGCGCACGGGGCGCACACCTACCGCCCCGGCACCCTCGCGCAGGTGGCCGCGCAGAGCGCCATCCGGCGCGGCACCGACCTGCTGCTGAACACCCGCGCTACCCCCCACCCCGGCGGGCGCGTCACGCTGGAGCGCCTGACCGTCACGAACACCCATCAGGTCGTCACGCACGAGACCCACACCCTCCACGCGCCCCTGATCGTTCTCGCCACCGGCGCGCACGCTCCCACACAGGCCGAACATCATCTGGGCGTCCACACCCGCCACGCCCGCGCCTACCGGCAGACCCCGCACCTCGCCGCGCCCAGCACCGAGGACACGCCCGTCCTGCACGCCCACGGCCTCACGTTGCGGCCCCAGCACGGCGCGTACACCCTCATCCCGCCCATCCACCACCGCGACCCGCACGGCTACGCGCCCCAGGGCGGGCACCTGACCGGCGTCCCCACCGGCCTGCGCCGCGAAACCCTCGAGGACCTCGTGGGCCTCATGGACGCCTTCCCCGCCCTCGCCACCAGTGACCTGCACCTGGGCCGCAGCCTCGCCGACATTCCCGGCGCGTGGCTCGCCCTCCCCGGCGGGCAGCCCGGCGCCCCACCCACCCACGACCGCCTCGACGACCACACCCACCTCCTTCTGGGCGGCCCCCACGCCGACACCCTCGGCCTGTGGACCGCAGACGAACTGGCGCGGCAGATCGCGGGGGGAAGTGGGCAGTAGGGAGTGGGCAGTGGGAAGGGAGGCTGCTGCGCAGCGGGAACCAGCTGCTACGCAGGACCCCTCAGTCAGCTGCGCTGACAGCTGCCCTTGAGGGGAGCCTGAACCCATGCTGCTGCCAAAGCCAGAAAAAGTAGATCAGCCGCCTGAAGCGTCCCACCACACCGACTGACCGCCGATTGCCACCGGCCGTCGTGCGCGCAGCGCGCGGGCCTGCGAGGGGGCGGAGGATGGCGTCGAAGCCGGACCCGTCACCGCACACCCCGAACACGCCGCACCGGGAACAACTCTTGCCCAGTGCAACGTAAGCCCCCCCGTCCCCCCTGGGGATGGGGGCTGGGGGGGTGGGGCCACCCGCCGCGATGCGAAAAACACCTCCCCTTGTCTACCCCTTCCCCACTGCGCGACGACCCCCACGCCTAAGCTGTCGGACATGAGAGATGCGCGAATTATGGGCTGGTCAGGGGTGAACGCCTGACGGCCTGCGCGCTGCCAATCGTCCCCCGCCGTCCGGTGGGGGGTTTTCTTTTCAGAGCGCTGTTCAGGGCGACAGAGGGGTGATCGGGTGTGACGCAGGTTCGGGAATTCAAGCCGGGTGAGCTGGACGCGATGGACGTGCTGCGGTTGGCGCTGACGAGCAAGGTGTACGGGGCGGCGGTGGAGACGCCGGTGAGCGAGACGCCGCGCCTGAGTGCCCGCCTGGGGAACCGGGTGCTGCTGAAGCGGGAGGATCAGCAGCCGATCTTCTCGTTCAAGTTGCGTGGGGCGTACAACAAGATGGCGCAGCTGACGGCGGAGGAGCGCTCGCGGGGGGTGATCTGTGCCTCGGCGGGGAATCACGCGCAGGGGGTGGCGTTCGCGGCGGAGCGGCTGGGGGTGCGGGCGGTGATCGTAATGCCCGCGACGACGCCGGAGATCAAGGTGGGGGCGTGCCGGGCGCGTGGGGCGGAGGTGGTGCTGTTCGGGGACAGTTTCAGTGACGCGGAGGCGCATGCGTTCGCGTTGCAGCGGGAGCTGGGCCTGACTTTTGTACATCCGTACGATGATCCGCTCGTGCTGGCGGGGCAGGGGACGGTGGCGCTGGAGGTGCTGCGGCAGGTGGAGACCCCGGGGCCGCTGACGGTGTTCGTGCCGGTGGGGGGCGGCGGTCTGATCGCGGGGGTGGCGGGGGTGCTGAAGGCGCTGCGGCCGGACATCCGGGTGGTGGGCGTGGAGCCGGAGGACAGTGACGCGATGTTCCAGTCGGTGCAGGCCGGGGAGCGGGTGCGGCTGGAGTCGGTGGGCATCTTCGTGGATGGCGTGGCGGTGAAGCAGGTGGGGGCGTTCACGTTCGACCTGACGCGCCGGTACGTGGACGACTGGGTGCGGGTGAACACGGACGAGGTGTGCGCGGCGATCAAGGACGTGTTCGACGACACGCGCGCGGTGATGGAACCGGCGGGGGCGCTGGCGGTGGCGGGCCTGAAACGCTTCGTGCAGGAGCGGGGCGTGCAGGGTGAGACGCTGGTGGCCCTGACCTGCGGCGCGAACGTGAATTTCGACCGGCTCAGGCACGTGGCGGAGCGGGCGGAGATCGGGGAGCGGCGCGAGGCGATCTTCGCGGTGACCATCCCGGAGCGGCCCGGGGCGTTCCGGGAGTTCATCGAGGTGGTGGGCGCGCGGGCGATCACGGAGTTCAACTACCGCTTCGCGCCGCGCGCGCAGGCGCAGATTTTCGTGGGCGTGCAGCTGGCGGCCCCCGGGCAGCGGGCGGAGCTGCGCGAGGAGCTGGTGTCGCGCGGGTACGCGGTGCTGGACCTGACGGACGACGAGCTGGCGAAGGTCCATGTGCGGCACATGGTGGGTGGGCGCGCGCCGGAGGCGACGGACGAGCGGGTGTACTCGTTCACGTTCCCGGAGCGGCCTGGGGCGCTGCTGGAGTTCCTGACGCACCTGCACGGCCGCTGGAACATCAGCCTGTTCCACTACCGCAATCACGGGTCGGCGCACGGCCGGGTGCTGGCGGGCGTGCAGGTGCCGCCCGGGGACGCGCCGGAGTTCGCGGCGTTCCTGGCCGGGGTGGGGTACCCGGCGACCGAGGTGACGGCGAACCCGGCGTACCGGCTGTTCCTGACCTGAGCCGTGGTGACCCGGCGGCCATCTCATGAAGGGGGGGTGGGGCGGCCCTCACCCCACCCACGGGTGGACGTGTCCTGATGAGGCATGACCAAAAGCAGCGCGGCCGGAAACGTGGTGGTGTGTCTCAGCGGGGCGTGGCGTGGCGAGCCGACGGATCCACAGCGGTCGTTCCACGGCGCCGTACTCGTCTCCACACTGGAAGCGCTCCCAGTCGGGGCGCCCGTGGAGGTCACCTACCGCGACAGAGGGCGGCGCGTGACCGGCCCGGGCGAGCACGGCACGTACACCCTGCGCGCCGGAGACCACAGCTGGACGCTGTCGCGCTTCACCCAGCACGCCAGTCAGGCCGGGCAGAGCCGCGACGACCGCACGCCCGCAAGCGAATGGGAAGCGGAACTCGTCCGTGGGGTGAGCTGACAGCCGGCGGGTCTGGCCGGCGCTGGCGTGAAGGGGGCCTGAATCCCGCTCCCATCCCGCGCCGGAACGGGGATGACACGGTGGGGCATGACCGAAGCCATGATCCGGGACTGCATCGACGCGTGTCTGGCCTGCGTGCAGGCCTGCGAGACCTGCGCGACCGCCTGCCTCGCCGAGCCGGACATCGACATGATGCGCGGCTGCATCCGCCTCGACCGCGACTGCGCGGACGTGTGCGCGCTGACCGCGCGGCTGCTGATGCGCGGCAGCGACCTGCACGCGCAGGCGTGCGCGCTGTGTGCCGAGGCCTGCGAGGCCTGCGCCGCCGAGTGCGGCCAGCACCACCATGACCACTGCCAGCGCTGCGCGGAAGCGTGCCGCCGCTGCGCGGAGACGTGCCGGCAACTGGCGGCCTGATCAGATCAGGCGGTACTCCAGGGCCTTCAGGACGGCGCGGGTGCGGTCACGCACGCCGAGTTTCGAGAGGATGTTCGACACGTAGCTCTTGATGGTGCCCTCGGTGGTGGTGATCAGCCCGGCGATCTCGCGGTTGCTGTACCCGCCGGCCATCAGGCGCAGCACCTCCTGCTCGCGGGTGGTCAGGCTGATGGCCTCCCCGGGGGGGGACGCGGCGTCCGGGCCGCGCACGCGCGAGGGCGTGACGGGTTGCAGCCAGCGGCCCCCCCCCGCCACGGTGCGGACCGCCTGGAGGAGCACCTCCAGCGAGACGTCCTTGAGGAGGTAGCCGCGCGCCCCGGCCTGCGCGCCCTCGATGAGCAGGTCGTCGTCGTCGAAGGTCGTGAGGATCAGGGTGGGGGGCAGCGCGCCCAGGGCGGTCAGGCCGCGCAGCACGCCCAGGCCGTCCAGGTGCGGCATGCGGTAGTCGAGCAGCATGACGTCCGGGCGGTGGGCGGGCGCGAGGTGCAGCGCCTGCAGGCCGTCCTCGGCCTCCGCGATGACCTCCAGGTCGCCGGACAGGGCCAGCATGCTGCGCAGGCCCTGGCGGACCAGCGTCTGGTCCTCGACCAGCAGCACGCGGATCACGCGGTCCCCCGCGCGGGCAGGGTGAGGTGCAGGGTCACGCCACGGTCCGGGCTGAGGCGGGCCTCCAGGGTGCCGCCCACGCTTTCCAGGCGTTCGCGCATGCCGCTCAGGCCGCAGCCGAAGCGCAGCTCCGCCGGGCGGCGCGGGCCGTCGTCGTGGGCGTGCAGGTGCAGCGTGCCCGCGTGGCGGCGGACGGTCAGCCAGACCTGCGCGGCGCGCGCGTGGCGGGCGGCGTTCGTCAGGATCTCCTGCACGCTGCGCAGCAGCACCTGCGCCTGCACGGGGCAGTGCACCTGCGTGTCCGGCGCCCAGTCCAGGTGGACGCGCACGGGCGCGGCGGCACTCAGGGCGGCCAGTTCGGCCGGCAGGTCGCAGCAGGCCGTGTGGCGCAGTCCCCGCACGGCCGAGCGGACGTCGCCCAGCAGGTCGCCCGTCACCTGCTGCGCGGTGAGCAGGTGCGGCCGGGCCGGGGCGTCCGGGGGCAGGAGGTGCCCGGCGACTTGCAGGTGCATGCCCAGCGCGGTCAGGTGGTGGCCCAGCAGGTCGTGCAGGTCGCGGGAGATCTGGAGCCGCTCGGCCTGCCGGCTGGCGTCGGCCAGCAGGGCGCGGGTGGCGCGCAGTTCGTCCACGACAGCAGCCAGCGCCTGACGGGCGCGGATCTCGCGCATGGCGGTGCGGACGGTCATGGCCGCCAGTCCCTGGAAACACAGGTACCCGGTGGTGAAGGCCCAGGCGTCCTGGCTCTGCCAGTGGGTGAGCAGCACCCACAGCAGCGCGGCGCTCTGGGCCGCCACCCACAGCAGCGTGAGCCGCAGGGGCAGCACCAGCGCGGCCTGCGCGGCGATGGCGATCATCAGGCCGGCCTGCACGCTGCTGCCGCTGAGCAGGGCGTTGGCGATCAGGGCCAGTCCGGACTGCACCAGCAGCAGCGCCAGCGTGGCGGGCCGCCCGCGCTGGACCAGGCCGCCCAGGGTCAGGAGCATCACGGCCAGGAAGGTCAGGTTCACGGCGCCCCACCACTGCACGTCCCGCAGGGGCAGGTGGTCACGCCCGGGTTCGACCAGCAGGGAGTGCAGGGACAGCACGCCCCAGGTGATCAGGCTGGTGACGTGCAGGGTGCGCTGCACCTCCAGGCGGGGATCGGCGCTGGAGGCCGCGTCGGGCCGGGTGGACGGGTGGGCCGGGCGGGTGGGGGCCAGGGGGGACACGGTCATCGGTGCCTCGGGTGGGGACGCGCAGGACAGGGAAGCAGGACGCTGGGAGCAGGGCCGCGTTGATGGTGTGCCGGTCAGTGTAGGCGCCGGGGGGACCCGGCGGGTGAGGCGGGGGGGGCGTTACTCGCAGCCGCCGCGCCACCAGCGGACGTCGCCGGTGTCGAGCGCAAAGCGTTGCAGGCGGTCCCCGAAGGCCAGGGTGGCGTGGCCCATCTGGTCGTCGCCGTCCGCGACGGTGTAGGACACGCTGCCGTTCACGCCCTTGACGTCCGCGCCGATGGTCAGGGTGAGGCTGCCGCCGCCGTCGCGTTCGTACCAGAGGTACATCATCCAGTTGCCCATGGTGGTGCTGCTCCAGCGCACGAGGTCGCGCCTGGGTTCGTACCACTTGTTCTCGCCGTTCACGTCGGGCAGCGAGCCGACGTAGAGGCCGTCACGGGAGTTCGAGCCCAGCTGCACGTAGATTTCGGGGTCGCCGCGCGTCCAGGGTTCGTGGTCGTCGCGGACGTACAGCGAGATCAGGCGTTCCCAGCTGTCGCAGGCCTGCGCGCCCACGCTGGCGGCCGGGTCGGTGACGGCCGTCGCCCCGGCCCGCGTGGCGGCCGGCACCATCACGCGGCCCTGCTCGTCCACCCGCTCGGCCACGCCGACCACCACGACCGGCTGCGTGGGGGGCGTGCGGGCGTCCAGGGTGTGGCGCCTTCCCTGCGCGTCGAAGGCCACGACCGGCGCGAACTCGTCGCCCTGGGCGGCCACAGCGACCAGCGGGGTGTACTCGGCGGCGTTCCACTGCGGCCCGCGCACCGCGACCTGCAGGTTCGTGACGCGGCGGGTCACGTCGTCCAGGGCGCTGGCGCTCAGGCCGCCGCGCGTGAGCAGGCCCTGCACGGTGGTCGCCCCGGCCGGGCGGGCGGCCAGCGCGCTGAACAGGGTTTCCTGGTCCCCGTCGAAGCGCAGCGCCGCCTGGTCCTGCACCGCGCGGCGCAGTTCCGGGTCGGGCAGTTGCCGCGCGAGCTGCTGAGCGAAGCGTTCGAGGGCCGCGTTGACCTGCGCGTCGGCGGCGCCCGGTGCGGCGCCGACCGGGGCGGCGCTGACCGGGGTGGGGTCCGCCGGGCGGGCCGCGCCGGCCCCGGCGGGCGCGCTGGTGGTGGGGGTCTGTCCGCAGGCCCCCAGGGCGACGGTCAGGGCGAGCAGGGCGGGGGTGAGCACTCGGGTCAGCGTCGGCATGGCAGGACTCCTCGCGTCGGGACAGGGGGCGAAACGCCCGGCCGGTTCAGGGGCGACCGGGCGCGTGGTGGGGGTCAGCCGTTGCTGATCCAGGACTTCCAGCCGCCGATGTCCACGGCGTGGTAGTAGGCGTTCGCAGCGGCGTAGCAGGCGGGGCGCGACAGGAGGCTCTTGGCGGCGCAGATGGCTTCCATGTTGTCCAGGAAGGCGAGGTCGGTGCGGGCCTTGTTGTAGGGCCAGTAGATCTTGGAGATCAGCCAGGGCAGGTTGCCGTACCCGAAGTCGTGCACGTCGCAGGCGGGGCGGAAGTCGTCGCGGTAGCCCAGGCCGAAGCCGCTGGGGGCGCTGCAGCCGTTGCTGCCCCAGCGCAGGCCGCTGTAGTTGGGGCTGGCCTTCTCGGCGCGGTAGTGGCGGACGCTGCCCCACGCCACGGACTGCGCGTACCCGGCGCGGCCGCTGGCCTGACTCTGGAGGGGCGCGCTGCCGGCCTTCTCGGCGGCGAGGGCCTCGACGTTCAGGGGCGCGCTGCTGTCGCCGTAGGCGCGCTGGAGGCTCTGGAGGAGCAGGGGATCGCTGGCGTACTCGCGCAGGATGGCCTGGCTGCTCTCGTCCTGCAGTTCGGGGCGGGCCGCGTAGGCAGCGAGCTGCGCCTCGACACTGCCGGTGGGGGCCGGAGTCTGCGCTGCGGGCGTCTGGGCTGCCGGGGTCCGGGTTCCCTGACCGCAGGCGGCGAGGGCGAGGGGCGCGAGGATCAGCAGGCTGAGGACGGTGCGATTCATGGTGAACCTCCTGAGCTCCGGTGCGGAGCGGGGGGTGCCCCGGGCCCGGGTGGGGGCGCGGCGGCGGGGGTGGGGGCCGGGTGGCCGGTGGGCGTGTGGTGCTGGATTCAGCGTACGTGTGGGGGCCGTGAGCGCCCACTGCCGGAAGACAGCCGGGCAGATGAAGGGGTCTTGAGCCGGCCCTCATGTGACGGATCCGGGTGGGCGGCCGGGGCCCGCATGCGTGAAGATCAGGGGTGGACGCAAGTTTCGCTTTGGCCTATACTCCGGTGAGGTTGTTATGCCCATAGCAGAAATCATCAGTGTAGGCACAGAACTGCTGTTCGGCGAGATCGTCGACAGCAACGCCGCGTTCCTCGCCCGTGAACTGGGCGCGCGCGGCGTGACCCTACACCGCAAGACCGTCGTCGGGGACAACCTGGATCGCCTGCGGGCCGCCATCGAACTGGCGCTGGGCCGCGCCGACCTGCTGCTGCTGGGCGGCGGCCTGGGGCCCACCGACGACGACCTGACCCGCGAGGCCATCGCCGCCGCCCTAAACGAGACGCCGCAGGAGGACGGGGCCCAGCTGAGCCACCTGCGCGGCCTGTTCGAGGCGCGCGGCCGGGCCATGCCCGACACGAACCGCAAGCAGGCCTGGCTGATCCCCTCCGCCGAGGCGCTGCCCAACCCGGTGGGCACCGCGCCGGGCTGGTTCGTCCGGACCACCTGGAACGGACAGCCGAAGCTGATCGCGGCGCTGCCCGGGCCGCCCCGCGAGATGCGGCGCATGTGGGCCGAGCAAGTGCTGCCGCGCCTGCCGCTGCCCAGCGCCGCGCTGGAGCACGTCACCCTTCACACGCACGGGATCGGCGAGAGCCTGATCGCCGAGCGGCTGGGCCACCTGACCCGGCAGGCGAACCCCAGCGTCGCCACGTACGCCCGCCTGACCGGCGTGGACGTGCGTGTGGCCGCCAGCGCCCCCACCCCCGAGGACGCCCGCAAGGGGCTGACCCCCGTGCTGACCGAGGTCCGGGCGCTGCTGCGCGAGTGGACCTGGGGCGAGGGCGACCAGACCCTGCCGGGCACCGTGCAGGCGGCGCTCGCCGGGCGCACGCTGGGCGTGATCGAGGCAGGCAGCGCGGGCGTGCTGTGCACCCTGCTGGCCGAGCAGCCGGGTTTCCTGGACGCGGCGGTCACGCAGGATCACCGCCGACTGATCACGCTGGGCCTGACCCCCGTCACCCTCCAGGGAGACGGGCTGGTCAGCGAGGCGGGCGCGCGGGAACTGGCGGCCGGGGCGCGCGAGCACCTGGGGGCCGACCTGGGCCTCGCGGTGGTCGTGAGCACGGAGGGTGAGGAGGCCGGGCGCGCACACGTCGCGCTGAGTGACGGCGCGCGGGTGGCCGTGGCGGGCGTGAACTGGCCGGGCGATCCGGCGCAGCTGCGCGAGCGGGCGGCGGTCGCGGCGCTGGCCCTCGCGGCCCGCACCCTGCCAGGATGGACCGCATGACTGACCCTCGCCCGAAACGACCCGCCCGTCCCACCAGCCAGCCCGGACACAAGACCGGGCCCAAAGCTGGCCCCCGGCCCGGCCCGAAAGCCGCCGGGAAGGGACGCGGCGCGCCGGACACCCACACGCCCACCACCCAGCGTCTCTTCTTCGCGCTGCCCGTCCCGGCGGACGTCACGCCCGCGCTCGTCGCGGCGCAGGGGAAACTGCGCGGCAACTGGCGCCCGGTACCCGCCGACCAGATGCACGTCACGCTGGCGTACCTCCCGGCCGTCCCGCACGACCGGGTGGACGACCTCAAGAAGCTCGGCACGCGCCTCTTCACGGACGCCGCGCCGCTGGACCTGAGCCTGCGCGGCACCGGGTACTTCCCGAACGAGGGCAGCCCCCGCGTGTGGTTCGTCAAGGTCGAGGCCGAGGGCCTGAACGAACTGGCCGCCGCGCTGCGCGAGGGCATTCAGGCGCTCGGCCTGAGCACCGACGACCTGCCCTTCAAGGCGCACGTCACGCTGGCCCGCAAGAAGGGCCCGGCGCCGCGCGTGCCCCCCATCCTCTTCCCCGAACACTGGACGGCCGGCAGCGCCGCGCTGCACCGCAGCATCCTGCGCAAGACCGGCCCCATTCACGAAACCGTCAGCACCTTCCGCCTGCGCGGCACCCCCGCCACCCCCGCCCCCGCGACCGAACCGGCCCCGGACGAGGCTATCCAGGAGACGCCATGAGCAAAGAAAAAGACATCGCCGCCACCCCCACCGACGCCAAGGAACGCGCCAAGGCCATCGAGACGGCCATGAGCCAGATCGAGAAGGCGTTCGGCAAGGGCAGCATCATGAAGCTCGGCGCCGAGAGCAAACTCGACGTGCAGGCCGTCAGCACCGGCAGCCTGAGCCTCGACCTCGCGCTGGGCGTGGGCGGCGTGCCCAAGGGCCGCATCACCGAGATCTACGGCCCGGAATCCGGCGGCAAGACCACCCTGGCGCTGAGCATCGTCGCGCAGTCCCAGAAGGCCGGCGGCACCTGCGCGTTCATCGACGCCGAGCACGCCCTGGACCCCGTGTATGCCCGCTCGCTGGGCGTGAACACCGACGAACTGCTCGTGTCGCAGCCCGACAACGGCGAGCAGGCGCTGGAAATCATGGAACTCCTCGTGCGCAGCGGCGCGGTGGACGTCGTCGTCGTGGACTCCGTGGCCGCCCTGACGCCCCGCGCGGAAATCGAGGGCGAGATGGGCGACAGCCTCCCCGGCCTCCAGGCCCGCCTGATGAGCCAGGCGCTGCGCAAACTCACCGCGATCCTCAGCAAGACCGGTACCGCCGCCATCTTCATCAACCAGGTCCGCGAGAAGATCGGCGTGATGTACGGCAACCCGGAAACCACCACCGGCGGCCGCGCCCTGAAGTTCTACTCCAGCGTGCGCCTGGACGTCCGCAAGATCGGCCAGCCGGTCAAGATGGGCAATGACGCCATCGGCAACACCGTGAAGGTCAAGACCGTGAAGAACAAGGTCGCGCCGCCCTTCAAGGAAGTCGAACTGACCCTGATGTACGGCAAGGGCTTCGACCAGCTCAGTGACCTCGTGACGCTCGCCAGCGACATGGACATCATCAAGAAGGCCGGCAGCTTCTACTCCTACGGCGAAGAGCGCATCGGCCAGGGCAAGGAAAAAGCCATCGCGTACATCGCCGAGCGCCCCGAGATGGAAGCCGAGATCCGCGCCCGCGTCCTCGGCGCGATCAAGGAAGGTCGCGATCCGCTCGCCGCCGTGCCCACCGTCGCCGAGTAACAGCAGACAGCATCAGACGAGGGGAGCCCAGCGGGTCTCCTCTCTTCCGTCGTCAGCGGGCCTGCCAGACAGTCACGGTGTCTGGCGGGGCCAGGGTCAGGGCGCGCGTGGCGTCCTCGCCGGTGTAGTCCACGTCCTCCTGCACGACGTTCCACCCGGCCCGCAGGGGCAGATTCACGGTCAGCCGCTCGGGCATGGCCTTGTCCGGCACGCAGCGGGCCTCGCCACTGACGGTCACGTCCGCCGGGCTGAACACCAGCCGCCGGAAACGCACGCGGCCGTCCATGTCCGGCTGCCCCTCCAGCAGGTTCGCCTCAGTGTTTAGGACCGTCGCGGGCTGCCACAGGTCCTCGCCCACGACGCTGCCCACGCTGGGGAATGTCCGCCCGGCCGCGGCCACGCGCAGCTCGTTCAGTGGGAACACCTGCGCGGCCGGGTCGCCCAGCGTGATCTTCCCGCTGCGGGTCACGCAGCCCAGCGGCTCCAGGTTCAGCCACTCCACGAGCGGCACCAGGGCGCCTGCCAGCCGCTCCGGGGTGGGCAGCGGCAGCGTCAGGTCCCCCGCCGCACTGAGCGTCCCGCGCGCCGCCTGGATGCGGCGGTCGTCCCCGCCCGGGAAGAGCAGCAGCACCCCCACGGAACCCGCACCGCCCTCCCAGCCGGGCAGCGTGCCGCGCAGCACCGGCGTGTCCGCCTGCGCCCCCGCCACGCCGCCCAGGAGGGCCGCCCACACCGCCACCGTTGTCCCTCGCACGGCCCCAGCGTACGCCGACCGGCCTACGTGCGGGTGCCACTTTCGGCGGATGCCCGCCCTGCGCCACGCCGGGCAGAGTGAGGGCACGCCAGCCTCACGGGTCTCCGCACGGGAGACACGCCACGCGCCGCCGCGCGGCATGGTGACGGCCCCCACCCGGGTGAAGGTGGGGGCCGTGTCACAGCAGAATTCAGAGGCATTGAGGGTATCTCTCAATGCCTCTGAATCGAGCGGAGCGAGTACCTGAAAAGGACAGTGGGTGGAAGTGGAATTGAAGGGCGTGGTGTTGGCCCTTCAATGAAACTGGAAACCACTGTCCGGACTGCCGTTTACTTGCGGATGAATGTCCAGGCAGTGGGGAGCAGCAGCGCGGCCAGCAGCAGCTTGATGGTGTCCCCGATGATGAAGGGGGTCAGGCCGGCGGTCAGGAGCGCGCCGCCCCTCAGGCCGGTCAGGGCGCCCAGCACGGGAAGGCCCACGGCGTAGATGACCACGCTGCCCGCGAGCATGGCGAGGCAGGTACCCAGGAACTTGCGGTCCAGCGCGTAGCGTTCCACCAGGAATCCGACCAGGGCGGCGGCCAGCGGGTAGCTGAAGAGGTAGCCGACGCTGGCGCGCAGGCCCGTGCCGGCGGCGTTCATCAGTCCGGCGGAGCCGCCCGAGAGGACCGGCAGTCCGGCGGCCCCGGCGGCGACGTACACGGCCAGCGCGGCCAGCGCGCGTTTCCAGCCGAGGGCCGCGCCGACGAGCAGCACGCCGAGTGTCTGGAGGGTCAGCGGCACGGGCTTGAGGGGCACCTCGGCCTGGGCGAGCACGGCGACGAACGCGGCGCCGCCCACGACGAGCAGCATGTCGCGCAGGAGGCTGGGGGTGGGGGCGAGCTGGCGGGCGAGGGTGGGGTGGGTCAGGGTCATGGTGGTGTCCTCCGGTGTGGGGGTGGGGGCGTCAGGTGAGGGTGCCGATGAGCTGCACGTCGCCCGCGCCGACGGTGAGGGGTCCGGCGGGCGTCTGGACGATCAGGCTGCCACTGGGGTCGAGGTCGAGGGCGGTGCCGTCCACGGGGCCCTGCGGGGTCTGCACGCGCACGGGCTGCCCGAGCGTGACGCTGGCCTCGCGCCACGCGCGCAGCACCTCGTGCGGCGGGGCGTCCAGCCAGTTGTGCAGTTCCCGCAGCACGGCCGTCAGGAGCTGCGCGCGGGTCAGGTCCGGGCGGAACTCGCGCAGGTGCGCGGCCCCCTCCGGCGCGGCGCTGACGTTCACGCCGATGCCCAGCACCGCGCGGCGGGCCTCCTCGCCGCGCAGGTCGGCTTCGAGCAGGACGCCCGCCAGTTTGCGGCGGTCCGGGGCGAGCAGGTCGTTCGGCCATTTCAGGCCGCCCACGCCCGCCGCGCGGGCCAGCGCGACGCCCGCCGCGAGGGGCAGCAGCGCCAGGTGCGGGAGGCTCAGCGGGCCGCCGCCGGGACCGTGCCGCAGCAGGACGCTGAAGACCAGCGTGCCGTGCGTGGTGTCCCAGGCGCGGCCGCGCCGCCCGCGCCCGGCGGTCTGCCGTTCGGCGGTCAGGACCGCGCCGTGCGGGGCGGGGTCCTGGGCGTCGTCTGCCCAGGCGCGCAGGGCGTCCTGGGTGCTCGTCACGGTGCCGTGGTAGCGGTGCGCGGCTCCCATCAGCCCGGTCGGCGTGACCTGTGCGGGTGCGGGCGCGTCGGCGGGCAGGGCGTACCCGGCGCGACTGACCTGCACGGGCACCCCGTCCTCCTGCAGGCGGCGGGCCAGGGTGCTGACCGTCACGCGGTTCACGCCCAGCCGCGCGCCCAGCGCGTCCCCGGTCTGGGGCCGCGTGGTCAGGAGGAGCAGGAGGCGCTCGGGCATGGTCGTTCAGTGTTGTACGCGCCGGACTGAACGAAAGCAATGAACCCGGTGCAACGAGGTGACCCGCATGCCGGGACGCGCCGGCCCGCCAGACTGTGTGCATCGCGTCATCCGCGCGTCAGGAGGCGTTTGCTAGACTGCGGGCATGACGATGGTGCGCCAGACCAAGCAGCGGGCAGCGGTGATTGACGTGCTGCGCGCGGCCCGGTCCCACCCGGACGCCGCCTGGATTCACGCGCAGGTCCGCGAGCAGCTCCCCAGCGTGAGCCTGGGGACCGTGTACCGCACCCTGGACGCCCTGGTCCGCGACGGCGTGGTCGTGACCCTGGAACGCGCCGGGCAGGCCACCCGCTACGACTACAAGCACGAGGGCGACGCGCATCACCACGCCGTGTGCCGGGGGTGCGGCGCGATCTTCGACGTGGACGCCGGGGATGTGCCGGCCGTGCCCGCTTCGGCGCTGCCTGCCGGGTTCCAGGTGACCGACGTGCGCCTGGAATTCATGGGCGTGTGCCCCACCTGCCAGACGCAGAACTGACGGTTCACGTTCAGACCCCCTCCCCTGCCGCGCGGGTGGAGGGGGTTTCCCTGGGGGCGGGACGCCTTGCCTGGGCCGGGGGCGGTACGCTGCGCGGGTGACCGTGCCGCCCACCCAGCCCCCCGCGCAGCCTGACGCTGCGGAATTCCCGGTGTACACCGCCCGCTCGTTCCTGCCGACCTTCCTGCTGGGCTGGGGGCTGGGTGCGGCGCTGACCTTCGCGGTGCGGGCCGTGGGCGGCGCGCTGCTCACGAACCCCTGCGAGGGTCACACCCTGCTGGCGCTGCTGGTGCCGCTGCTGCTGGGCCCGGGTGGGCTGGCCTTCACGGCGCGGCACTGGCGGCAGCCCGCCCGGGCGGCGCTGGGCCTGGGGCTGGTCGTGGCGTCCCTGATGCCCGCGCTGTTCGTGGGCGCGCAGGACATCGGGGGACTGCGCCGCACCGGCTGCGCCGGGGGGTACGTGGTGATCTCCGAGGTGGTGAACGGGCAGCGGGGCGAGAGCATCAGCGCGCTGGCCCTCGCGGCGGGGACCGAGCGGACCCTGACGGCCCGCGTGGGCGGCTACACCCGCCAGACGCACCCGGGGCTGTTCACGGTGAGCGGCGCGGCCAGCACGCCCGGCGTGGTCGTGACGGTGGGCCGCACGCAGGTGCACGCGGGCGAGGACTTCCCGGTGACGGTGCGGGTACTGCCGAACACGCCCGTGAACTCGTACACGGCGGGCGTGAACGCCGTGATCACGCAGGACGGCAAGCGGATCGAGGCGAGCGGCACGCTGGAACTGAACATCCGCCCCCGCCAGCCCTGACCGGCGCCCCTGACGGCAGGAGCTGACCGTCCAGCCGGGGGACGTGCGCCGCCGGAAGCGGATGGTACGCTCGGACGGTGAACGTGGCGGAACTCTCCAGCATTGCTTTACAGACGTTCCTGACCATGCTCGTGGTGATGGACCCCATCGGACTCGCGCCGATCTTCATCGGGCTGGCCGGGAACCGCCCCAGCTTCGAGCGGCGGCGCATGGCGGTGCGCGCCAGTCTGGTCGCGGGGATCATCATCCTGCTGTTCGGCCTGTTCGGGCGCGGCCTGCTCGACCACCTGGGCATCAGCCTGAGTGCCTTCCGGATCGCGGGCGGCATCCTGCTGTTCCTGATCGCGCTGGACATGGTGTTCGCCCGCCCCAGCGGCAGCAAGGAAACCGCCGAGGAGGAGCAGGAGGCGCAGGAACGCCAGGACATCAGCGTCTTTCCGCTGGCGATTCCCCTCATCGCGGGCCCCGGAACGCTGGCGAGCATCATGATCCTCGCGGGGGACGCGCACGGCTCGCCGCTGCTGCTGAGCGCCGTGTTCCTCGTGACAGGCGTGGTGCTGCTGCTGTGTTACCTCGCGCTGCGCCTGTCCGGGCAGATCGCGCGCGTGATCGGCCTGACCGGCGTGCACGTGGTCACGCGCGTGCTGGGCGTGCTGCTGGGCGCGCTGGCCGTGCAGTACGTCGCGGACGGCACGCTGGAACTGCTGCGCGGCGGCCTGAAGACCGGCACCGGGCTGCTGCGCGCCGCCGGACTGGCCTGAGCCCCGATCAGGGCGCTACGCCATTCGCCGCACCCGATTCCCAGGGAGAACTAAGCGTGTCAGCGCAACAATCCCCTGGCAGGCGCGGCTTAGAATCCGGACATGACTTCCAGAAAGGACGTGCCGGACACCAACCGAAGACCTCGGGTCGCCGCTGACCTGAACGCGCCGCGGGTGCTGGTGCTGAACGCGTCCTACGAGCCGCTGCACGTCACCAGCGCCAAGCGGGCCATCACGCTCGTGCAGTACGGCGTGGCGGAAATCCTGGAAGACAGCGACGACGTCGTCCGCTCGCCCAGCACGGTCATGCCGGTCCCCAGCGTGATCCGCCTGCGCCGCTACGTGCGCCGCCCGCGCGTGCACCCGGTGCCGTTCAACCGCCGCAACGTGCTGCGCCGCGACACCTTCACCTGCCAGTACTGCGGCTCGCCGGAGGAACTCACCATGGACCACGTGCTGCCCCGCTCGCGCGGCGGGCGGCACACCTGGGAGAACGTCGTGACCGCGTGCCGCACCTGCAACCAGCGCAAGGGCAACCGCACCCCCGAGGAGGCCGCCATGCCCCTGCGCACCCGCCCCCGCGCGCCCACCTTCGGCGTGTACGCCCACGGGCAGTTCGCCCACTGGCAACCCCAGTGGACCCGCTACCTGGGCGGCTGAAGCGGGGGTACGAAGGTCGAGGGTCTAACAGTCTGAATGTCCAGGGCAGTGCGACTCTCAGACCTTTAGACCCTTGGCCCCTCCGACCCTCTAGACTGCGGCATGAACCGGGATCAGGCGTACGAACTGATGGTGGCGCATACCCCCAGCGTGTCGTTGCAGCGGCACATGCTGAACGTGGAGGCCGCGATGCGCGCCTACGCCCGTCACTGGGGCGAGGACGAGGAGCTGTACGCCGTGGCGGGCCTGCTGCATGACTTCGATTACGAGCTGCACCCGGAGGAGCACCCGACCTGGGGCGTGGCGTTCCTGCGCGAGCAGACCGACACGCCGCCTGCCGTGCTGGACGCGATCATGGGGCACGCGGCGTACACCGGGACGCCCCGCGAGTCGCAGCTGTCGCGGACGCTGTTCGCGGTGGATGAACTGACCGGGCTGGTGCAGGCCGCCGCGCTCGTCCGCCCGGACAGGGACGTGCGGCAGGTGGAACTGAGCAGCCTGAAGAAGCGCTTCAAGAACCGGGCGTTCGCGGCGGGCGTGAACCGTGAGGAGGTCGAGCAGGGCGCGCGGGAACTGGGCGTGAACTTGGACGAACACATGACGCGGGTGCTGCGCGCTATGCAGGACATGCAGCCGGAACCTCAGCCCGGCTGAGCCTCTCCTCCGCCCCGCCCGCCTGGACGCAACATCCAGGCGGGCGTTTCGCGTGCCGATCATGCCTGATGCCCGGCTGACGCGCGGCGATCATGGCCCGCTCACGGGGGGGCGCGTACGGTGGGGGCACCAGACGGGAAGGCGTCCCAGACGCCAGAACCCCACCAGCAGGAGGTGAGACCGACTGGCCCTCCACACGCGACTGTTCACCCTCTATTGCCCGCCCCCGGCCACCCGCCCCGCTCACGACCCACAGGAGATCCGATCATGACCACATCCAACCCGACTGCCCGCACCCTGACCGCCCCCCGCTTGCTCCTCGCCCCACGTTCCCTGACCGCGCTGGCCCTGGCGACCCTGAGCCTGGGCGCGCTGATCGCTCCGCAGCGCGCGCTGGCCGCCCCGGCGGACATGACGGGCACCTGGGTGAACAGCAACGTCACGACCAGCGGGATCACCCGCGTGAACGTGACCCGCGCGGCGGGCGGGCAGATGACCGTGCAGGTCTTCGGGCGCTGCCACCCGAACGACTGCGACTGGGGCAGCGCACCGGTGGTCACGTACGGCGCGAACGTCAGTGACAGCAACCACTTCACGGCGACCGCCGTGTACGCCAAGGGCTTCGCGACGACCACGCTGGTCATGAACTTCGCCCGGGGCCGCCTGGACGTGCAGGCGCTGACGCAGTTCACGGACGGCAGCGGGCGGCAGAACTACGCCAGCCGCGACGCCTTCGCCCGCTACCGGTAACTGCGACCGGGGGGAACGGGCTGACACGCCGGCAACCTTTCCCGCGCAGCCTACGTATCAGGACGCAGGTGGGTGATCCCCCACCGCAGTCACACCTCCACATTTCTCCGGTCTGTTCAGCGCCGCGCCTCCTGTTCCCGGAGGGGCGGCGCGCGACTGCCGGCGCGGGTGTCCGTGCCAGCCGACTGCCCGGCCCGCACCGGGCGGTACCCTGGGCGGCATGACCTCGCCGATCACGCGTATGCAGCAGGCCCTCGCCGCGACCAGCCTGGACGGCTGGCTGGTGTACGACTTCCAGGGCCTCAACCCGCACGCCCGCACCGTCCTGAACCTCCCGAAAGAGGCGTTCCTGACGCGGCGGTTCTTCGTGTGGGTGCCGCGCAGCGGGCAGGCGGTCGTGCTGCACAACCACATCGAGGGCGGCACCTGGGGCGAGATCACGCGCGGCTGGAACGCCGAGCGGCGCGCGTTCGGGTCGCACGCGGAACTCGACGCCGCGCTGCGCGCCGTGGTCGCCGGGCGCACCCTGGCCATGGAGTACAGCCCGAATGGCGCGGTGCCGTACGTGAGCCGCGTGGACGCCGGGACCGTCGAGCGGGTGCGGGCCGCCAGGGCCGCCGCGATCCACACGAGCGCCGATCTGCTCCAGTCGTTCCTGGCGTGGAATGCCGACGATCTGGCCGCGCACGAGCGGGCCGTGGCGGTGCTGATGCAGGCGAAGGACGACGCGTTCCGCCTGATCCACGAGCGCCTGCGGGCCGGGCAACCGGTCACCGAACTGGACGCGCAGGCGGTGATCATGCGGCAGATCGAGGCGGCGGGCATGCAGGCCGGGCACGCCGTGAACGTGAGCTTCGGCGTGAACGCCGCGGACAGCCACTACGAACCCAGCCCCGAACGCCACGCCACGCTGAAGCCCGGCGAGTGCGTCCTGATCGACCTGTGGGCGCAGGAACCGGGCCGCCCCTTCGCGGACGTCACCTGGGTCGGGTACGCCGGGCAACCCACGCCCGCCTACCAGAGCGCCTGGGCGGCCGTGGTCGCCGCGCGTGACGCCGCGCTGCGCACCATTGTGGATGGGTACGCCCGCGCGGGCTGGGGCGAGGTGCAGGGCTGGATGGCCGACCGCGCCGCGCGCGACGCCATGGGCCCCGAGTGGGAGGCGTACTTCCTGCACCGCACCGGGCACGACCTGGGCGTGAGCATCCACGGGGCGGGCGCGAACCTCGACGACTACGAGACGCGCGACACCCGCACCCTCACGCCCGGCCTGGCCGTGACCATCGAGCCCGGCACGTACCCCGCCGCGCAGGGCTTCGGCATCCGCAGCGAGATCGACGTGTACCTCGACCCGCAGACCGGGCCGCGCGTCACGCCGCACACGCAGGCCGCGCCGTTCATCCTGGGCGGCCCGGAAGACTGGGCACAGGTGCGCGCCCGCGCATACGGGCAGGACTGACGCAGCCCGCCGCATGAGGCCGCCTTGAAGCTTCCCTCAGGCTTGCGCCCGCCCCCCACGCCCGAACCGCTACCCTGGAGGCATGGCGAACCTCGGCTCCTCCACGATCATGCTCACGGGTGCGGGCGGCGCGCTGGCCACCGCAATTGCACAGGAACTCGACGACGCGGGCGCGCAGATGGTCCTCGTCGGGCGCGGCGAGAGCCTCGCGCGGGCGGCCGACCGCTTCCCCGCCACGGAAGTCCTCGACCTCGACCTGCGCGACCCCGCCAGCATCGAGGCGCTGCGCAAGGTCAAGGTGGACACCCTGATCCACACCGTCGGCACCTACGCCACGCAGGACGCCCAGAAAGCCACCGAGGAGGACTACGCCGCGATGTTCGACGCGAACATGCGCACCCTCTTCCACGCCGTGCAGGGCGTCCTGCCGAACATGCTCAAGCAGAAAGACGGCCTGATCATGGGCGTCAGCGCCGGGCAGGCCGCGCGCCTCAGCGGCCCCAAGGCCGCGCTGTACACCGCCAGCAAGGCCGCCGTCGCCTCCTACGTCCTGAGCCTCCACGACGAACTCAAGGGCAAGGGCGTGCGCGGCATGGTCCTGTACCCCATGGGCGCCATCGACACGCCGGGCAACCGCGACGCCGGCATGGACTGGGACAGCATGATCGACCCGCGCGGCCTCGCCAAGAGCGTCGCCCACGCCCTGACCCGCCCCGACCGGGCGCACATCACCGAGATCAAGGTCTACCCGGACACCTGAACTGGACGGAAGCCCCCGCCCTGTACCCCGCCCTCGGGCAAGAGGTGTCCCGGAGTGGTGCGGCGGGCATGACAATCCGTGCCGTAGGGCCGACAGGCCGGTCTTCAGGCAACGGGTACAGATAGCTGTCTCGCGTACAACACTGCTGCCCAGCAGGTGCGCCCGGAGCCATTCTCGACTCCGGGCGCACCTGCTGGGCAGGCCTTTTACTTCAGGATGCTCAGGCTGGACGTGCCCGGCGCGCTGCCTTCCAGCAGAACAGTGATCCCACCGCCCGCATTGAGATCAGCCTGAACAACCCGTGTGCTATAGGACGGTCCAAACTGGATATTCCTACTCTCCCCAGTGACCATGTTGACTCTGGCGATGCTATAGGAGCCACGCAGCCACAGGATGTTGCTGTCGATCAGATCGACTCCGACCACATTGAAGTAGTCCAGGTTCTCGGTGCCGTAGACCGCGGACTGCTGCCCGCTGCGGTTCACCTGGAAGACACGGGCTCCCTGTGTCCCGAACAGCACGCCGTCATTCGAGAGCGCTCCTGGCGTGAAGTAGCTGACGGCCGGAATGCTTGACACGGCAGCAGTCGCACTCTCCACGAAGTAGTACTGGCCACCGAGCTCAAAGGAGAGGGTCTTCCGATCGGCGCTGACCAGCAGCGGCCTGGTGCTCCCGCTGTACAGATTCGGCAGATCGTTCCTGACCGTCGTGAAGGTACCCGCCGGATCCAGGCGGACGAGTTCCGTGGGGGCACTGGCCTGACCACGTTCGGCCAGTCTCAGGAACCAGAAGTTGCCCGCGCTGTCGAAGGCGCCCAGATTCATGAAGTCGCCCACCTGTTCCGGCGCGTACTGCTGCTGGCTGCGGGTGCCGTCCAGACCGATCCTGACAATGGCACTCTCGAGCTGGACCGTATAGGGATCAGGGTTCACGTCGACGTTGTGCACCACCATCAGGCGCCCGTCAGCGGCGGCCGAGAAGCTGATCGGCGAGTAGGTGTCCACGGCGCTGATCGTTTCCCGCTGAACCTCCGCACCGTTGAGCATGCGGACGAACGTCCGCGTCCCGCCCTGCATGCCCATCACCCACGTGCCCTGCGTCGTCGTGACCACCTGCGAGCCCTGATCGAGATTGACCGGAGTCTGGAGGGGCGTGACAGCGACCGGCACGCCGGGCGACATCATCTGAACTTTGGTTCCACTAAGCTGAGCCGTGAAGGTACTCAGGGCAGCGTCTCTGGTGGCACTCAGCTGAACGTTGACAGTCGTGTTCGCCCCTGGCGTCAGGGTGACGGTTTCGGTCGAGGCGGTGACACCGGCCGGCAATCCCGTGAGCGTGATGGACGCCGGGCCGCTGAACGAGTTCTGACTGCTCACGCTGATGGGAATGCTCTGCGTCGAACCCTGCGACAGGTATCTGGTGTTGTAGGAATCCAGAATGTACGCACTGACGTAAGGCACAACGACCTGCAAGGACGCTGAGTACCGGCCGACCTCCTGACCTCCCTGCCTGATGATGATGTTCACAGGGCCGTAGTAGGCCTGCATATCGTCAGCGGCTTTGATCGTGATGGATCTCGCCAGCGCCTGCGCGTTGAGCTTCGACTGCACGGCCAGTGACGGGAGTGTGACGGCACTCGGTTCGATCGTCACCCCAGGTACGTCGGTGTCCAGCGTGATGTCGCCGCTGATGGCACCGTTCTGCCTGAACACCGCATTGAAAGACTGGGATTCTCCAGCGCGCAGGCTCAGTGACGAGTAGGGGGGCTGGTCAGTCAGTTCGAGATAGACCCCGGGTTGAACCAGCGTAAACGCCAGTTGAGTGGGCGTGCCCGGCGTGACACTCTTCATTTCCAGTCGATCACTGGCGCTGTTGTACTGCCACTGCACAACGTTCCATCCCTGCTGAAGATCCAGATCGAATGCAAAACGGGACGGCAGGCTGTTGGGGCAACTGGCGAGACCTTTCAGGACGGCGCGGCTGTCACTGTAGAGTCGGCGAACCCGCCAGTCAGAACCCGGAATGGCTTCCGACATCCTACCGAGATAGTCGTCCTGCAGGCTGTAGACCGGGAGGTATGGACTGGAGGTCTTTATACCGGGCGACGTGAACGTTCCGTCCAGCGCGCAGTCCTGAAGCAACGCACTCAACTGGGTTGAATCAGGTGTCGGCAACTTGACGTTCACGGCGCCGTCTGTTCCGATCATGCCGATAGCTGCGCCGCCGTACTGCCCGGTCAGTTTCGCCTGCCCGTACTTCCAGCCAGTGATGGAGCCCTGGATGGTACCTGCGTCGGTGGAGGACCCGACCGTGCTGGCGGTCTGATCCTGACCGGCGGTGAACAGGAGGTTGAAGCTGTAGGGCTGGGCCCGGCTATCGTTGACATCGACATTGCGCAGATCGACGGCGAAGGTGACGTCGACGGAGGCGCCAGGGGCCAGTTTCTGGGCTGCCAGCCAGCCGGACTTCATCACGGTGGCGCTCAGCCCTGCGGGGGGTGCGGGCGTCAGGGTGGACGTGTCGAGGGACTCGAAGTAGGGCGTCTGGGCCGGGTTGAGGGCCGGCTGCGTTCCCTGAAGGGTCTTGCCCTGCGTCAGGATGAGCTGACTGGCCGCGCTGGACGCGTCACTGCCGTCGAAGAAGCGCACGTCCCTGAAGGGGGTGCCCGCGACGGTGGGCGCCTGGGCGTTGTTGGCCGGGTTGCCGTCCGTGTCGGCGGTTATCACGGGTGCCAGGACGAGGTTGCTCTGGGTCTGAGCCGTCGTGTTGGTGACGCGGAAGGTGACCTGAATGTGGCGGGTGCTGACCCCGTCTTTGGTGGTCACGAAGGTTGACGTGGCGACCGGGGTACGTTCGATACCGAGCGGTTCGGGCACGTCTGCGAGCGTCTGGCTGGAGAGTCGACGGGACGCGCTCTGGGCCGTCACGGTGGTGTTGCCACTGCCGATGCCCTGAAAACTCAGGGTGTAGAGCCCCCCCTGAGCGGGAGCGGGTGTGGTTGCAGTCGGGGTGGTCTGAGAAGCGCAGGAGGCGAGAAGGCCAGCCAGAACAGGCCAAGCCACGCGGGAATAATTCATGATGACCTCACGGGAAATGCAGCGCCGCTGGGCGCTTCACGTTAAGATATCTCAGCTATATAGAGAATGCTGCTCATATAAGGCAGAAGGGCCCGGTGAGCCTGACCATCACCATCAGGCTTGCGTACCGGCTCGTCCCAGAGGGGGCTTTTGCCTCATTCAAGCGATAGTTTGACCATCATCGCCGCAGTCGTAACGACAGCACGGCGATGTTTAAATGTGTATCCCATCACTTTAAAATGAGACCCGACCAGCCCGAAGGCACGCGCCCGGTCCATCGTTGGGGCCTGTCAGGAGCGCGGTGGCCCGGCAGGCCCCACCCGCATGGAATTGCGGCTGGTCTGCTACGGCGCCGGGCTCTACCCCTCGGCCAGCGCGGCGAGCAGCGCGGCGGCGTAGCGGACGCCGTTTTCGAAGTCGCGGCGGAGGATGTTCTCGTTGGGGGCGTGGACGCGCCCGCCGATGTTGCCGATGCCCAGCGCGATGACGGGCGCGCCGACGTGCTGCATGAAGGGGTGCATGGGGCCGCTGCCGCCGGAGCTGGGGTTGAGGATGGGCTCCTGGCCGTGAACGTCGCGGGCGACCTGCACGGCAGTTTTCACGAAGGGGTGGTCCAGGTCGCTGCGAGCGGGGTGCTGGTGGCTTTCAAGCTCGACGATCTCAATGTCGCTGAAGCCCTGCGTGTCGAGGTGGGTGCGCAGGAGGTCCACGATGAGGTCGGGGTGCTGGTCGGGCACGAGGCGGAAGTCGAGTTTCACCATGCCTGAAGCCGGGAGGACGGTCTTGCTGCCCTGCCCCTCGTACCCGCCGTGGAAACCGTTGACGTTCACGACGGGTTTGAGGTTCAGGCGGGTGTGGTACTCGCTGCGATCCCCCAGGGTACGGGTGACGTCGTAGGTGTCCCGCAGCGCCTCGCCGGTGCCGGGCAGGGCGGCGATGGCGTCCAGGTCGGCCTGGCTGGGGGGTCGGACGTCGTCGTGGAAGCCGGGGATCAGGACGGTGCCGTCGGGGCCGCGCAGACTGGCGACGGCGGCGGCGAGGCGCCACAGGGGGTTGTCCACGACCGCGCCGTTGCTGCTGTGCAGGTCACTGGCGGCAACGCGGCAGCGCAGTTCCACGCAGATGATGCCCTTGAGGCCCGCGTACAGCACGGGGCGGCCCTCGGGGGTGATGCTGCCGAATTCCCACCAGACGCCGTCGGCCTTCAGCTCGGCGGCGTGCGCCTCAATGAAGGCTTCCAGGCTGGGGCTACCGACCTCCTCCTCGCCCTCGATGAGCCACTTGACCTTCAGGGGAAGGCTGCCGCCGCGCTGCTCCCTGAGGGCGCGCAGCCCGGCGAGGCGGGAGACGAGCTCGCCCTTGTCGTCGCTGGCGCCGCGCCCGTACAGGCGGCCGTCCCGTTCGGTCAGGGTGAAGGGCGGGGTGTCCCACAGCTCGGCGGGGTCCTCGGGCTGCACGTCGTAGTGGTTGTAGATCAGCAGCGTGAAGGGGCCTTCCCCGGCCTCTGCCAGGAGGATCGGGGCGACCTGTCCGGGGTACTCGCGGACGGTGAAGCCCTCGGCTTCCAAGAGGGTCTGCACGGCCCGGGCGGCGTCTGGGAGGTGGCGGCCCTGGGCGGAGACGCTGGGAATGGCGACGAGGTCGGCGAGGTCACGCAGGCCGCGTTCGATGTGGGCCGTGAGGTCGGGTTGGGTCATCCCTGGCAGCGTACGGCAATCCGGCGCGGCGTGCCTGCGCCATCTGGCCGGGTGAACTGAGGGACCACACCACAGCGTTGGTATGGGTCAGCCGCCGGGGCGGTGGCCTGGACCTTCAGGCGGCCGGGGTCACAGCCAGCCGCGCCAGCGGCCCAGCGCGACGATCAGCACGATCAGCAGGCCGCTGCCGAGCAGGACGTCCCGGAAGCCCGTGTTGCCCGCCTTGAAGATGTCCGCCTGGAAGTTCATGCCCATCAGCCCCGCCACCGCCGCGACGATGCCCAGCGTCACGGTCACGACCGTCAGGACACGCATGACCTCGTTGGTGCGCTGCCCGGTGGAACTCATGAGCAGGTCGAAGGTACCCAGGACCGCCTCACGGGTGTGGCTGACGGCTTCCTGGGTGTGCTCGAAGGCGCGCAGGAGTTTTTCCAGGCGCACCTCGGGCTCGTCGTGGTCGAACACGGTGAAGTCCGGGCTGGCGAGCGCCACGTACACCGGGCGGTGCGCGGTGAGCAGGCGGCGCAGTTCGCTCACGCGCCGCCGCAGGCCGACCAGGGTTTCCAGGTGGCGCCGTCCGTGCCGGGGTTCTTGCAGGATCAGTTCGTCCAGCCGGTCGATGTTGTCCTCGATGGGCGAGAGCGGCTGCACGAAGCCCTCGACGTGATGGGCGAGCACCACGGCCAGGAACGCGGCGGCGTCCAGCTGCCCGAGGTTCGTGTCGCCCTCCAGTCGCCCCCGGAAACTGTCCAGGAAGCGGGCCGGGCCGTCGTGGGCGGTGTACACCACGTTCCGCCCGGCCACGAACGCGACGGGGGACGCGTGGTAGTGGTGCGCGCCCTTTTCCAGGCTGTTCACGCGCAGGTGCACGGCCTGCTCGTGGCGGTGCAGGGCCGGGTGCGGGTCGGTCGTGTCCAGCCACGCGCGGGTGGGCGCGTCGAGGTCCAGGGCGGCCAGCTGCTCGCGGCGGTCCTCGGCGGCGTCGGCCTGCACGTCCACCCACAGCAGCTGGTGGGGCCCGAGCCGGGTCAGGGTGCCGGGCAGGGCGCCGGGCTCGACGGCGCAGTCCTGACCTGCCGCGTCGAACAGCAGGATCCGGGTGGGCATGCCCTCACTGTACGCGGGTCAGTGCTGGCCCTGTACCCGGCGGATCAGGGGGGGCACGGCGCGGCGCGGCAGCAGGCGGGGCAGCAGGGTCTGGAGGCGGTTGAAAGTCCCGATGACGTGGACGGCCTCGCCGCGCAGCATGGCAGTCACGGCCTGCGCGGCGACCTCGCGGGCGGGGAGGATCGCGGCGCGGGTCAGGCGGTCGCGCAGCAGGCGGCTGCCGCCCATGTTCGCGGCGGCCTGGAAGCCGGTCTCGACCGGGCCGGGGCAGGCGGCGGTGACGCTGACGCCGGTGCCGCGCAGTTCCTCGTGCAGGGCCTCGCTGAAGCTCAGGACGTAGGCCTTGGTGGCGTAGTACACGGCCATCAGGGGCCCCGGGAGGAACGCGGCGGTGCTGGCGATGTTCAGCACGCGGCCCCGGCCCCGGGCGCGCATGCCGGGCAGGTACGCGTGGGTGAGTTCGGTCAGGGCGGTGACGTTCACCTGGATCATGTCGAGCTGTTTCTGGACGTCCAGTTCGGTGAATTCGCCGTAGTCGGCGAAGCCCGCGTTGTTCACGAGGATGTCCACGTTCAGGTTCAGTGCCTGGGTGCGGGTCAGGAGGTCGCGGGCAGCGTGGGGCCGGGTGAGGTCCTGCGGGAGGACGTGGACCTGCACGCCGTGCCGGGCGCGGAGGGTCTCGGCCAGAGCATTGAGCGGGCCCTCGCTGCGGGCGACGAGGATGAGGTGGCTGCCGCGCGCGGCGAGTTCGTGGGCGATCTGTTCGCCGATGCCGCTGCTGGCGCCGGTGATCAGAGCCGTGCTGGGGGTGGGGGCAGGCTGGGTCATGGGGGCTCCTCTGGCGGACCACTTAAGCAACCGCCGGTAACTAGAGATTAGTTACCCGTGGTCAGCCTGTCAAGAGTCGTCAACCGTTATCTCCCACAAGCATCCCTGTCAGACCTTCAGTTATAATTAACCTATGGTTACCCAAGTGCGCGCCCGCAGTGACGCCGCGAAACAGGAACGCCGCGCGCAGATCCTCACGGCTGCCCGCACCCTGTGGCAGACCCACCGCTACCCCGACCTCACCCTGAATGCCATCGCCGACCGCGTCGGCCTCACCAAGGCCGCGCTGTTCGCATACTTCCCCAGCAAGGAGGACCTCTTCCTCAGCCTGTACGAGGACCTCCTCGACGACTTCTTCCGCGACCTGAACCGCCACCTCGACCTGGGCGGCACCCACACCCCCGCCACGCTGGCCCGCACCCTGAGCCACCTCACCCTGGCCCACCCGGACCTCGCGCGGCTGATCCCGCTCCTGGCGGGCATCCTGGAACACAACATCAGCACCGAACGCGCCCTCGCCCACAAGACCCGCGTGGCCGCGCACCTGAGCGCCACCACGCCCCGCCTCCAGCGCGCGCTGCCTGGCCTGCGCGGAGACGCCCCCGCGCGCCTGCTGACCTATACCCAGGCGCTCATCGCGGGCCTGCAACCCATGAGCGACCCCTCGCCCGCCGTGCGCGAGGCCCTGCGCGACTCCCCGCTGGGCGCGCTGCACCTCAGCCTGGACACCGCGCTGCCCGACGCCCTGACCGCCCTGATCACCGGCCTGACCACCGCACCGGAGGCATAAAACAGGGAGAGGCCCACGCCTCCCCCTGAACCCTTTCAGTTCATTTTTTGAAGTCGTGTGGGTGACCCTTGTGCCAGTTCCAGGCGGTCTGCACGATGTCCTTCAGGTCCGTGAACTGCGGCTTGAAGCCAAGTTCCTCGCGGATGCGGGTGGCGTCCGCCACGAGGCGGGGCGGGTCCCCGGCGCGGCGGGGGGCGAGTTCGCGGTTCAGGGGCGTGCCGACGACCTCGTCCACGGTGTCGAGCACCTCCTTGACGCTGAAGCCGTGGCCCAGGCCCACGTTGAAGGTGCCGTCACGGCGCTGCCCGCTCAGCAAAGCCTCCACGGCGAGGACGTGCGCATCGGCGAGGTCCTGCACGTGCACGTAGTCGCGGATGCAGGTGCCGTCGGGGGTGGGGTAGTCGTCGCCGAAGATCAGCATCTTCTCGCGCTGGCCCAGGGCGGTCAGGGCGGCCATCTCGATCAGGTGGCTCTTGCCGGCGTGCGCCTCGCCGATGTCGCCCTCAGGCGCGGCGCCGCACACGTTGAAGTACCGCAGCACCGTGTACGGCAGGCCGTGCGCCGTGTGGAAGGCGTGGATCATGTGCTCGGTCATGAGTTTCGTCTCGCCGTACACGCTCTCGGGCTGCATGGCGGCCGTCTCGGGGATGGGCACGAGGTCGGTGGTGCCGTACACGGCGGCCGTGGAGGAGAACACCAGCGGAATCTTGCGGGTCTCCACGATGGCCTGGAGGAGGTTCAGGCTGCCCACGACGTTGTTGCGGTAGTAGCGGGCCGGGGCGCGCATGCTCTCGCCCACCTCGATCAACGCGGCGAAGTGGATGACGGCGTCGGGCTGATGGGCGTTCAGCGCGGCGCGCACGGCGTCCGCGTCGAGCAGGTCGCCGCGCACCAGGGGCACGTCGGCGGGCAGGGCCTCGGCGTGCCCGCTCGACAGGTTGTCGAACACGACGACCTCATGCCCGGCGCGGCGCAGCTGCCGCACCGTGTGAGACCCGATGTACCCCGCGCCACCCACAACCAGAATCTTCATGGGCGCCAGCGTAGCGCGCTTCAGGCGGATGAGGCGGCGGGCGATCTGGGTGGGGCGGTGCTGCCGCGCACGACCAGCCGGGTGGGGAGGGTGACCGGGGCGGGTTCCTGCCCGTCCAGCAGGGCGAGGATGGCCGCGCCGACCGCCGCGCCCTTGTCCGGGGTGGGCTGCCACACGGTCGTGAGGTTCAGCGCGCCGGAGCTGGGCAGATCGTCGTAGCCGATCACGCTGAGGTCGCCGGGGACGCTCAGGCCGAGGGTGGCGGCGGCCCGCAGGGCGCCTTGCGCGAGGACGTCACTCATGCACACGACGCCCGTGACCTCCGGGTGGGCGCGCAGCAGGTCCAGGGTCAGGGCCTCGCCGTCGGCGGGGGTGTTCTGCCCGGCCTCCATGAGGTGCAGCGTGGCGTCCGGGTGCTCGGCGGCGGCGGCGCGGTAGCCCCGGATGCGCTGCGCGGTGGTGCGGTACGCGACCCGCGCCTCGCGCGCGGCGCTGACCGGGCCGGGGTGGCGGTCCCCGGCGAGTTCCAGGCACAGCGCGCCCAGCTGCCGGTGTCCGAGGTCCAGCAGGTGCGCGGCGGCCGCCTGCGCGCCCCCGGCGTCGTCGATGCCGACGTGGGCGCTGCCCGCCTGCGGGTCCTGATCGACGAGGACGGTGGGCAGGGCGCGGTCCAGCACGGCGCGCAGCAGCGGGCTGCCCTCGGCGGCGCAGTACACGATGAAGCCGTCCACGCTGGCGTTGCGCACGGCCAGGGTCGCGTCGGCCTGCGGGTCGTGCGGCGCGGCGAGCAGCAGGACGTTCAGGTCGCGGTCCTGCACGGCGCGGGTGACGCTGCCGAGGAACAGCGCGGCGGCCGGGTCGGCGAAGGCGTAGTCCAGCGGCGCGTCGTACACGACGCCCAGCACGCCGGTCCGGCCCCGGCGCAGGCTGCGCGCCAGGGGGTCGGGGCCCCGGTAGCCCAGGTCGCGCGCGGCGGCCAGGATGCGGTCGCGCAGGTCCTCACTGAGCTGGTCCGGGCGGTTGTAGGCGTTGCTGACGGTGGCGACGCTGACGCCCAGCGTGCGTGCCACGTCCCGCAGGGTGGGGCGGCTGGCGGCGCGCGGCCCGGTGGGGACTGGCTTGGCGGGGGGCATGCCTGAATGGTAGCGTATGGAGACCTGATCTGAAACGATTCAGATTGCACTCATCCCCCCGCCGCCGCGCCCTCCTCCACCCCCGAGGTTCCGCATGACCACCGCCGCTCCCACCACCACCCTCCAGCCCCGCGCCGAGGCCGCCCGCCGCGCGCTGAACACCGTCTTCATGGTGAACGGCGCCGTGTTCGCCACCTGGGCCGTGAACATCCCCGGCGTGCGTGACGGCCTGGAACTCACCCCCGCGCAGATCGGCGTGGCCCTGCTCGCCAGCGGCCTGGGCGGCGTGACCAGCATGAGCCTCGTGGGCCGCTGGATCGCCCGCTGGGGCAGCGCCCCCGTCACCCGCGTCGCCACCGTGCTGTTCCTCCTCAGCCTGCTGCTGCCCGTCCTCGCGCCCAGCCTCCTGACGCTGATCGCCGCGCTGGCGATCCTGGGCGCCGCGAACGGCGTCATGGACGTCGCCATGAACGCCCAGGGCGTCACGGTCGAACGCACCCTGGGCCGCCCGATCATGAGCCGCCTGCACGCCTACTTCAGCCTGGGCAGCCTGCTCGGCGCCGGGGCCGGCAGCCTCCTGATCGGCCGCGTGTCCATCCCCGTGCACGCCGGTCTCGTGGTCGCCACGACCCTCCTGCTGGCCGCCGTCACGCTGCGCCTCCTGATCCCCGACCCCGCCGGGGACACCCCGCACGACGATACCCAGACCTCCACCCCAGCCGGCCCGGTGCTGACCCTCCCGGTCCTGCTGCTGGGCCTGCTGTGCTTCCTGGGCATGCTCGCCGAGGGCGCCAACTACGACTGGGCCGCGCTGTACTTCCGCGACGTCCTGACCGTCCCCGGCGGCGCCGCCGGTCTGGGCTACGCCGCGTTCGTGGCCACCATGACCCTGGGCCGCTGGTTCGGCGACCTGGGCCGCGCCCGCCTCGGCGACGAGCAGATCGTCCGCATCGGCTCGCTCGTCACCGCTGTCGGCCTCGCCCTGGCCCTGCTGTGGCGCGACCCGATTCCCGCCACGCTCGGCTTCGCCCTCTCGGGCCTGGGCCTGAGCAACGTCGTCCCCGTCATGTACGGCACCGCCGGGCACGCCCTGGCCGGGCGCGGCATCGCCGCCGTCGCCGCCATCGGATACGGCGGCTTCCTGCTGGGGCCGCCCGCCATCGGCTTCGTCGCCGACCACGTCGGCCTCACCTGGGCGCTGGGCATCGCGCTGGGCAGCGCCGCGCTGATCACCCTGCTCGGCGGGCGGGCCTTCGCCCTGATCCGCCGGTAACGCTGAGTTCAGGCCGGGCCGACGTAACGGGCGCGGGGGCGGATAAACTGTCCCCCAGCGCGGGTTTCCAGCGCGTGGGCCAGCCAGCCCGCCGCGCGGGCCAGGGCGAACAGCGTCACGGCGTCCGCGGCGGGGCGGCCCAGCGTGAGGGTCAGCGAGGCCAGCACCAGATCCACGTTGGGCGCCTCGGCGGTGTCCCCGCCGTGCGCGCGGATGACCGCGTGCGTGGCGTGCGTGACGGGATGTCCCGGGAACCGTGCCTCCAGGGCGTTCAGCAGCGCGCGGGCGCGCGGGTCACCGTGCGGGTAGAGGGCGTGCCCGAAGCCCGGCGCGTGCCCGGCCCGGCGGGTGGCGTCGCGCAGGGCGGCGCGGGGATCGCCGCTCAGGGCCGCGCGCAGGAGGTCGTGGGCGTGCAGCGCGCCCAGCCCGTGCCGGGGGCCCTGGAGGGCACTCAGCGCCGCCAGGGTGCAGTGCGCGAGGCTCGCGCCGCCGCTGGCCGTGACGCGGGCGGTGAAGGCGCTGACGTTCAGTTCGTGGTCGGCGAGCAGGATCAGCGCGCGGCGCAGCAGGTCGGCGCTGTCCGGGCGGCCCCAGGTGCGGGCCAGCCGGGCGTGCAGCGGCAGGTCCGGGGCGGGGGGCAGTCCGGCGTGCCGTTCGGCGGTGGCGTGGAGCAGCGTCAGGATGCGCGCGGCCTGCCGGGGGCCGCTCTCGGGGCGGGTGTCGAGAGCGTCCGGGTCGTGCGCGCCCGCGTACGTCAGCGCGTACCCCAGCGCTTCCAGCGGCATGTCGGCGCGCGGGTGGCGGCTGAGGTTCAATCGGGCGCGCAGCGGCAGCGCAGGCCGCGTGCCGGGGTCGCCGGTCCACAGCAGCGCGGCGACCTCCTCGACGGTGGCCGTGTCGGCAAGGCTCAGCGTGTCCACACCCCGGTAGGCCAGCGTGCCGTCCCCGATGCGGGTCAGGGCGCTGTCGAGGATCGGCGTCACGCCCCCGGCGCGCAGGCCGTCGAGGCTGCCCTGCACGGCGGCCTGCACCCCGGCCTGCGGGTCACGGCGGGTGACCTGCCGCCCGGCGAGGGCCTGCACGTCGCCCGCGTCGTAGCGGCGCTGCCGGGTGCCGGAGGGACCGGGGACGCTGCGGATCAGGCCGCGGGACACGTAGGCGTACAGCGTGGCGGGTTTCACGCCCAGCTGCTCGCAGGCCTGCGCGGTCGTCAGGGAAGCCGTCATCCCATTCAGCCTAACATTGATTCCAGAATCAAGATTGACGACATTGACGGCGCGGGACTAGCGTGCAGCCATGACCCAGGACGCCCCCGCTGTGCGTGACGTGCCGACGCCCGACCTCTTCCCCGCCGCGTTCCCGGCGGACGCGTTCCCGCGGGTGATGTGGGAAGGCGGCGAGCAGCCTGCTTCTCTGCCTGCCCAGGCGTGGACGACCGAAACCACACACCGCGACGGGCAGCAGGGCGGCCTGCCCCTGACCACCGCAGATGGTCTGCGGATCTATGACCTGATGGGCCGCTTCACGGGCGGCAGCGGCGCGCTGCGGCAGGCGGAGTTTTTCGTGTACCGCCCCGCCGACCGCGCCATGCTGGAGGGCGCCCTGGAACGCTGGCGCGGCGGGCACCCGGTCGAGCCCACCACCTGGATCCGCGCCACCCGCCGGGACGCCGATCTGGTCGCCGGACTGGGCGTGCGCGAGACCGGCATGCTCGCCAGTGCCAGCGATTACCACACCTTCCACAAGTTCACGCCGGGCGGCCGCGCCCAGGCGGCCCGCACGTACCTGGACGCCGTGCAGGCTGTGCTGGACGCGGGCCTGCGCCCGAGGCTCCACCTGGAGGACGCTACCCGCGCGCCGCGCGAGTTCATCCTCCCGTTCGTGGAGGCCGTGCAGACCCTCGCCGCGCCCTTCCCCGCCTCGCAGGCGCCGAAGTTCCGCGTGTGCGACACCATGGGTGTCGGCCTCCCGCTGGAGGGAGCGGCGTGGCCCCGCAGCGTGCCGCGCATGATCCGCGAACTGCGCGCCGCCGGGCTCAGCGCCGAATCGCTGGAGTTCCACCCGCACAACGACACGCATCTCGTCGTGGCGAACAGCCTCGCGGCGGTCCTGGCCGGATGCGCGGCGATCAACGGCACGCTGCTCGGCAAGGGGGAACGCACCGGGAACGCCCCGCTGGAGGGTGTACTGCTGCACCTGAGCGGGCTGGGCCTGACGGGCGACGCGGACTTCACGGTGCTGAACGACCTGAACGACCTGTACGAGACGCTGGGGCAGGGCGTCCCGGCCAAGTACCCGCTGTTCGGGCGGGACGCGCACCGCACCCGCGCGGGCATCCACGCGGACGGACTGAACAAGTTCTGGCCGATGTACGCGCCGTTCAACGTGCCCGCCCTGCTGGGCCGCCCGCTTGACCTGTCCCTGACGAAGGACAGCGGCGTGGCGGGCCTGATCTTCCTGATCCGCCAGCACACCGGCACCGAACTGAGCAAGGAGCATGCCGGCCTGCGCG
>NZ_CP013910.1:22500-72500 GCF_001507665.1 Deinococcus actinosclerus | reverse complement strand
TCCAGATCGAAGGATTCGACGTTCGCCATACCCCTGATTGTGCCCCTTTCCGCCGCGCGCAACCGGAAGGCGTGGCCCACTCCTATAGATAGAGGGCCTGCCCGCCGGACATCCGTGAAGGCCACTGATCTCGCGCCGTCCCGGACGCCTTCATATACTGCGCGTCGTGCCCACCCTGATCGATCACCCGCGCCGCGCGCCCGCGTGGCTGCCCCTCGTCCTTGCCGCGCTGCTGATCGTCGCCGATCAGGCCCTGAAAGCCTGGGCGCTCGCGAACCTGCAGGAGAACGCGCCCGCGCAGCCGTTCATCCCTGGACTGATCGACTGGGTGTTGACCTTCAACACCGGCGCCGCGTGGAGCATGTTCAGTGGCAGCGCCGCGCCCCTCGCGCTGGGCCGGCTGCTGATCGGCCTGGGCATCCTGGTGTATCTCTTCATCCGTCCCCAGCCCCGCCTGCTGAGCGTCACGCTGAGCATGATCGCCGCTGGCGCCATCGGCAACGCCATCGACGGCCTGCGCCAGGGCAAGGTCACCGACATGATCCACTCACCCGTGCTGAGCAGCGTCACGCAGGCCCTGAACGCCGGCAACTTCCCGATCTTCAACATCGCCGACTCATGCGTGGTGCTGGGCACCATCCTGCTGATCGTCGCGAGTTTCCTGGGTGACCGCCGCAAACCCCGCATCTGAGTCCGGTGCAAGGCTGACCGCTGCCCCTCACCTCGGGCAGCGGTTGTGCTTTATGGCGCCTGTCAAAGCGTGTCGCCCCCAGCCACGGGGGCAGGGGGCGACAGCGATTCCTGATCAGGGATCAGGCGACGGCCTTACGGCACTTGCTGCACACACGCAGGCGGAGGCTCACGCCACCGCGCGTCACGGTCAGGGGCTGCAGGTTGGGCTTCTGAACACGCTTGGTGACGCCCGTGACCTTGCGACCCACGCCGCCCGCAGCGCGGGCCTTACCGCGGCG
This sequence comes from Deinococcus actinosclerus, assembly GCF_001507665.1. Lineage (NCBI taxonomy): Bacteria > Thermotogati > Deinococcota > Deinococci > Deinococcales > Deinococcaceae > Deinococcus > Deinococcus actinosclerus. The sequence continues at coordinate 71,529 of NZ_CP013910.1, read as the reverse complement.
GACGACCGAGTTCACCACGATCGGCCCCTTACCGCATACTTCGCACACTTTCGCCATGATGACTCTCCTTCTTGAGCCTGATTTTTCCTTCTGGGTCGGGGGGGTACCCGTTCTGGGTGCCGTGCCGCGCCGATCCAAATCAGACAAGCCGTCCGAATGTAGCACACGGGGAGGGCAGCAGGCAAAGGGCACCGGTCATCCGGTCTCCCGCATGCAGGGCCGGCCATACACACCCCGGGGCAGCCACCTGCCTCGCCCGCCGACCTCTCTGCCTGAAGCTCGCTGGCACCCGGCAGCAGAAACCGGACGGGCACGAGGCCTGTCCGGTGATTGGGGGTTCGGGACCGAGTTTAGCGCAGAACGCGCAGGGCTTTCAGGATCGCGATCAGGACCACGCTGCCGATCACACCCCACACGATGCTCCAGAAGCTGAAGCCGTTGCCCGCCACGTCGCCGCCGATGTTCAGCCAGCTGCCGAAGATGGCCTGGGCAAGCAGGCTGCCCACGATACCGATCAGGATGTTCGCGATCGCGCCCTGCTGAGCGTCCGTTTTCATGATGAGGCTCGCGAGCCAGCCGCACAGCGCACCAACCAGAATAGTAATGATCCAACCCATGATTCCTACCTCCGTTCTTTAGTTACTTGCGATGGGATTCAACGATTCCTGCGTTCGCTGTGAACCGTTCGTTGTGAACGCAGCATGCGACCCGCCAAAACCCCCAATTGTGGAGACCCGTACTTTCTCAAGGGCGGTTGAAGACGGGATGGATGTCCCGCAAACCTGCCCTAAGGAAAGCAGGCCCAGACACCCTGGCTGACGCTCATATCTGACCTGACCCGAAAGACAGTTACGGCGCTACGCTATGGAATTGTCTTACCGCGGCGCGCCCCCCACCCCAGCCTGCCCGCTAGCATGGCGGGCACACGGAGGCCTCCACGACATGCCCGGAAACCCACCCCCATCCCACCTCACGCCGTTCACGGTGCGTGCCCCAGCCAGCAGCGCGAACCTCGGGCCCGGGTTCGACAGCCTGGGCCTGAGCGTGCCGCTCTACACCACCCTGCGCGTCACCCCGCAGGCCACCACGGAAGTGGTGCCGCTGGGCGCCGAACTGGAGGGCACGCCCGCCGACGAGAGCAACTACGTGTACCGCGCCATGGGCCTGGCCGCCCGGCGGGCCGGCCGCCCCCTGCCCCCCGCCCGCATCGAGATCGAGACCGAGGTGCCCCTGGCCCGCGGACTGGGCAGCAGCGCCGCCGCGCTGGTCGCCGGGATCGTCGCCGGCAACGAGCTGCTGGGCCGCCCCCTGGACGACCTGGCGGTGCTGGACGTCGCCGCGCGCGAGGAAGGCCACCCGGACAACGTCGCCCCGGCCCTGTTCGGCGGGATCGTCGTCGCCACGCTGGACAAACTGGGCACCCACTACGTGCGCCTGGACCCACCCGCCCACCTGGGCGTGACCGTGCTGATCCCGGACTTCGAGCTGAGCACCAGCAAGGCCCGCGCCGTGCTGCCCAAGGAGTACAGCCGCGCCGACGCCGTGCACGCCCTCTCGCACGCGGCGCTGCTGGCCGCCGCGCTCGCGCAGGGCCGCCTGGACCTGCTGCGCCACGCCATGCAGGACTACATCCACCAGATCTGGCGCGCCCCCCTGGTCCCCGGCCTGAGCGACATCCTGGAGGAAGCCTGGAAGCACGGCGCACTCGGTGCGGCCCTGAGCGGCGCCGGGCCCACCGTGCTGTGCTTCCACGACACCCGTGAGCCCACCGCGCCCCTGCACACCTACCTGCACGGCGTGATGAAGCGCAACGGCCTGGAGGGGCGCGTGCTGGACTTCCCCATCGACGCGGCCGGGACCCTCATTGAGCGGGGGTAACGACCTCGCCACCGGCAGGCGCCGCCCCTGATCTCATGGGGCGGCGCTTCCATACCGGACATCAGTCGATGCGGAACATCCGCACACAAAAGAAGAACCGGAGCGATCTCTCACTCCGGTTCTTGTGCTGGTCGAGGCGGCGAGATTTGAACTCACGACCCCTACCACCCCAAGGTAGTGCGCTACCAGGCTGCGCTACGCCTCGACATCCAGCCCCAAAACTATAGGGGGCCTTCCGGATTCCGTCAAGGGCGTGCCGGGTTGGCGGGACGGACTTTGTATATGCCGGGGCTGCGTGGCTATCCTGCCGGACATGACCCTGTCTTTTGACGAGAAGCTGCGCAACTACGCGCGTCTGGCGGTGCGGGTGGGCCTGGGCGTGAAGCCCGGCCAGCGCGTGCTGGTGCAGGCCCCGGTGGAAACCGCCCAGCTGGCGCGGCTGGTGGTGCGCGAGGCGTACGCGGCCGGCGCGAGCTTCGTGGACGTGCGCTGGGATGATGACGACGTGCAGCTGGCGCGCTTCGAGCTGGCGCCGGACGGGACGTTCGAGCAGATCAGCCGCTGGCGCGTGGACGCCGAGATTGAGACGGCCGAGGCCGGCGGCGCGGTGATCGCCATCCGCGCGACGAACCCGAACCTGCTGGGCGGCGTGGACCCCGAGCGCGTGGCGACCCATCAGCGGACCGTGGCCGCGTACCGCCGCCCGTACACCGCGCAGGTCATGACCAACCGCCTGAACTGGAACCTGATCAGCGCGCCCGTGAGCGGCTGGGCGCAGCTGATGTTCCCCGACGCGAGCGCCGAGCAGGCCGTCGCGCAGCAGTGGGACGCGATCTTCGCCGCGACCCGCGCCGATCAGGCGGACGCGGTGGAGCGCTGGGAGGCGCATCTGGGTGACCTGAAGCGCCGCCGCGACCTGCTGACCGGCAAGCAGTACGCCGCGCTGCACTTCCAGGGCGGCGGGACGGACCTGACGGTGGGCCTCGCGGACGATCACGTGTGGGGCGGCGGCGCGGCCGACACGCCCGGCGGGATCACGTTCACGGCGAACATCCCCACCGAGGAGGTCTGGACCGCCCCGCACCGCGAGCGGGTGAACGGCACGGTGGTCAGCACCAAGCCGCTGTCGTACAACGGCACGCTGATCGACGGCATCCGCATCGAGTTCAAGGACGGCCGGATCAGCGGGGCGAGCGCCGAGAAGGGCGAGGGCGCGCTGCTGAAGATGATCGAGACGGACGAGGGCAGCCACCGCCTGGGCGAGGTGGCCCTGGTGCCGCACTCCAGCCCCATCAGCCGCTCGGGCCTGTTCTTCTTCAACACCCTGTACGACGAGAACGCCGCCTCGCACATCGCGATCGGCAGCGCGTACCGCTTCAACGTGAAAGGCGGCGTGGACATGAGCCTGGAGGACTTCAACGCCAAGGGCGGCAACGACAGCCTCACGCACGTGGACTGGATGATCGGCAGTGACCGCATCGACGTGGACGGCATCACGCAGGACGGTCAGCGTGAACCCGTGATGCGTGCGGGCGAATTCGTCATCTGAACGCAGAAGGCTCATGGCAGATGGCAGATGGCTCACCAGCCCCGGCCATCTGCCATCTGCTTTCCGCCATCGGCACCCGGTCAGGGCCGCAGGTCGTCCTCGTCCACCAGGAAATCCACGGCGCCGCTGCCGATCTCGTAGTACGCGCCGATCACGCGGATCTTCCCGGCGGCCTCCGCCTCGCGGATGACCGGCTCGTCGCGCAGTAGGCTCACCTGATAGCGGACGTTGTTCAGCACCGCCTCGCGCATGCGGGCCTTCTTGTCGCGGATGGTCGGCATGTCCTGCAGGCTGGGCTGGATGCGGCGGATCAGGTTCTGGAGGTGATGGGGTTCCTCCTGCACCTGGGCTTCCGGCAGCAGGGCCGCCGCGACCGCCCCGCAGGCCTCGTGGCCCATCACGACCACCAGATGCACGTCCAGGTGGCGGATGGCGTACTCCAGGGTGCCCAGCCCGGCCTCGCCGACCACGTTCCCGGCGACGCGCACCACGAACAGCTGACCCAGGCCCTGATCGAACACCAGTTCGACCGGCACGCGGCTGTCACTGCACGCGAGGATCGCGGCGTAGGGCGTCTGCCCCATGATCTGCGCGCGGCGTTCGTTGGCGCTCATCTCGGGGCGGGTCGCCTGCCCGCCGAAGAAGCGGGCGTTCCCGTCCTTGAGGGCCTGGATGGCCGCCTCGGGCGTGGCGACGTCCGACTGCTTGATGTCGGCAATGTCGGCCATGCTGGCCCCACGGCGGATGGCGTCCAGGATGCGGCGCTCGAGGTCTGCAGCGATCGGCGGGGCGGCGTCGTCCATGCGCGGCATGCTACGCCCCGGCCCGGCGCGGCCGCTGAACCCCGTCCAGTCACGTCGGGCCGGGCAGGACCCCCGGTATGCTGCGCGGATGGACACGCTGACTGACCTGCTCGAGCGTTACGCGACCCTGCGCGACACGATCCTGGGCCTGGAAGCCGAGCGCGACGAGCTGGGCGCCCAGATCAAGGCGGCGCTGCTGGAGGGCGAACACGCCGAGACGGACCTGTACCGCGCGACCCTGAAGGCCTCGCGGCGGGTGGAGTACCCGCTGGAGCGCTTCCGGGAGGTGTTCGGGGACGCCGCCGCGCTGGAGGTCGCCACCATCGACCGCAGGCGGGCCGACGCCCTGGTGAAGGCCGGGGATCTGGACGGCGAGCGGCTGCGCGAGCTGGCCGTCGTGAAGGAGACCCAGGCGCTGGTCCTGCAGCCCAAGACCCGCTGACCGGGCGCCCCGGCGCCTGGGCGTGACGCGGGGCTGACCCTCCGGGGACGCTGGCCTGACCGGCGCGCGGCACGCTGGGCACATGACGCTGACCTCTGTGCATCCGCTGCTGAATCCGGCCCTGCCCACCCACCGGCAACTGCCCGGCGACGTGTTCATCTGGACGGGCGCGCATGTCTGGCAGGACCGCGGGGAGATCTGCACCCCCACGGCCCACGTCCGGGCCGAGCGGGAGGTGCGGCAGGCCCGCCTGAGCGGCGCGCAGAGCGAACTGGACCGCCTGACCCGCTGAAGCGCGAACCCCCGAAACGCAGGGGCGGCCCCGACGCGAGGTCCGGGGCCGCCCCTGTTGGTCGGCATGAAAAAAGCATTGCCGGGAAGCAACGGCACCCGCGAATCATCCCTTATGGCTGCTGCCTTCCGGCCCTGACCAGGTTCGAGCGTTCACGCTGCGCTGCGCCAGCAATGCGTCCCAGACCATAGCACACGCCCGCCCGGGCTGTGCAGCCCTGCACGCGGCGGGCGCGGCAGTCCAGCACAGAAGAGCAGTCCAGACAAGAAGAAGCGCCGGGATCCGAAGATCCGGCGCTGTCTGGTGCTCGGGATGGGACTTGAACCCACACAGCTAAGCTACACGCCCCTCAAACGTGCGCGTCTACCAATTCCGCCACCCGAGCATTGGGTGAGAGGCGAAAGCAATACTAGGGGTGAAGTGCGCGCGTGTCAAGACGCACGCTTGCGCCTGCGTGCGGACGTGCTATGCTCTCGTTTGCCGTCGTAACGCGGTCAGGCCCCGGTACAAGCCGGTTTTTTCCTGGCTGACACGCACGGGACACCACAACAAGAGAGGTATCACCATGATCGACAAGAAGCAGACTATCGAGACCCACGCCAAGCACGGCACCGACACCGGCAGCACCGCCGTCCAGATCGCCCTCCTGACCGAGCGCATCAACAACCTGTCGACCCACCTGACTGCCAACAAGAAGGACAAGCACGGCCAGCGCGGCCTGCAGCTCCTGAACGGTCAGCGCCGCCGCCTGCTGAAGTACCTCGAGCGCACCAGCTACGACGAGTACATCGCCCTGACGGACCAGCTGAAGATCCGCCGCGGCCAGCGCATCGTCCGCTAAGACGCGCGCTCCGCAGACCGCCGCCCCCCGCAAGGATGGGCGGCGGTGTTCTTTCTATGTTACCGGCCGTCCTCACCGGGCTGGTCGCGGTCCGGCACGTCCCGCCAGTCGCCGGTGGGCACCACGCTCGCGCCCGGCGCCCGCAGGCGGTCCGCGCGGGCATACACGTAGACCCAGGCGGTGAGGGCCTCTCCCCCATCCACCTGCAGGGACGCGAGCCGGCGGGTGTACAGGGGCGGCGTGTCGTGCAGGCCCTCCAGGTGGTCCAGGCCGGGCAGGGCCGCCTCCCACGCCTGGGGGTCGTAGGTCAGGACCGCGCCGCGCACCGCCGCGTCCGCCGGGCCGGGGCGCAGGGCCGGGTAGCCCTCGGGATGCAGGTGATGCAGGGTGAAGCCGCGCATCGTGGCGGGCCGCGCCGTGAAGCCCCGCGCGGCGACATGCGCGTTGCGTTCGCCGGGGAGCAGGGTGCCGTACACGAACACGCGGGGGGGGCCGGGGTCGGTCATGCCCGGACTGTAACGCCCGAACTGGCCGGATGTTCAAATGGAGAGTTGCGCCACAGCCGCCCCACAGGCCCCGCGCGCAGAATGGCCCATGAACCTCAAGCGCGCGCCGGGCGTCCTCGCCCGCCCTGCCCTGTTGGCCCCGCTGCTCACCGCGCTGCTCGCGGCGTCTCCGGCGGAGGCCCAGACGACACCAGCGCCCACCGCGACGCCCACGACGACGCCCGCCACCCCGCAGGAGCGCCGGGTCAGGAGCGCCGCGCCCCTGAGCGCCGCCGAGCAGGCCGCGCTCCAGGCGCTGGTCAGCCGGGTGCGCCCCGCCACCGTGCGCGTGGAGCAGTGCCGCGCCACCCAGTGCGACGACCCGGACGGCCTGGGCTCCGGCGTGCTGATCAGCGCGGACGGCCTGATCCTCACCGCGTACCACGTCATCCGGGGCGCACCGGACCTGAGCGTGCAGCTGCTGAACAAGACCCGCTACCCGGCGCAGGTGATCGGGTACAACGACCAGGACGACCTCGCCCTGCTGCGCGTGAACGTGCCCAGGGGAACGCCGTTCCTGCCGCTGGCCGCCGCGCGCCCCGCCGTGGGCGAGACCGCGCTGGCGATCGGCAACGGCGGCGGGGCGTTCCTGACGCCCAAGACCGGGCGGCTGCTGGGCCTGGACAGCGACCCGGGCCGCGCGGACTTCCCGCCCGGCACGCTGGAGATGAACGCCCCGCTGATCCCGGGCGACAGTGGCGGCCCGGTCGTGAACGTCAAAGGTGAGGTGACCGGCATCGTGAGCTACATCCGCATGACGCCGGGCAACCAGCCGCGTTCGTACGCGGTGCCCGTGACGACCACCGATGCGCGCGTGGCCGCCCTGAAACGCGGCGAGAAGCGCGACGCGCCCGTGATCGGCATCGGGCTGGACGGCGTGTTCTCGGGCCTGTTCTACCTGCCCAGCGCGGGCTTTCAGGAACTGACGAAACTGCTGAAACTGGGCGAGACCCCCGGGGCGTTCTTCACGAGCGTGTCGCGCGGCAGTCCGGCGGCGCAGGCCGGGCTGAAACCGCTGGTGCTGAACGGCGATTCGCAGCGGGTCTCCGGGGACATCGTGACGGCCGTGAACGGCAAGCGGATCGTGAATTTCGCGGAGTTCCAGTACGCGGTGCGCGCCTACCAGCCGGGCGACACCGTGACCCTGAGCGTGCTGCGGGACGGTAAGCCGCTGGAGGTGAAGCTCACCCTGGTGGGCCGAAGCAAGTTGAGCAACTGAGCAGCGAAGCAGAGGAGGTCGGGGCGCGCTAACCCCGACCTTCATATTGTCGTAATATCACTTGACAATTCTGCTTTTAACAGAATAATGCGAACTATGGACACCCTGAAAAAAGCCGGAGCCATGCTGGCCCACCTCGACCTCTTCCACCAGATGCTCGACCTGCGCGGCCTGCTGCAACTCGCCGCGCACATGGAAGAACGCGGCGACCGCGTCACCCTCATCAGCCCCGAGAGCATCACCCTGATCGGCGCCGACATGCACACCGACCCCGTCATCACCACCAGCAAGGGCGCCACCATCCAGGCGCCCACCGCCTACCGCGTCCTGCACAGCCTCAAGGGCCACGAGGCGCCCGAGTACGCCGTCACCCGCGAGGAACTCGCCGCGCTGAATGCCCGCGCCGTCACCGAACTCGAAAGCAGCGACGCCCTGCGCGCCTTCGACGCCACCCTGACCCGCATCACGGCCCCCGTCGACACCGGCGAGCGCCCCAGCCGCACCCGCCGCGCCCCCGACGCCGAGGCCACCCCCACCGAGCAGCCCGCCGCCTGAGAGACCGGACGCTGCTGACCGCTCCATCCGGGTTCCTCATCAGCCGCGCTTCACGCCCAGCCGCTAGCCTGGGACCCGTGAAGCGCGGCCCCCTGTTCCCCACTACCCTCCTGCTCCTGCTGGGCCCCCTTCAGCTGGGCGCCGCCCACGCCCAGCCTGCCCCGGACCCGCTGGACGGCGGCGACTACGCGCAGGTGTACGCCCGCGCCCAGGCGGGCGGGGACGCCGTGACCGCCAGCCGCGCCGCCGCTGCCATGACCGAGTACCGCGCCGGGGGCCGCGACTGGGCGGCCCGCGCCGCGCAGGCCGCCCGGCAGGCCACCGCCGCCCGCCCCGGCGACCCCGACGCGCAGCTCGCCCTCGGCAGCGCCCTGGGCCTCCAGGCCCGCGCTGCCGGATACACCCTGGGCGCGCTGAACACCGCGCAGCAGGCCCGCGCCGCCCTGGACCGCGCCCTGAACCTCGCGCCGGACCGCGCCGACATCCAGGCGGTGCTGGCCGAATGGCACGCCGGCGCCTGGGCCAAAGCCGGGATCTTCAGCGGCGGCAACCAGGAGCGCGCCCGGACCCTGGCCACCGCCGCCGCCCGCCGCGCCCCCGACACTCTGTTCGTGCAGGTCCACGCGGGCATCGCCCTGAGTCTCATCCACGATCCGCAGGCCCGCGCCACCCTGACCCGCGCCGTCACGCTGGACGCCCGCACCCCCCTGGACCGTGACATCCAGGCACAGGCCAGGCGCGTGCTGGACGGACTGAAGCCGTAGAACGTCTGAGGGTCTGAACGTCGCAGGGCCTCAGGGACCGGCATCCACCCTCAGCCTCTGCGACCTTCAGACCTCCTGACCTTCACTCCACCATGTGGCCGTGCTCGTGCCGGGGAGGAGCCGCACGTCTTCTGTGGGTCCGGCGCGGTCGGCGAGGGCCTGCGCTTCGGCGCGGGCGCGCTCCTCGCCCAGCCAGCCGCTCCAGTAGGCGCGGAGGATGCCGGTCACGAGGGCCAGCGGCACAGTCCGGGCGGGACGGGCGGGCTGGAACAGCAGGTCCAGGTCGGTGAGGGGACCGCCGTCCGGGCCGCCCACCGGCTGCCAGTAGGGAAGGTCCACGGTGCGCAGGCCCAGGGCGTGCAGCGCGGCGCGCCGCCCAGCAGGATCCATGCCGGTCGCGGCCTCGGCAGCGCGGTCCGCCCCACTCTGGCGGTCGGGGTGGACGCTGTCGGCGAACATGCCCGCCAGCCCCGCCTCGCGGATGACGCGCAGGGTCTCGCCGTGCAGGGCGCGGCCCACGCCCAGGCCGCGCGCGGCGCGGCTGACAGCCATGAACGAGTTGAAGCCCGCCCCGCGCAGCCCGCCGGGCAGGGGCAGCAGGGCGTACAGGGTGCCGCCCATCACCTCGCCTTCCGGGGTCTGCGCGACGAGCAGGCGGTCCTCCCGCTCCGGGGTGCGGCGGGTGATGAGGTGCCCGAAGACCTCCGGGGGAATCAGCATGTCCGGCGCGTAGTAGCTGGCCTCCTGCACGCGGCCGAACGCGGCGATGGCCGGGTCGCTGGGGTCGGTCACGTGCCGCAGCGTGAACGTGGGTGGGGTCATGCCGCGCAGGGTACCGGGGCGGCGCGCGGGGCACTGCGAGCCAGCGCGACATTCCGACCCGGCCTGTGGGGGCGCTCCCTGTATAACTGGAGGTCATGACCCCCACCGACCTGCTGACGACCCTGGTGACCGAGCTGGGCTGGAACCTCGCCGTGTGGCTGCCGACGCTGCTGATCAGCCTGCTGTTCATCCGCGCGGTGCTGGGCGTGCGGGTGCGGGAACTGATCACCGAGATCGAGGAGCACCAGACAGCCGCGATCGGCGCGGTGTTCTTCTGGGTGTCGCTGGGCTTCAGCCTGCTCCTGAGCCGCACCATCGCCAGTCCCGTCCCCGACGGCGGCACCTGGACCGAGGCGTTCACGTGGCTGGCGGTGGCGGTCATCGTGACGCTGCTGCTGTTCACGCTGGGCGTCCTGGCGGTGTTCGGCACGCTGGCCCGCCGCCAGGGTGAGGGCGTGCTGCGCTACATCCGGCGCGAGATGCGCGAGGAGCACAACCTGGCGCTGTCGTTCATCATGGGCGCGCTCTTTCTAGTGCCCGCCGTCGTCACGTACCACGTCACGCTGTAGGCCCGGATCTGCCCACGCCCCCGGAACCGTGTCTCCGGGGGCGTGAACTGTTGTCGGGCTCGGGCGCCCCCGTCCCTACCCCCGCTATGCTGGGCGGCATGACGGCCCCCGACTCCACCCCTCCCGCCGCCGGCGACCGCGCGCCGCGCGTGGCCCCGAACTTCATCACCGAGATCATCGAACGCGACCTGAGAAGCGGCAGGTACCCGCAGGTCGTGACGCGCTTCCCGCCCGAGCCCAGCGGGTACGCGCACCTGGGGCACATCTTCGCGTCGTTCCTGGATTTCCAGACGGCCGCGCAGTACGGCGGGCGCTACCACCTGCGCATGGACGACACCAACCCGGACCTCGCCACGCAGGAGTACGCCGACGCCATCGCGGACGACCTGCGCTGGCTGGGCTGGGACTGGGGCGAGCACCTGTACTACGCCAGCGACCACTTCGAGCAGTACTACGCGTACGCCGAGCAGCTAGTAAAGCAGGGCGACGCGTACGTGGATTCCGTGACCGGGGACGAGATGGCCCGCCTGCGCGGCGACGCCCGCACGCCCGGCACGCCCAGCCCCTACCGGGACCGCACGCCCGAGGAGAACCTGGACCTGCTGCGGCGCATGCGCGCCGGTGAGTTCGCGGACGGCGCGCACGTGCTGCGCGCGAAGATCGACCTGGGCAGCCCGAACATGAAGCTGCGCGACCCGGTGCTGTACCGCATCCTGCGCGGCCACCACTACCGCGCGGGGGACGCGTGGTGCATCTACCCCATGTACGACTTCCAGCACCCCATCCAGGACGCGCTGGAGGGCGTGACGCACTCGATGTGCAGCCTGGAGTTCGTGGACAACCGCGCCATCTACGACTGGCTGATGGAAAAACTGGGCTTCAGCCCGCGTCCGCACCAGTACGAGTTCGGGCGGCGCGGCCTGGAGTACACGATCACCAGCAAGCGCAAGCTGCGCCGGCTGGTGGAGGCCGGGGCGGTGAACGGCTGGGACGACCCGCGCATGCCCACGCTGCGCGCGCAGCGTCGCCTGGGCGTCACGCCGGAGGCCGTGCGGGCCTTCGCGGCGCAGATCGGCGTGAGCCGCACGAACCGCACCGTGGACCTCAGCGTGTACGAGAACGCGGTGCGCAGCGACCTGAACCACCGCGCGCCGCGCGTGATGGCGGTGCTGGACCCGCTACCCGTCACCCTGGAGAACCTGACCGAGGCGCAGACGCTGAGTCTCCCCTACTGGCCGTTCGACGTGGTGCGCGACTCGCCCGACGGACTGGTCGCCCTGCCGGACGGGGAGCGCGTGGCCCCCGAGGTCGCGGTGCGCGACGTGCCGCTGACCCGCGAACTCGTCATCGAACGCGACGACTTCAACCCCGAGCCGCCCAGGGGCTTCAAGCGCCTGACGCTGGGCGGTACGGTGCGCCTGCGCGGGGCGGGCATCATCCGCGCCGACCGCTTCGACGTGGATGACAGCGGGCAGGTGACGCGCGTGTACGCCACGCTGCTGGGCGAGGACGCCAGGGCGGGCGGCGTGATCCACTGGGTCAGCGCCGAGCAGGGCGTGCCCGCCGAGTTCCGCCTGTACGACCGCCTGTTCCGCGTGCCCAACCCCGAGGCGGCCAACCCCGAGGACGCGCAGGCCGAGCCCATCGCCCCCGACTTCGACCCCGAGGAGATCGGGCACGAGGACGAGACCAAACCCCTCGACGCGGGCTTCATGGCGTTCCTGAACCCCACCAGCCTGCGCGTCACGCGCGGACTGGTGGAACCCAGCGTCACGCGCGACCCCGCAGGCACCCGCTACCAGTTCGAGCGGCAGGGCTACTTCTGGCGCGACCCGGTGGACAGCCGCGAGGACGCCCTGGTGTTCGGGCGGATCATCACCCTGAAGGACGCCTGGGCGAAAGCTGCGCAGAAGGCCGAGGCGCCCGCCAAGGCCCCCAGGCCCGCCAAGGCGCAGGCCCCGAAGACCGAGCCGACCGAGAAGGCCGCGCCCGCCGCCCTGAGCCCCGAACAGGAGGCCGAGGTGACCCGCCTGACCACCCTGGGCGTCCCGGACGCCGAGGCCCGCACCCTTGCCCGGGACGCCGCGCTGCTGGCCTTCCTGGGCGGCGCCACCCCGGACGGGACGTTCGCGCAGGTCGCCAGCTGGGCCGCGAACGACCTCGCACCGGGCCTGCGCGCCGGGGCAGTCCGCGTGGCGGCCGCCGACCTCGCCCCGCTGGCCGCGCTGCTGAGTGACAAGAAGGTCACCACCCGCGTCGCCCGCGAGGTCCTCGCCCGCGCCGCGCAGACCGGCGAGGCGCCCGCCGCGATCATCGAGCGCGAGAACCTCGCCGGGGGCCTCAGCGAGGACGCCCTGAACGCCGCCATCGCGCAGGTCATGGCCGACAACGCCGACAAGGTGGACGCCTACCGGGGCGGCCGCACCGCGCTGCTGGGCTTCTTCACCGGGCAGGTCATGCGCGCCACCGGCGGCAAGGCCGACCCGACCACGCTGAACGCCGCCCTCCAGGCCGCACTGAACGGCTGAGCCGCACCACATCCGGTGTTCCCGGCCTTCCGTTTCAGGGAGGCCGGGTCTGTTTTAATGACCCCCATGTCTGACGTGACCCCCGCCGACCTGCCCCGTGACCTGGGCTTCGCCATGCCCGCCGAGTGGGCCGAGCACGCCGCCACCTGGATGAGCTGGCCCGCCGACGACGACCTGTGGTTCGGGCACCTGGAGGGCGTGCGCGCCGAGTTCGCCGAGCTGGTACGCACCATCGCCCGCTTCGAGCCGGTGCAGCTGCTCGTGCGGGACGAGGAGAGCAGCGCCGACGCCCGCGCGCGGCTGGGCGGCGCGGACGTGACCTTCCACGACGTGCCGCTGGACGACGTGTGGATGCGCGATAACGGCCCCATCTTCGTGAAGCGGGCCCAGGCGGACGGGAACGGGGACCTGGCGCTGGTGGACTGGAAGTTCAACTCCTGGGGCGGGAAGTTCAACTGGTCGAACGACGACCGCGTGCCTGAGTACGTCGCCGGGCAGCTGGGCACGCACCGCTGGGCGCAGCCGTTCGTGCTCGAAGGCGGCGGGCTGGAGGTGAACGGCCGCGGCGTGGGCCTGACCACGCGGTCGTGCTTCCTGACCGACACCCGCAACCCCGGCCTGACCGAGGAAGGCTACGCGTTCCTGCTGGCCGACACGCTGGGCGTGCGCAAACTGCTGTGGCTGGACGGCGGGCTGGAGAACGACCACACCGACGGGCACATCGACACCATCACCCGCTTCACCGACGAGCGGACCATCGTCACCAGCGTCGAGCCCAACCCCGAGGACCCCAACCACGCGGTCATGGCGAAGAACCTCGCGGACCTGCGGGCCATGACCGACCAGGACGGGCAGCCCTTCCACATCGTGGAGCTGCCCCTCCCCGCGAACTACTTGGAGGGCGCGGAGGGCCGCCTGCCGCCCACGTACGCGAACTTCTACATCGGGAACGGGTTCGTGGTCGTCCCGCAGTACGGCGACCCGAACGACGCCCGCGCCCTGGAAGTCCTGACACCCCTGTTCCCCGGGCGCGAGGTGATCGGCCTGAGCAGCCGCGCGATCATCGAGGGTGGCGGCAGCTTCCACTGCGTCACGCAGCAGCAGCCCGCCGGGACGCCCTGGATGCAGGACGCCTGAGGCGTGCCGTTCCGGCCGCTGCCCGGGGATCAGCCGAGTTGCACCGTGGCGTGCCCCGCGTGCGGGCACCGCTGGCTGGTGTACGAGCAGCAGCTGGGCCTGCTGGGGCCCTGCCCGGCCTGCGGCGCGGCCCGACCCCGCTATAGGGGCAGTGTCGCGCCGGGCAGCGGGCGGCAGGTGTCGTTCGGGAGCTTCCGTGCCCTGCTGGATGAGCCGCGCCTGCTGACCCTGATCGGGCAGGCGCTGGGCCTGCGTCCGCTGGACGCCGAACGCTTCGCGGACGCCCAGGGCCGCCAGGTGCCGCTGGAGGACGTCCACTACGCCCTCCAGGGAAACGCGGACTGGCAGGGCGCGCTGTACAACCTGTACATGAGCCGCGCCCGCTGAATACCCGTGCCAGAGTGACGGCGTGACCGACCTTGACCTGGGCGGCGGGTACTCGGCCCGCCCGATCTCGCTGGAGGAGTACCGGGCGGCGTGTGCGCGGCTGGAGGACCGGATCTTCGGTGGGAATTCGCTGTTCGCGTTCGATCCGCCGGTCCGCCCGGCCCCGCCACCCGGCGACTCGTGGCACTGTGGCGTGTACCACGGCGCGGACCTGATCGGCTGGCACCACGCGCACGCGCTGGACGAACGGACCGCGTACATGGCCGACACGGGCCTGCTGCCCGAGCGCCAGGGGCGCGGGGTGTACTCGCGGCTGCTGCCGCACCTGCTGGCGACCTTCCGCGCGGCGGGGTTCACGCTGGTCAAGAGCCACCACCGCGCGACGAACAACGCCGTGATCATCCCGAAGCTCCGCGCCGGATTCCACCTGCAGGGCCTGAACGCCTACGAGGGCGGGGTGAATGCCGCACTGACCCTCAGCCTGGACGGGACGTACGGGCAGGCGATGCACGTCCGCAGCGGCCTGCGCGCGCCATCAGGCGAGGCGGCGCGGCGGCTGGGCCTCCCGGACACGCCAGCGCCGACCCTGGCCGACGCGCCCGACCTGCCCCTCCCGGCAGACGCCGAGGCGGGCGTGGATCTGGGCGGCGGGTACAGTCTGCACCGCGTCACGCCGCAGACGTTCCACGCCGTTTACGGGCAGCTGGAGGCCGCCGCGTACGAGACGGACTCGTGGGCGTGGCCGCACGCCGCGCGCCGGGCCCGGCCGGACACGCCCCGCTGGGCCTGGCTGATCGCGCACGCCGGGCAGGTGGCCGGGTGGCAGCTGTCGCGCGCCTGGGACGACCGCACGGCGTACATGGTGAACACCGCGCTGCTGCCCGCCCACCGGGGCAAGGGGGTGTACACCCACCTGCTGCCGGTCGCACTGGACGCCCTGCGTGCCGGGAGCTTCGATCTGGTGCGCAGCCACCATCACCTGACGAACACCGCCGTCATCCTCCCGAAGTTGCGCGCGGGCTTCCGCTTCCAGGGCGTGCAGATCGACGAGCACGGCGTGATGGCGGTGCTGCTGCGCAGCTTCGACCCGGCGTACGCGGCGTACATGGACCGCCGCAGCGGCCTGACCCGCTGACCTAGCGGCCCGGCGCGGGGCGGAACACGAACACGTGCCCGTCCGGGTCGCGCGCCGCGAGCCGCCCGGCGTCCGCCACGCAGGGCAGCCCCTCGGCCTGCACGCGCGCCGCCACGGCGGGCACGTCCGCGTAGAACTCCAGCAGCGCGTGATCGCCGCCCAGCATGTCGGCCAGGCCCACCTGGGCGTCCCAGGCGTACAGCCAGCGGTGCGGGGTGCCGTTCCCGTCGGGTTCCGGCCAGGGGCCCAGCGTGAACTGCGCGAAATCCCGGTCCTCCTGCTCCTTGGCGAACGCGAAACCGTACGCGCGCGGCAGCCGGGCCTTCATGGCGGCGTAATCGCTGAACGCCAGGGCCGCCTCGCGCAGGCCGATGACCGGCAGGGTGTGCGTGTCGGGCGTCAGCGGGTGGTCTGGCGCCGGGCAGAGCGGCTGGCGCGGGTCGTGGCGGTTCACGCCGCGCAGCTCCAGCCCGTGCCCGAACGGATCGAAGAAGTACAGCGTGGGGTCCGGGTCGTCCGGGGTGCCCAGGTCGATCTCCTGCCAGGGCAGGCCGTGCGTGCCGAGCAGGGTGCGGCAGCGCGGCAGGTCCTCGGGCCTGACCTGAAACGCGAGGTGCAGGTGACCCGCGCCGCGCGCCCGCAGCGGGGCCAGCCACGGCTCGTTCGGCTGGCGCGTCACGGGTTCCCACAGCGTCAGGGACTGCGCGGCGTTCACGCCCAGCCGGGCGACGCGCCGCGGCTCGTCCAGGTGATGCAGCGGCAGGCCCAGCACCTGCCCGTAGAACCGCACGGCGCGCCCCAGGTGATTGACCTCCAGCGTCACGCCCGCGAGGTCGAGGATCGGCGAGGGGCCGCTCAGCGCGGTCGGCACGGCCAGGGTCATGCCCCGAGCGTAGGCCGCCGCCGCGCGCGCCGGGTGGGGAGGCCCTTGGGCGTCCGGTCACCGTTCCCCGCTGCTCGCACCCCGGACGGCGTGGCGCTCAGGCGCGGCGGGGCGGGCGGTTCTTCGCGCGTTTGATCGTGCCGATCCCTGCCTCGCTGGTCAGCACGGTGCGGTAGAGCGTCCACCACTCGCGCGCCTGGGCGGGCTCGCGGGTGAGGGTCTCGAAGCGGTAGTAGGCGGCCTCGCCGGTCGGGAGGACGTAGGTGGGCGTGCCGAACACCCCGACCTCGCGCGCGGCGTCCAGTTCAGCGCGCAGCTCGGCGCGGCGGGTCGCCTCTTCGGTCAGCGCCTGCGTGAAGGCGTTCAGGTCCAGGCCAGCCTCCTGCGCCGCCGCCTGGATGGTGTCATCAGTCAGGGGTTCCTTGCGTTCGTGGTGGGCGCGGAAGAGGGCCAGCGTGAACGCCCAGTGCGCCGCCTCGCCCTGCAGGGCCGCCGCGTGGGACGCCAGGAAGGCCCGCAGGCTGCCCTGCTGGTACGCGCTGCCCTCGTCCAGCGGCTGCTCGGTCACGCGCCACGTCAGTTCCTTGGCGTTCTCGGCGTGGTTGCCCTCGACCAGCGAGTAGTGCCGCAGGGTGAAGGCCTCGCCCCCCTCTTTCAGGACGGCGGCGAGTTCCACGCCACGCCACGCGTAGGGGCACAGGAAGTCGAAGTACAGCTCGGTGGACACGGTGGCCTGCTGGGTCGAGTGGGTCGGCTGGGTCATGCGGGGCACCGTACACCTGCGCGCTGCCCCGCAAACGTCATGCGGGCTGCACTCCGCCCGCCGGGGCGGCCTCCACCGCCTCCACCTCGGCAGCCGCGCCCGCCACCAGCACGGCGTCCCCGGCGCGCAGGACGTCCTCGGCGCGGCTGCGCAGCGGCTGCCCGTCGCGCCAGATCGCCACGACCAGCGCGCCCGTCTCGCGGCCCAGGTCCGCCACCGTGCGGCCCACCAGGGCGGGTGGCACGCTCAGCTCGCGGATCGTGAAGTGCTCGCTGACCACGTCCCCGCTCAGCAGGCGGCTCAGGCGCGGCGCGAGCATCATCGCCGCGATGCGGTTCCCGCTCAGCTGGTACGGATTCACGACCTCGTCCGCCCCGGCGCGGCGCATCTTGCGGGCCGCCGACTCGTCACTCGCCCGCGCGATCACCCGCACGCCCGGGTTCAGGCCCTTGGCAGACAGCACCACGTACAGGTTGCTGGGGTCACTGTTGATCACCGTGACCAGCGACGCCGCCCGCTCGATCCCCGCGCGGCGCAGCACGTCCTCGTCGGTCGCGTCCCCGACCAGGGTGTGCAGGCCCAGCGTCTGCGCCCACTCCAGGTGCTCCGGGCGGTGATCGACCACGACCACCTCGCGCCGCGCGCCCCGCAGCGCCACGCTGACCGCCTCGCCCACCTGCCCGTACCCGCACACGATCGTGTGATCTTTCAGGCTCATGATTCTCCTCTCCCGCCGGCGCCGCGCCGCGCCCGGGTCGGTCACGGTGCGCAGCATCGTCTCGGCCAGCAGCGTCAGCAGGTACAGCATCAGGCCGATTCCGACCAGCATGAGCACCACGCTGAACACCTTGCCGTCCGTGTGCAGGTCGCCCGGCGTGCCGTAGCCCACGGTCGTCAGGGTCATGGCCGTCATGAACAGGCAGTCCAGCCACGACCAGCCCTCCAGCACGCGGTACCCGACCGTGCCGGACACCACCAGCCCCGCGATCAGGGCCAGCAGCACTGCGGGGCGGCGGGTCATGCCTCAAGTGTAGGCGCGCAGCGGTCCGCTCAGCGGGTGATCGCGCTGAACATGAGGTAGGCCGTGCCGGCGCTGAGCGCCGCCCCGCAAGCCCCCATCAGCCAGCGCATCCAGGACCGGTACGGCGGCACGTCCAGCCGGGCTTCCAGCAGGCCGCGCCGGTCGAGTTGCCCACCCGGATGCACGCGCGCGGTCAGCGGCGTGCCGGGCGGCACGAGCGCCTGCGCGGCCAGCAGCGCCGCGCGGTCGCCCTGATCGTCCAGATCACGCAGAGGGGGGCGGGGCCTGGAGCGAGGCGCCGTCACGGCGTTCAGTGCCCGGGGCTGCACCTCCGCCACGCGGCCACCGGGCAGGTCCAGGGTCACGGCGACCCGCGCCGAACTGTTCCCATTGAGCCACCAGCCCAGCCCGAACCCCTGAACCACCCGGTGGCCGGTCACGACACCGTCTTCCAGCGGCCAGGTGCCGGTCCACTGCTCCGGGCGGGCGCGCAGGCCCATCCAGATCAGCCATAGGCCTGCCGCGACCATCGCCACCGCACCGGGGACGCTCAGCGTGATCCAGACGGGCCGCGGCAGCAGGTCCCGCCCCCCCGCGCCGTACACCACCAGCAGGATGAACCCCAGGCCCTTCAGGTCACGCAGCAGAAATCGCGGCACGCTTCAGGGTACGAGGTACGGTGCGTGGGGTTCCCGTCAGGCGGGTTCTTTGGCCGTGAGGTTGGCCGCGATGAAGTCCTTGAGGGTCTGCACGTCGTTGGGGATGACCTGGAAGCGTTTGGGGGCCTGTTCGATCCCGTCGAAACGCGCGGGCCGTTCGGGGGTCTGTCCCACGGCCGCCTGCACGGTCTCCTCGAACTTGGCGGGGAGGGCGGTTTCCAGGCAGATCATGGGCACGCCGGGCCGCCGGTAGGCCTGCCCGACAAGGACGCCGTCGGCGGTGTGCGGGTCGATCAGGCGGCCATACGTGTCGAAGATGGTGCGGATGGTGCGCAGGCGGTCGGCGTGGGTGCTGCGGCCGCTGCGGAAGCCGCTGGCCTGCACGGCGTCCCAGTGGGGCGTGCCGTGCAGGGCGACGGGGCGGCTCTGGCCGACCTCGTCCCACCAGCCGCGCGTCTGTACGGCGTCCGCTCCGGCGATCAGGTACAGGTAGCGTTCGAAGTTGCTGGCCTTGCCGATGTCCATGCTGGGGCTGCTCGTGACCGCGACCCGGTCGGCGGGGCGGACGTGATAGGTGCCGCCGCTGAAGAAGTCGTGCAGGACGTCGTTCTCGTTGCTGGCGACGATCAGCTGCCCGATGGGGAGGCCCATGCGCTTGGCGAGGTACCCGGCGAACACGTTCCCGAAGTTCCCGGACGGGACGCTGAAGTCCGCCTCTGCCCCGGCAGGCAGGTTCAGGGCGAGGTACGCCCGGAAGTAGTACACCGCCTGCGCCAGCACCCGCGCCCAGTTGATGGAGTTCACGGCCCCGATGTCGTAGCGGGCCTTGAAGTCCGCGTCGGCGTTCACGGCCTTCACGAGGTCCTGGCAGTCGTCGAAGACGCCCTCCACGGCCAGGTTGAAGATGTTCTCCTCCTGAAGGCTGAACATCTGCGCCTGCTGGAAGGCGCTCATGCGGCCGTGCGGGGAGAGCATCACGACGTTCACGCGGGCCTTGCCGAGCATGGCGTACTCAGCCGCCGAGCCGGTGTCGCCGCTCGTGGCGCCCAGGATGTTCAGCCGCTCGCCCCGGGCCTCCAGGACGTACTCGAACACCTGCCCGAGGAACTGCATGGCCATGTCCTTGAACGCCAGGGACGGTCCGTTCGACAGTTCCAGCAGGTACAGGCCGCCCCCGTCCGGACCCGTCTCGCCCAGCGGCGTCAGGGGCGTGATCTCGGGGCTATGGAAGGCGTCCTCGGTGTACGTATCTCGCAGCAGACGGCGCAGGTCCCCCTCGGGGATGTCCGTGATGAAGGGCCGCATGACCTCGTAGGCGAGGTCGGCGTAGCTCAGGGCGCGCCACGCCTCCAGCTGCGCCGGCGTGACCGTGGGAATCGACTCGGGCATCGCCAGGCCGCCGTCCGGGGCGAGGCCCGAGAGCAGCACGTCCGAGAAGGAACCGAGGTCACGCGCGCCACGAGTGGAGACGTACTTCATACGGTCACTCTACCCACCACCCCTGCCCGGGGCGGCGCCGGGGACTAGCCAGACCGGCGGATCCGGAGTGGACGGGGTGCGCCGTGCCGCCTGCCCGCCGCATGACACCTGTCACCCGGCGCGCCTGACAGGCGGCACTGGGGCGCGCGGCGCGCCCCTGGCACGCTGGGGGCATGAACGCGATCGAGCTGAGCGGCGTGAACAAGACCTTCGGGCGGGTGACGGCGCTGCGGGACCTGAACCTGAGTGTGCGCACCGGGGAACTCACGGCGCTGCTGGGGCCGAACGGGGCGGGCAAGACCACCGCCATCAACCTGATGCTGGGGCTGGCGGCGCCCACGGGCGGGCAGGTGAGGGTGCTGGGCGGCAACCCCCGCGACGACGTGGTGCGCGCCCGGATCGGGTCGATGCCGCAGGAGAGCGCGCTGCCGCCCGCGCTGACCGTGCGCGAGGCGGTCACGCTGCTGGCGTCGTTCTACCCGGCGCCGCTGCCGGTGGCGCAGGCGCTGGCCCTGGCCGACCTGGAGGGCGTGGCGCACCGGCGCAGCGGCGCGCTGTCCGGCGGGCAGAAGCGGCGGCTGGCGTTCGCGCTGGCGGCGGTGGGGAATCCCGAGGTGCTGCTGATCGACGAGCCCACCACCGGCATGGACGCCCAGAGCCGACTGGCCTTCTGGGACGCCGTGACCGCCCTGAAGGCGGCGGGCCGCACGGTCCTGCTCACCACGCACTACCTGGAGGAGGCCGAGCGCGCCGCCGACCGCGTGGTCGTCATGAACGCCGGGACGGTGCTCGCGGACGGCACCCCGGAGGCGCTGCGGTCGCAGGCGGGCGGGGCGCGCGTGAGCTTCACGTCGGATCTGGTGCTGGCCGAGCTGCGCTGCCTGCCGGGCGCCGAGGACGTCCGCGTGGACGCCCAGGGGCACGCGCAGCTGCGCACGGGTGCCCCCGAGGCGCTGCTGCGCGCCCTGATCGCGCGGGACGTGCCCTTCTCGAACCTGGAGGTCACGCGCGCCAGCCTCGAAGACGCCTTCCTCTCCCTGACCGCCCCGGCCGGAGTGTCCGGGAAGGACGTGACCGCATGACCCACCTGACCTCTGCCCGGCCCACCGACCTGCCCGCCCCGGTGACCGACACGCGCCGCGCGCCGCGCCTGCGCGCCCTGGGGGGCCTGGTGCTGGCCGAGCTGCGCCGCATGCTGCGCAACCCGATGTTCGCCGTGGGCACGATCGGCTTCCCGGTGATGTTCTTCGCGCTGTTCGGCCTGAGCGCCGTGAACGAGACCACGGCGTCGGGCCTGAAGGTGGGGCCGCTGATCCTGGTGAATTTCGGGGCGTACTCGCTGCTGTCCCTGGCCATGTTCTCGTTCGGGTCGGCGGTGGCGCTCGAACGCACCGGCGGGTGGCTGCGGCTGCTGCGGGCCTCGCCGCTGCCGGCGGGCGTGTACTTCGCGGCGAAGGTGGGCGCGGCGCTGCTGTTCAGCGCGCTCAGCCTGGGCGTGCTGTACACCTTCGCGCACGTGGCGGGCGGCGTGAGTATCCCGGCGGGCACGGCGCTGCGGCTGCTGGCAAAACTGCTGCTGGGCATGGTGCCGCTGATCGCGCTGGGCCTGAGCATCGGCTTCCTGGTCACGCCGACCGGCGCGCAGATCACCGCGAACCTCGTGAGTGTCCTGATGTCCTTCGCGTCGGGCCTGTTCACCCCGCTGGACCAGATGCCGGCGTTCGTGCAGAAGATCGCGCCGTACCTGCCCGCGTACCACCTGGGGGCCGTGGCGCGCGGCACAGTGGCCGGGCAGACGGCGGGCGAGGCCGGGCACTGGCTGGCCTTGCTGGGCTTCGCGGTTCTGTTCGGCGCGCTGGCCGCGTGGGGCCTGAAACGCGACGAGAGCCGCGAGGGCTGAGCACAGGGGGGCGCGGGCACCGCTCCCGGCCGCCCGCCCCCCCGTTTCAGGCATCCTGGGGGCGGACCGGCTTCACTGGTTCCCCTCTGTTCCCCGACTCTTCACCCGTCCGCTTCTGGAGGCTTCATGAACCGCATTCCCTTCGCGCAGCAGGTGCCGCACGAACTGCGCCGATCGGGGCGCACGCTGCTGTTCTGGCAGGTGTTTCCGCTGCTGTGGCTGGCGTTCCTGTACTACCCGGTGAGGGCGTTTCTGGACGCGCCGCACGGGCCGGACGCAGCGGCGCTGTTCTGGGGCCTGAACACCGTGTTCGTGGGCGTGTTCCTGCGCAGCTTCTGGGGCCGCCCGGACCCGCGCTGGAGCCTGGGCGGCTGGGCGCTGAGCGTCGTGACGTACGCGCTGCTGCTGCCGCTCGCGCCGGGCGGGGCGAGCGCGTACCTGATCTACGGCGGCAGCATGATCGGCTTCCAGGCCAGCACGGGGCTGGCGGCGTGGCTGGCCATCCTGAACGTCGCGCTGATGGTGCTGCCCTTCTGGAACGGCACGTACGCGCCGGGGGACCTGGCGTGGCTGGCGCCGAACATGCTGTTCACGCTGGTGGCCGCGTACGGGAATCACGCGTCGTTCCGGCGGCGGGTGGCGGACGCGCAGCTGGCCGCCGCGCACGCCGAGCAGGAGCGCCTGGCCGCTGAGGCCGAGCGGGAGCGGATCGCGCGGGACCTGCACGACCTGCTGGGCCACACCCTGAGCGTGATCGTGCTGAAAAGCGAACTGGCCGGGAAGCTCGCGGAGCGCCATCCGGCGCGGGCCGCCGAGGAGATCCGCGAGGTGGAACGCATCAGCCGCGAGGCGCTGGGCGAGGTGCGCGCCGCCGTGAGCGGCTACCGCGGCAGCGGCCTGAGCGCCGAACTGGCCCGCGCCAAGGTGGCCCTGGACGCCGCCGGGGTGCGCCTGACGGTGGGGAGCGCCCTGTGCACCCTGCCGCCCGCGACCGAGGCGGCCGCCGCGATGCTGCTGCGCGAGGCGGTCACGAACGTGGTGCGGCACGCCCGCGCCCGCACGGTGGACGTGACGCTGGTGCCGCAGGGGCGCGGCTGGCAGTTGACCGTCCGCGACGACGGCGTGGGCGGCCTGGGCCCCGAGGGGAGCGGCCTGACCGGCATGCGCGAGCGGCTGCGCGCCATCGGGGGCACGCTGGCGCGCGAGGGGCGGAGCGGCACCACCCTGACCGCCACGCTGCCCGGCGAGGACGACCGCCCGGCCCTGCCGGTCCCGGCCGGGGCGCGGGGGCGCGCGTGATCCGCGTGCTGCTGGCCGAGGATCAGGCCCTGGTGCGCGGCGCGCTCTCGGCGCTGCTGTCGCTGGAGGGCGACCTGGACGTGGTGGGCGCCGCTGCCGACGGCGAGGCCGCCTGGGAGGGCGTGCTGAGCCTGCGGCCCGACGTGCTGGTCACGGACATCGAGATGCCGCGCCTGAGCGGGCTGGACCTCGCGGCGCGGGTCTCGCGGGACGCGCCGGGCACGCAGGTGGTGATCGTCACGACGTTCGCGCGCGGTGGCTACCTGCGCCGCGCGCTGGAGGTGGGCGCGCGCGGGTACCTCCTCAAGGACGCCCCGGCGGCCGAACTGGCCGCCGCGATCCGGCAGGTGCACGCCGGGGGCCGCGCCGTGGCCCCGCAGCTGGCCGCGGAAGCCTGGGGAGAGCGTGATCCGCTGACCGAACGGGAACGGCAGGTGCTGCGCGAGGCCGAGGGGGGCGCGAGCACCGCCGCGATTGCCGCCGCGCTGGGCCTGTCGGAGGGCACGGTACGCAACTACCTGTCCGAGGCGATCGGAAAGCTGGGCGCCGAGACCCGCGTGGAGGCCGCCCGCGCCGCCCGGGAGAAGGGCTGGCTGTAACGTGCGGGGCCGGTCACCCAGACTGGGCGGGGGCGGTTCTGCAAGCCGCCCTGAAGTCCGCGCGCACCATTGCCCGCAGGTGCATCCGGTAGCGTGTGGGCCATGAGCCCCGAGACCGTGAAGTTGGCCGTCGTGCAGATGCACGTCACCGATCAGCTCGAAGACAACGTCAGCCGCGCCGCCCAGCACGTGCGTGACGCGGCCGCGCAGGGCGCGCAGGTGATCCTGCTGCCCGAACTGTTCGAGAACCTGTACTTCTGCCAGGTGGAACGCGAGGACTACTTCGATCTCGCCCACCCGCTCGACGGGCACCCGTTCGTGGGCCGCTTCCAGGAACTGGCCCGTGAACTGGGTGTGGTGCTGCCCCTGTCGTACTTCGAGAAGGCCGGGCAGGCGCACTACAACAGCCTCGTGTGCATCGACGCGGACGGCACGCTGCTGGGCAACTACCGCAAGACGCACATCCCCGACGGGCCCGGCTACGAGGAGAAGTACTACTTCAACCCGGGCGACACCGGCTTCAAGGTGTGGGACACCCGATATGGGCGCGTGGGCGTGGGCATCTGCTGGGACCAGTGGTACCCGGAGACCGCGCGCGTGATGATGCTCCAGGGCGCGGATTTCCTGCTGTACCCCACCGCGATCGGCAGCGAGCCCGCCGAGGTGGAGTCCCCGAACAGCCACCACATGTGGCAGCGCGCCATGATCGGTCACGCCGTGAGCAACTCCACGTACGTGGCGGCCGCGAACCGCATCGGCACCGAACGGGTCGGGGACCTCGAGCAGACGTACTACGGGCACACCTTCATCAGCGACTACACGGGCGAGCTGGTCGCCGAGTTCGGTGACAGCGAGGAAGGCCCGCTGCTGCACACCCTGAACCTGAAAGAGGCCCGGAAGTTCCGTGCGGGCATGGGCTTCTTCCGTGACCGCCGCCCCGAACTGTACGGCGCGCTCCTGACGACCGACGGCGTCACCCGCCGCGGGTAAGGCACCCGGGGAGGCGGGACGCGGCCTGAAGCTAGGGCCGCGTCCCGCTGTCCATTCACCCCCGCCGTGGCCGCGCGGCGCGCTGGTACCCTGACCGGCATGCGCGCCGCCGTGTACGAGCAGTTCCAGCACCGCCCCGAGATCCGCACGGTGCCCGACCCGGTCCCCACCCCGGACGGCGTGGTGCTGGAGGTCGGCGCGACCGGCGTGTGCCGCAGCGACTGGCACGGCTGGATGGGCCACGACCCGGACATCCGCCTGCCGCACGTGCCCGGGCACGAGATCGCCGGGACGGTCGTGGCGGTCGGCGCGGACGTGCGCCGCTGGCGGCCCGGCGACCGGGTGACGCTGCCGTTCGTGGCGGGCTGCGGCCGCTGCGCCGAGTGTCAGGCGGGACAGCAGCAGGTGTGCGAGCAGCAGTTCCAGCCGGGCTTCACGCACTGGGGGTCGTTCGCGCCGTTCGTGGGCATCCACTACGCCGAGCAGAATCTGGTGCGCCTGCCCGACAGCCTGGATTTCGTGACGGCGGCCAGCCTGGGCTGCCGCTTCGCCACGTCGTTCCGGGCGGTCGCGCAGCAGGGCCGGGTGCGGGGCGGCGAGTGGCTGGCCGTGCACGGCTGCGGCGGCGTGGGCCTGTCGGCGGTCATGATCGGCCGGGCGCTGGGCGCGCGCGTGGTGGCCGTGGATATCGACGACGCGAAGCTGGCTCGCGCCCGTGAACTGGGCGCGGAGGTCACGGTGAACAGCCGCCACGTCCCCGACACCGTGCAGGCGGTGCGGGACCTCACGGGCGGGGGCGCGCACGTGTCACTGGACGCGCTGGGGCACCCGCAGACGGCGTTCAACTCGGTCGCGAACCTGCGGCGGCGCGGGCGGCACGTGCAGGTGGGCCTGCTGCTGAGCGATCAGAGCCGCCCGGCCCTGCCGATGGACGCCGTGATCGCGCGCGAACTGGAGCTCTACGGCAGTCACGGCATGGCGGCCCACACGTACCCGGAGATGCTGGGCATGATCGAGTCGGGCCTGCTGAACCCCGCCGCGCTGATCGGCGAGCGCCTCTCGCTCGAAGGTGGGATCGAGGCGCTGGTGACCATGGACCGCTTCGCCGGGACGGGCGTGAACGTCATCGACCGCTTCTAGCGTTCCTCCGCGCCGCCGGCCGGGGCGAGGTTCAGGCGGTACAGGTACGCGTCCGGACCGTTCCGCGCGCCGTAACGGGTCAGGAGCGCCTGGAGGTCGCGTTGCAGGGCCTTGGCGTCCTCGCGCGTCAGGTGGAGGGTGCCCCAGTTGGCGGTCAGGGCCGGGGCGTCGTCACGCAGCAGGTCGAGCAGGTCGAAGCTCCCGGCGCGGGGCGTGATGTCCATGCGCGTGCCGCCCGGCGTGGTGTACAGGCGCACGGCGATGTCCTCCTCGCGCTGCACGAGCGGCAGGCCCGCCTGCACGACCGCGCGGTGGAACACGGCGTTGAAGCTGTCCTCGTGCAGGCCGATCAGGTCCTCCAGGCTGCCCAGCGTGGTGCGGTGATAGGGGATCAGGAACGCGTCGGACACCGCGCGGTAGTGCTGCACGGCCCGGCCCCGGCGGGGCTCGGCGCGGGTGACGGCCAGCCCGGCGCGCCTGAGCCGCGTGAGGCGGTGGTGCGTGGCGTTCAGGGGCCGGTGCAGGTGCCGGGCGAGCCCCGCGGCCGTCCACTCGCGGGTCATCAGCAGGCCCAGCAGGTGCGCGTAGTCGGGGTGCAGCGCCAGCCGGGCGGCAGACGGATCTTCCAGGCGCGTCCAGACTCGCGGCATGCCCGCAGCGTAGCGCGCCCCGGCGGCCTCTACTCGACGTTCCGTCTTGCGGGTCGAGTAGCGATCTGGGCACCCTGGGGTATGACCAGCCCCCTGGCAACCCTGAGTCCCGAGCAGCAGCGTGTGCAGGCGACCGTGCAGGCCCTGTGGCACCCGGACACCGCCCGCAACCCGCACCCGGCGTACGAGGCCGTCCGGGCGCTCGACCCGGCGGGCGTGGTCAGCCCGGCCGGGTGGGGGGCGGCCTTCGCCACGTCGCACGCGCTGAACAGCGCGGTGCTGCGCTCCTCGGCGGCGCGCAGCGGGGCGATCATCTCGCAGGTGCCGGCCGACACGGCCAGCATCCGGCTGCTGCAACCCATGATGCTGTTCCACAACGGGCCGTCGCACGCGCGGCTGCGGGGACTGGTGCAGGCGGCGTTCACGCCGCGCGTGGTGGCCGAGCAGCGCGACCTGATCCGCGCGCAGGTGAACGCCCTGCTCGACGAGCTGCCCACGGATCAGGAGGTGGATCTGGTGGCCGGACTGGCCGCGCCGCTCCCCGCGCGGGTGATCATGCACATGCTGGGCCTGCGCGGCGAGGACGAGGCGAAGTTCATCCGCTGGACCCAGAGCGTCGCCGACCTGCTCGCCGGGGAGACGGGCAGCCCCGAACTGATGGCCCGCCTGGAAGCCGACGCGCAGGAGATGCGCGCCTACTTCCGCACCCTGGCGGACGACCTGCGCGCCCACCCGCAACCGGGCCTCCTGAGCGCCCTGGCCTCGGCCGAGGACGGCGGGGAGCGCCTGAGCAGCGACGAACTGCTCGCGAACGCGGTCCTGCTCCTGGCCGCAGGACACGAGACGACCAGCAACCTGATCCCCGGCGCGCTGCTCGACCTGCACCGCCAGCCGGAGGCCTGGGCGGCTCTGGTGGCCCGCCCGGACCACCCGAACGTCCCCGACGAACTGCTGCGCGTGGTGTCCCCCGTTCAGCTCGACGGACGGACGCTGGCCGAGGCGGTCACGCTGCCGGCCGGCGGGGGCGGCACGGTCACGCTGCACGCGGGCACGCACGTGCAGACCATGCTGGCCGCCGCGAACCGCGATCCCGAGGTCTTCCCCCACCCCGACCGCATCGACTGGGAGCGCCCGAACAGCGCCCGGCACCTCGCGTTCGCGGCGGGCCCCCACTACTGCCTGGGCGCCCCGCTGGCCCGCCTGGAAATCGCGGAGGTCTTCCGCGCCCTCGCCACCCGCTTCCCGAACCTGCGCGTGACCGACCCGAACCCGCCCTTCAAGGCGAACCTGATCCTGCGCGGGCCGCGCGAACTGCGCGTGCAGCTGGGCTGACGGGGCGCAGCCCGATCACTGAGCCATCCGGCGGATGTTCCCCGGACCGCCTGTCCGTACGCTGGGGCATGACGGACACAGGGAACGGCAGCGGTCAGGGTGGCGCGCACGCGGGCATCGGCACGTACTACGCGCAGGACCGCGAGCATGACCGCCTGACGCGCGGGCTGGGCCTGATCGAGTTCACGCGGACCCTGGAACTGCTGAGTCTGCTGCTGCCCCCCTGCCCGGCCGTGATCGCGGACATCGGCGCGGGGACCGGCGTGTACGCGCGGGAACTGCTGAATGCCGGGTACGCGGTGCACGCCCTGGACGCCACGCCGGGGCACGTGGCGCGCCTGAGGGTGGACCCCACGCTGGAGCGCCTGAGTTCCGTGGCGCTGGGCGACGCCCGCACGCTGCCCTACCCGGACGGCAGTGTGGACGCGGCGCTGCTGCTGGGGCCGCTGTACCACCTGACCGACCCGCGTGACCGGGCCCGCGCGCTGGCGGAGGCGGCGCGCGTCCTGCGGCCCGGCGGGGTGGTGCTGGCCGCCGCGATCACCCGCGCCGCCGACATCGCCGGGGACTTCACGAAGGAGGGCAGCGCGCTGGACGAGGCGTACGCGCGGCCCATCCGCGAGCACACCTACCGCACCGGCGTGCACCGCAACCCCGAGCACCGGCGCGGGCACTTCACGGACGCGTACTTCCACCACCCGCACGAACTGGCGGGGGAACTGGCGGGCGCGGGCGCCGGCTTCCGGGACGTGAGCGTGTACGCCGTCGAGGGACCCGCCGCGCTGCTGCGCGACCCGGACGCCGCCATGCGCGACCCAGATCGGCGCGAAGGCATCCTGCGCGCCCTGCGCCTGACCGAACGCGACCCGGCGCTGCTGGGCGTCAGCCCGCACCTGCTGGCCGCCGGGGTGCGGGGGGAGTGAGGGGCAAGGGCTGTGGGCTCTGGGCAGGACAGCTGGGCGTGAACGCCCCTCAGAGCTCATGGTCCGGTGGCCGCCTCGATCCAGAACACGCCGCCCAGCCCGGTGCGGGGCGCGAGGTGCATCGTGCTGCCGTCCACGTGCAGCCGCGCGGGAAGGTCCGGGCCGGGGGCGTAGGCGCTGAGCAGCCCGTAGTGCTGTTCGCGGGCACTGAATTCGAAGCCGATGACGGGCAGGCCCGCGCTGAACAGGCGGTCCAGATGCGCGGTCAGGGGGGCGTGCAGGTGCAGACCCCAGCGTCCACGGGCGCGCAGGGGCAGGTTCCGGTCGTTCAGGTAGGTGTTCAGGCCGGTCAGCCACGCCCACGGCCACGTGGCGCGCGGCCCCTGCGGGAGCGGCAGCCGGAACGCGCCCTGCGCGGCGGCCAGGTGCTCGGCCAGGGTGTCCCGGTCGGGCAGGGGCACGCCCAGGGGCGCGGCGTGGTGGCGCAGCAGGCAGGCGGCACTCAGCGCGCCGCAGCCGACCAGTCCGCCGCGCCACACGGCCTGATTCCCGTCCCGCTGCGGCAGGGGACCGGGGAACGCACGCCAGTCGGGGGGCATGCGGTCAGGGTAGCGGGCGGGCAGGTCAGATGGCGCAGGTGAAGTCTTGAGGCTCGTGTCACGCTGGGCGGATGACCCTCGAACCACTGAAGCCGCATTCCCGGGAATGGTACGCGCGGCTGGCGCGTGAGCTGGGCGGGTACCGGCATCCGTGGGCACGGGTGCTGGACGGCCCGGACCCGGAGTTGACGTTCGATGCGCTGCTCGCGGAGCGGCTGGGGCCGGGCGTACGGGTGCTGGAGGCCGGGTGCGGACACGGGCCGGACGCGGCGCGGTTCGCATCCGGGGTGGGGCGCTGGGCGGCGTTCGACATGGTGCCGGAGCTGGCAGCGCAGGCGCGAGCGAACGCCCCGCACGCGGACATTCACGAGTGGAACGTGAAGGGCGAGGTCCCGCCCGGACTGCGTGGTCCGTTCGACCTGATCGTGTCACGCCGGGGGCCGACGGCGGTGATCGGGCGGCTGCCGGAACTCGCCGCGCCGGGCGCGGAGTTCCTGTACGTCGGGCCGCGCCTAGACGTGCCGCAGGTGCCCGGGCGGCTGGCGGCAGTGGGCTGGGCGGTGCGGGGCGAGTGGCGGGTCAGCGTGCGGGCGCGCGTGCCCACACGGCAGGACTGGGCGACCCGCTGCGAGTGGATGACCGAGCCGGGGCGGGTGCCCGAGTGGGACGCGCACGCCGGGCCGGACGGTCTCCCCTACCGCGAGGAGCGCTACGTGGCGCTGGCTTCGAATCTCTCGTAGCGCGCCCCGGTGAAGGACAGGCCGTGCGCGGGGACGTTCGCGCCTGCCTGGGACCGCTGCCGCGAGTGCAGGATGTCCCCGGCCTGCGCGGGGCTCAGGCGGCCCTGCCCGGCCAGCAGCAGGGTGCCCACGAGGCCGCGCACCATGTGCCGCAGGAAACTCTCGCCGTGCACGTGGATCTCCCAGATCAGCGGGCCGGGCTGCACGCGCAGCACCCGCAGTTCGCGCACCGTCTGGCGGTCCTCCTGCGTGGCGAACGCCGCGAAGTCGTGCGTGCCGGTCAGCGCGGCGGCGGCGGCGTTCATGGCGGCCGCGTCCAGCGGGTGGGGGACGTGCAGGGCGCGCCCGTGCCACAGCGGGTGCCGCTGCGGGTGGGCCAACAGGCGGTACACGTACTGCCGCTCGGTGCAGGAGAAGCGCGCGTGGAAGCCGGCGGGCGCCTCGGCAGCGTGCAGGACCGCCACGGTGGGCGGCAGGTGGGCGTTCAGCGCCCGGGCGAGTTTCGTGGTGGGCACCCGGAAGGTGTCGGGCACGTCCACGTGTGCAGGCATGGCCTCGGCGTGCACGCCGGCGTCGGTGCGGCCCGCCGCGACCGGCCGGAACGCGGCCGCACCCAGCGCCGTGAACGCGGCGTGGAGGGTGTCCTGCACGCTCGCCACGCCCGGCTGGGACTGCCACCCGGCGAACGGCGCGCCGTCCCACGCGGCGGTCAGGTGGAGGCGGCGGTGCCCGGCGGGCGGCTGGTAGTCCGGGCGCGGGTCGGTGGGGGCGGGGCGCTCGGTCATGCCTCTACAGGGTAAGGAGGGCACCGGGCAGATGCAACGCGCCCCTGGGCAGGCCCTGCGCCTGCGGCCGCTGCGGGAGGCCCAGACCGGGGGCCATCACCCCCCGCCGGGCGGGCTTTCTCACGGCCCGGGCGGGGGCAGGCGGGTATGCTGCGCGGCAATGGGCGTGCGGATGTGGTGTGGGGCGAGCTGGGGCCGGGCGGCGCTGCTGGGCGCGGTGCTGACGGCAGGACTGACGGGCGTGGCGGGCGCCGGGTCGTACCGCGTGAAGGCCGGGGACACCCTGAGTGGCATCGCCGTGCGGACGGGCGTCAGCGTGGCAGCCCTGCGCGCCGCGAACCCCCGCCTGAAGACCGCAGACGCCGTGCAGGCCGGATGGGTGCTGACCGTGCCCACCTCCTCTGCCCCGCGTGCCGCTACGCCCGTGAAGGCGGGCACGTACACCGTCCGGGCCGGGGACACCCTGAGCGGCATCGCCGTGCGGACGGGCGTCAGCGTGGCAGCCCTGCGCGCCGCGAACCCCCGCCTGAAGACCGCGGACGCCGTGCAGGCCGGGTGGGTGCTGACGGTCCCCACCTCCACCGCCGCGCGTACCGCCGCTGCGCCCGTGAAGGCGGGCACGTACGTCGTCCGGGATGGCGAGAACCTCACGGTCATCGCGCGCCGCTTCGGGCTGAGCCTCAATCAGCTGCTGGGAGCCAACCCCCAGTACCGGGGCGGGAAGGCCGTGTGGGCGGGCGCGAAACTGGTCATTCCGCCCCGCACCGCGTCCGTCACGGCGCGCGCCCCGGTGACCGTCCGGGCGACCGGCAGCCGACCGGGCCGCTGGGCGTGGCCGCTGCCTGGCTACCACGCCATCAGCAGCGACTACGGCGAGCGCGTGCTGGACGGCGATCCCGAGATGCACTACGGGGTGGACATCGTCGCGCCGCAGGGCACGCCGGTGCGCGCGGCGCGCTCGGGCCGGGTGCTGGAATCCCGCGCGGACTTCGAGCGGGGCTGGGGCTGGACGGTCGTGCTGGAACACCCGGACGGCTGGATCACCCGCTACGCGCACCTGAGCGCCACGCTCGTGAAGGCCGGGGAACTCGTCGTGCAGGGCCAGCCGGTCGGGCGGGTGGGCAACACGGGCCGCAGCACGGGCACGCACCTGCATTTCGGCACGTACCTCCGCTGGGATCCGCGCGACCCGCTGAGCCTGTACTGATGCCCGGGCAGACCTGATGCAGGTGCACTACGCCGAGGGGAAGGGCGAGGCGGCCCGCGCAGCCCTGCACGCCTTCCTGAACACCCTGCCCGAGTACCCGGGGTTCCTGGGGGCGGAGCTGCTCCTATCCCCCGCCCAGCCGGAGTTGACACTGGTGGCGAGCCGCTGGGCGGGCGAGGTGCCGCCCGTGCCGGTGCCGGACAGCGTGCGCGCCTGGGTGTTCCAGGTGCAGGCGAGCCGATAGCCGACGTGCCGTCCCGTTCGTTCGAGCTGAATGTGGACCTGCCCGTGCCGGGGCAGGAAGTCCTGGCATTCCTGCTGGATCTGAAGCGCCACGTGGGGCTGCACGCGCTGATGGTGTCGGCGCAGCCGGTGGGGGCGGGCGTGGACGCGCGGGGCCGCCCGTGGACGGACTGGGTAGTCACGGACACGCTGCCGCTGGGGCCGTGGCGCGTGCCGCTGCGGTATCCGGCGCGCCTGACGGCAGGGGACGGGGAGGCGTGGTCGGCGGTGCGCGCGGCGCTGGGTACGCGCCTGACCGTGCACTGGCGGGTGGTGGACCGGCCGGGCGGCGGGTCGCGCTTGACCGAGGTGACGACCGTGACGGCCCCCCGGGTGACGCTGGGGTTCGCGGTGGGGCAGGCGCGCGCGGCGCACGAGGCGACGTTCGTGCGCCTGCCGGGTGTGCTGGCCGCGCAGTGATTACAGGCCGGGCAGTGCCGCTTGCAGGTCGGTCATCAGGTCGCGGGCGGTCAGGTCGATGCGGACGGGCGTGACACTGATCAGGCCGGCCTCGACCGCGCCGTAGTCGGTGTCGGGGTCGTGCGCGTCGGGGGCGGTGCTGGTGCCGGACACCCAGTGGTACTCGCGGCCCTCGGGGTCGTGGCGGGTGATCAGGCGGTCCTCCCAGCGGTGCTCGCCGACGCGGGTGACGCGCACGCCCGTGGGGGTGCGTGCGGGGAAGTTGACGTTCAGCAGCGTGCGGGGGGGCAGGCCGCGGGCCAGGACGGTCTGGGCGAGGCGGGAGGCGTACGCGGCGCCGGGTGCGAAGTCGTACTCCCCGGCGGGCGTGGCGCGCTGACTGAAGGCGATGGCGGGCACGCCGAAGCTCATGCCCTCGATGGCGGCGGCGACGGTGCCGGAGTGCGTCAGGTCGTCGCCCAGGTTCGGGCCGAGGTTGATGCCGCTGACGACCAGGTCGGGCTTCCCGGTCAGGTGAAGGCCCAGCACGACGCAGTCGGCGGGCGTGCCGTCCACGCGGTAGGCGGGAATGTCGCCGAAACCGGCGCTGGCGGTGTGCTTGAAGCGCAGCGGGCGGCGGATGGTGATGCCGTGCCCGACCGCGCTCTGTTCCACGTCGGGGGCGCTGACGATCACGTCCGCGAAGGTGCTCATGGCCTGCGCCAGGGCCTTGATGCCAGGGCTGAAGATGCCGTCGTCGTTGGCGACGAGCACGCGGGGGCGCTGGGTGGTCATGCGGGTCAGGGTAGCGCGCCCCCGGTCAGGGGGATGTGGCCCGGGCGCCCAGGGGTGTGCCCACGGGTGTGGTGCGGGGTCCCCCGCCGGGGGGGCTGCCGAACTCGTGTGGTGGGTACCAGTCAGTACATGAGAGCTCTCTTAAATTTCATGAAGAGCTGGAGTCCCCCGGGACTTCCTGACAGCGACAAGGAGCGTCATGACCCAGACTGTGCTGCCCCCCACCCCTCACCCCACCCCCCGCCCCTACCGCGCGCCGCAGGTCACGGACCTGGGCCGCTGGGAGGCCGTGACCCTGGCGGTCAGCCTGCCCATCGGCAACCGCTGGCCGTTCGATCCGAGCGCCCAGCCGGGCAGCCGCTCCCGCTGAGCGCCCCACTTCCCTCCCAGGAGACGCCATGATGACCGTTCCCCCCACTGCCCCCCGGTCGCGGACGCCACTGCGACTGACGGCGCTGCTGCTGCCAGCGCTGCTGGCCGGCTGCTCGGGCCGTCCCGCGCCGGCCACTCCCGCCGTCACCCCGCCGCCCAGCGCGCCCAGCGTCCGCGGCGCGGTGGAACTCACCTTCGAACTCGGCGCGCACCCGTCGGCGCAGGCAACCGTGCGGGCCGCCGGGCTGCGCCCCCAGGATCTCCGCCTGGACGGCGACGTCACCTTCGACCGGCCGGCCGCCTTCACCGATTACGACGACACGACTGGCTTCCGCTACATGAACGCCACGTTCACGGTCCGCAACGTGAGCGCGCAGGCGCTGGAGAACCTGACCCTCTACGCGTACAACCGCGCGTCGACCAACGTCGGGGGCACCGCCCTGAAGAACGTCACGAACGCGGCGGGCCAGTCCCTCGCGGACGCCAGCGTGGCGCGCAGCGTGCTGCCCATGCACGGCACGGCCTTCGACGCCCTGAGCGGCACCTCCGCCGTCGTGCCGACCCAGGCGGACTTCCAGGTCTTCACGGCCGCCGAGGCGACGGCGCTGGAAACGGCCGCGCGCAGCGCGAACGTCATCGCCGCAGAGGATCAGGTGCTGCAGTACGGGTACAGCGCCCGCAACCTGAACACCAGCGGGAACCGGCGGCGCCTGGAGGCGGCGGGGTGCGGCGCGCCCGGCTGCGACACCGGCCGGGTCACGGTCGCCGTGCGCGTCCCGAACACCAACGTGGCGAGCAATCCGTACCGCTTCACCATGACCTTCGTGCTGGCCGACGAAGCCGTCACGCGGGTCTCGCAGGGCGTGCAGGAACAGGGCGACGACAGCCTAGTACGGACCCGCGCGGCCGATGTGGGAGCCAGCGAGGTGCGCGTTCTAGGGGACAGCAGCTACGACGGCGCGGCCACGCCCGTCTGCGCGCCCCGGATCGCGGTCCCGGCCGGCAGCGACGGGGCCCTGACCCTGGGCGGCGACTGCCCGACCACGGCGGGCGTCCTCGCGGCCGCCGAGACGGGCCGCGTGATCATCAGTGAATTCCAGGCACTGGGCAGCGAGTTCGTTGAGGTCCGCAACGTCAGCGGCGCGGCCGTGGACCTGCGGAACTTCTGGCTGCGCAACGCGGCGGGTCAGCTCGCGCGGCTGCGGGCCCCGACCGATCTGGACGGCCGCAGCGGCACGCCGGCGCTGCTGGCGGCCGGGGCCAGCGCGTACGGCGTGGCCAATCCGGCCGGGGGCGCGCTGCCCGCCGGGGTGAACTTCGTGTACGGCGCGCCCGGCACGCCATTCACGCTGAGCGACAGCGGGGACCTGCTGGCCCTGATGACGCGCGTGGGCGGCGCCGCCACCCTGGAAGACCGCGTGGACTTCCGGACGTTCGTGACGAATCCGAATACGCCGCTGACCGCCTCGTCCATGGTGGGATTCGCTGGCGTGTCCACCCAACTGGACAGCGCGGCAGGCACAGCCGCCGCCAACAACACCCCGACCAACTGGTGTGGCAGCCTCTACCTGTCCAGCGGGCGGGGCAACCGCGTCACGAACACGGCCGGCAGCGCGAACAGCAGCTGTCAGGTGGCCGCCATCAACGAGGTGCTGATTGACGCGCCCGCCGCGGACGACGGCAAGACCTTCGTGGAACTGGTCGGCCCGGGCGGCGCCCTGATCGGCGGCGCGCGGGTAAACGACGTGGAGGGCATGGGAACGAGCGCAGGGGCGCTCAACGTGGACAACGACTTCGCCCCTGGCGAGACGGACGGCACGTTCGTCATCCCGGCCGGCACGCGCTTCCCGGCGGACGGCATCCTGCTGATCGCGGACGCCACTACGGCGGGCGCCACCAGCGTCCCGGGGTACGTGGCGGGCGTGGATGTGCTCGCCCGGGATATGGACATGGAGAACAGCGGCGGGGACGCCATTCAGCTCGTCAGCGCCGGCGGCAGCCTGCTGGACACGGTCGGCCATGACGTGAGCGGCAACGCCCTGGCCGTCAACACGGCGTTCAACGGCCTGGCCCTGTACGAGTCGGCCACGGCCCTCACGCCCAGCGTCTCCACAGCCACGGCAGCCGCCACGCTGGCCCGGGCCGCCCTGGGTGCAGACACCAACAACAACCGCGTAGATTTCTACGCCGATCCGAGCCCCACCCCCGGCGACGCCAACGACGCGGTGAACTTCACGGCCGGCGCCCTCAGCCCGGACGACGGTCCGGCGACCCTGGGGGCCGCGAACATCACGGTCACCGGGACGGACTTCTCCCCGGGCCTGCGCCTGACGGCCGGCAGCGCGGCCCCGAGCGCCTGCACGGTGCTGTCGCCCACGGCGGCCACCTGCACGGTGCCCGCCAACGTGGGCGGCGCCACCGGACTGGTGAATGTCCGCCTGCAGAACCCGGCCAGCGTGGCGGCGCCCGACGCGGTGCTCGCGCAGGCGTTCACCTACACGGCCGCCGAGAACGAGACGAACAGCGCCGCCGAGGCGGACTTCTGCACCCTTCAGTTCCCGGCCACCTTCTCCGTCAATCAGGGCCAGCGGACCCCCAACCTCTACGGTCAGGTGTACGAGGCGGGCCTGACCGAGGCGGCCGGAGCGCCGGCGAACCTGCTGGCCGAGGTCGGGTACGGGCCCAACACCTCCTCGCCGCTCAGCAGCAACGCCTGGCGGTTCTTCCCGGCGACGTACAACGTCCAGGTCGGGAACAACGACGAGTTCGTGGGCACGTTCACGGCCCCGGTGGTCACGGCCAGCACCACCTACGCCTACACCTTCCGCTTCAGTCAGGACGGTGGCGTGAGGTGGACCTACTGTGACGTGAACGGGGCAGGCTCCGGGGCGGGGCTGACCTTCGAGTCCACCCAGCTGGGCAGCATGACCGTCGCCCCGTAACTCCGGGCAGCGGCGTCGGCGGGGACCGGGCAACGGTTCCCGCCGGCTCGTTGCGGGGCGCGCGCGGCCGGGCGTAGGCTGGGGCATGGGTCACCTGCGGGTGTGGGCGCTGGTCGGGCTGGGATCGCTGGCGGTGGCCGGAGACTTT
The DNA here is from genome assembly GCF_001507665.1 of Deinococcus actinosclerus. Taxonomy (NCBI): domain Bacteria; kingdom Thermotogati; phylum Deinococcota; class Deinococci; order Deinococcales; family Deinococcaceae; genus Deinococcus; species Deinococcus actinosclerus. The sequence goes on along the minus strand of NZ_CP013910.1, from coordinate 34,156 downwards.
CCGGCCCTGACGCACGTGGAGCAGGTGCGCGCCCCCGACGGGCGGCCGGTGACGGTGCAGCGTGTGGCGTGCCTCGCGCCGGACCGGCCGGAACTCGCGGCGGCGCTCACGCTGGAGGAGGCGGGGCCGCTGCGGTGGCAGGTGCTGCAACTCGCCACGAACGACGCGGGCGCGGCGGTGCTGGACACCGGGCGCAGCCTGCCGCAGATCGCGCCGCACTACCAGCGGTACGTGGCGCAGGGGCAGCCGGTGGGCCGCGTGACGTTCGCGGCGCTGCTGGGGACCTGGAAGGTGTTCGGGCTGAAGTTCAGCTGGGATCACGCGACCTACCGCTGCGCGCTGTCCTGAGGGCCGCGGGGCGGCATGAACGTTCCTGAAGCCCACTCCCATGCGGGGTCGGGGGCGCGGGTGCGACGGTGAGCGGCAAGGAGGGGTGACCATGCTCAAGCAGACCGCGCTGAAGTCGCGTCAACCGCCCGCGTACGCCCTGGAGGACGCCGTCAGTGAGCATGACGCGCTGGAGGTCGCCGCCGAGGCCCTCCAGGGTCTGCTCAGGGGCGCCGAGGGAGCCCTGCCGCCTGCGCTGCTGGACGCCCTGCACGGCGAGGGCGTGGGGCATCCGCTGCATCCCATCCTGGTTCACCTGCCGCTGGGAGGCTGGGTGGTGACGGCGGCCCTGGATCACCTGCCGGCCCCGGACCCGGGCGCGTACGACCGCGCGGCGGACACGGCGCTGCTCCTCTCGACGCTGGGCGCGGTGGGCACCATCGGGACGGGGTGGCTCGACTGGGCGAACACGCGCGGCGAGGCGCGCCGCACCGGCCTGATCCACGGCGCGCTGAACGAGGCGGCCTTTTTCCTGAACGTGGGGTCGCTGCTCGCGCGTCGCCGGGGCCGGCGCGGCCTGGGCAAGCTGCTCTCGGGCGCGGGGCTGGGCCTGGCGGTGGCCGGCGGCTTCCTGGGTGGGGAACTGGTGTACCGGCACGGGCTGGGCGTGGGGCGCACGCTGGCGCGCCGCCAGGGCTGAGGCCGGGCCCCGGCGCGCCGGGCAGGGCCGCTGTAGCATGCGCGCATGACGCTGCACCCGGATCTGAAGTTCCCGACCGCGCACGAGCTGGACACCCTCAGCCCGGAGGTGCTGGCGGCGCGCATGAACGCCCTGTCCGGCACGCTGGGCGCGCGGCTGGGCATCGAATTCACGGCCGTGTCGCGCGAGCGGGTCGTAGCGCGCATGCCGGTGGACGGCAACCGCCAGCCGGCCGGGCGGCTGCACGGCGGGGCGAACCTCGCGCTGGCGGAGGAACTGGCCAGCGTGGGCTCCTGGATGAACCTGGACCCGGCGCGGCAGGTGGCGGTGGGCGTGGACCTGAGCGGCACCCACGTGCGCGGGGTGACGGACGGCTGGGTGACGGGCGAGGGGACGCTGGCGTACCGGGGCCGCACGGTGCTCGTCTGGAGCATCGAGATCCGCGATGAGCGGGGCCGCGTGACGAGCATGGCGCGCTGCACCTGCAACGTGATCGCCACTGGCGCCTGACTGCGAACGGCCGAGCGGGCAGGTCCCCTCCCGAGTGGCTGGGGGGCCTGCCCGCTTGGGGTGAGGTCAGCGGTTCAGGGCGCGGCTGAAGCTCTGCGCGGCGCGCAGGCGCATGTCCTCGATGGCCGTCCAGTCGGGCAGGCGGCGCACGAGGACCTCATCGGCGAGCGCGCCGGGGTTCAGGCGGGTGGGGTGGGCCGGGGCGCCCGCGTCGTCGCAGAAGCCCTGCACCTTGGGGTCGTAGGCGACGCCGCTGAAGGGAGTTTCGCTGGCGGCCGCCAGGATGACCGCGTGCAGGCGCACGCCGATCACGTACCCGCTCTGCGCGATGGCGTCGAGCGCGACCTGCGGGTCACGGGTGCTCAGCACGTCGTCGGCGCCTAGACCGTGGGCGGCCTGATCGTCATGGTCGGGCATGAAGCTCAGGGCGGTCACGTGGCGGCCCTCGGCCCGCAGGCGGCGCACGACCTCCTTCAGGGCGTCGGTGGCGTCGGTCACGTCGCCGCGCGGCGCGACGATCACGCGCCGGGGGTCGCGGGTCAGGCCCGGGGTGGGGGCCAGCAGCAGGGCGGGGTCGCCGCCCAGTTCGGCGCGGATCCCCAGCTGGGCCAGCGTGTCCAGGCTGCCCCGGTCGCGCACGATGACCGGCACGCCCCGCAGGGCGCGGGCGACGCGGCGGCCCCCCTCGGGGCTCAGCGGGCCGATGCTCTGGTTGAACACGACCACGCGGCGCCGCAGCAGTTTCGCCAGCCGGATGACGCCCAGGTAGTACGTGAGGTTACGGGCGCTCGTCCGGTCCTGGAGCAGGCCGCCGCCGCCGGAGAGCACCACCTGCGAGCGCAGCAGCGCGCCCATCAGGGCGGCGGGCTGCATGCGGGCCTCACTGTCACAGTCGTAGGTGCGGGCCGTGTCCTCGGGGGTGTTCGAGAGCAGGAGGGGGCGCGCGCCGTACTTGCGCAGCTCGCGGGTGATCGCCAGCGCGATGGCCTCGTCGCCGGTGTTGCCGAAGCCGTAGTAGCCGCTGACGGTGACCTTCACGCCCGCACCTCGGCGGGGGCCTTGCCGTAGGTGTGCCACAGGTGCAGCGCGGCCCTCACGAGCTGCACGACGACCAGACCGGCGATCAGGCCGATGCCCAGCCCCAGGAAGCAGCGCTGGGCGCTGATCAGCAGCGGCGTGTGGAAGTGGCTGAAGGTGTTCAGGATGCTCGACTGCCCGACCACGCCGCCCAGGATCAGCAGCGCGCCGAAGTACCCGGGCAGCACGCCGCTCAGGCCCACGATGCCCAGGGGGTGCCCGGCCATCTCCTTGAAGCGCGGACGCACCAGGGTGTCCTGGAGATCCTGGCGGATCTTGGCCTCGGTATCGCTGACGCCCGCGCCGGTGGCGTTGCCGCGCCGCAGGAACACCAGCGCGAACACGCCGGCGGCGAGCACCATGATCAGGATGTCGCCCAGCTTGATGGGGGCGTTGTACACGTCCTGAATGGTCTTGCGCAGGTCCTGGCGGGGCAGGAAGCTCGCGGCGACGAGCAGCAGCGGCAGCAGCAGGGTCAGGCCCACGCCCCGGAACGGCTCCAGGCCCAGCACGCTGTCCTTCGTGGCGCCCAGCGCCGAGACGAACAGCACGCCGGTCAGGCTCAGGCCGGTGGCGACGAACCAGTCACTGACCCGCGCGCGGCGCAGCACCAGCCCCAGCGCGGGGAAGGTCACGGCGGCGATCAGGGCCACGCCGGCGTAGGGGTTGAACTTGTTCATCACGATCGCCAGGACGCCGCTGGCGGCGGCGGCGAGCAGCCCCAGACGCACGAGCGGGAAGCTCAGGCCCAGCAGCGCGAGCGCCGCGACAGGCCCGATCAGGCTCAGGGTGCGCAGCAGGGTGTTCTCGCGGAAGGGCTCGATGACCGGCTGCGTGACCTTCACGCCGGACTTGCCCAGCAGTTCGGTCGTGCGCCTGAGCAGATCGTCGGTCTCGTTGACGGTGGGGTAGGGCCGGACGTACAGCAGCCGCATGCTGCGCTCACGCGCGGCGAGGTTGTACTTGCTCGCCAGCGTGATCGGGTCCAGCCGCTGCTGCCAGGCGGGGTTCACGCTGAAGGTGCGCGCGCCGCCGTGCGTGGCGACCAGGGTGTCCAGGCCGCGCTGTGGGGTCGCCTCGATCAGGGCGGGTACGCGCTGGCCCAGCCGCTCGTTGATCTTGGCGAGCAGTTCAGGGGTGCGCGCGCCGATGACCTCCTCGCCGTTGAAGATCATGAAGGGCACGTCGGGCCAGTCGGCGCCGGGTTCGCGCACGGCGTCGTCGGCGTAGGGACGGTAGACGAGCATGAAGCCGCGCGCCTTGAGCGTCTCGACGAGCGTCTCGTCCGGCCCGACCGGCAGGAAGGTGGGATCGGTGGGCCACTCGACCCAGCGCTGGCCGCCGGCCTGCACGGTGCGGGTGGGAATGGTGTAGCGCGCCGGGAGCGACTCGGCCACGCCGGGTTTCAGCGAGCGCAGGTAGAAGTTGCGGGGGCTGATGGCGGCGTCGCCCGTCTCGGCGCGCAGGTCGGCCCCGCTTTTCAGGTACAGTTCGCCGCGCTGGGCGAGGTTGCCGATGACATCCTCGTAGATCGCCACGCCGTTGATCCCGAGGCTCTGGTAGTGCGCGAGGAGTTCCTGAGGGTCGCGGCCGAAGCGGCGGGCCTGCGTGACCACCGCCGGGTAGTCCATGACGAGCGCGGTGGTCTTGCTGCGCTGCTCGTAGCTGACACGCTGGGCGGCGAGGATCAGGGCGGGAATGGCGCTCAGGACGATCAGGCCCAGCAGCAGCGGCGTCAGGGGGTGCCGGGAGGGGGCCGGGACGGTCATGCCCGGCGAGGTGGGCGGGGTGGGTTGGGCGGGCTGGGTCACAGGGCACATCCTAATGGCAGGGAATTGACCGGGTGGGGGCGCGGCCGGAACAGCTGAGCATGACGCCGGGGGCGCCCCGTGGCGTCCTCCAAAAGTGCGTGCCCGCCGGACGTCAGATGGTGGTGCGGATACGCGCGGCGAGCATGTCCAGCGCGGGTTCGTTCATGCCGCCGTGCGGGATGATCACGTCGGCGTAGCGCTTGGTGGGCTCCACGAAGCTCAGGTGCATGGGGCGCACGTACTCCAGGTACTGCTCGATGACGCTCTCGGGGGTGCGGCCGCGTTCCTGCGTGTCGCGCAGCAGGCGGCGGATGAAGCGCACGTCCGCGTCGGCGTCCACGAAGACCTTCAGGTGCATGCGCTCGCGCAGCGCCTCGTCGTACAGCGCGAAGAAGCCCTCCAGGACCACGACCGGCGCGGGCAGCACGGTGGTGGTGTGCGGGGCGCGGGTGTGGCGCGTGAAGTCGTACTCGGGCATGTCGATCGGCACGCCCGAGAGCAGCGCGTCGATGTGCTGGCGCAGCAGCGTCCAGTCGAAGGCGGCCGGATGGTCGTAGTTGGTCTTCAGGCGCGCCTCGAAGGGGATGTCGTCCTGGTTGCGGTAGTAGTTGTCCTGGTTCAGGACGGCCACGCCGCCCTGCCCGACGGTGTCCACGACGCGGCGGGTGACGGTGGTCTTGCCGCTGCCGGAACCGCCGGCCACGCCGATCACGAAGGGGGTACTCATGCGTTCCTCCAGCTGCCGGCGGCGCCCAGGCTGCCGATCAGGTCGATGCGCCGCTCGGCCATGCGCCGCGCGACGACGTGGGGGGCCTTGCCGTACTGCTCGGCGGCGGCGGTGATGCGGCCCACCGTCTGGTAGACGCGCTCGGCGGCCTGGTTCATGTCGAGGTCGGTCGCGGCGGCGATCAGCCCGGCGGAGTTGATGGCGAAGTCGGGCATGTACACGATCCCGGCCTCCTTCACGGCGTCCTCGCCGCGGCGGGTCAGGGGATGGTGCTCGCCGCCGGCGATCAGGCGGCACTGCAGGCGGGGCACGTCGGTGCTGCGGATGGAGTGGCCGTACCCGCAGGGCGCCAGGATGTCGCACGGCACGTCGAGAATCTGGTCGCAGCTCACGACCGTGACCCCGTCGAGATCCTCGGCGAGCGCCTCGGCGCGTTCGGGACGGTCGTCGGCGACCGTCAGGCGGGCGCCCTCGCGGTGCAGGTGCGCGGCCAGGGTGCGTCCCACCGCGCCCACCCCCAGGATGGCGACGCGCACGCCGCGCATGCTCTCTGACCCCAGCGCGAAGCGCGCGGCGGCCTTCATGCCGCGGTACACGCCGTAGCCGGTGACGGCACTCGTGTCGGTGTGCATGCCCAGGGTCGAGCGGGTCTCCTGCGCCACGAAGGCGATGTCGGCCGGACTCACGCCGATGTCCTCGGTGAGCACCACGCGGGCCTCCATGGGCCTGACCTGCCGGCCCAGCGCGCGGAACAGCGCCTCCCGGGCGTGCGGGTCGTCCATGCCGCACTCGGGCGTCATCAGCACGCAGGCGCCGCCGCCGTAGTTCAGGCCGGCCAGCGCGGCTTTCAGGGTCAGGCTCTCGGACAGGGCCAGCGCGCCGCGAATGGCGAGCTCCTCGTCCTGTTCGCGCAGGCGCACGCCGGCAATGGCGGGGCCCAGCACGGTGGAATGCACGGCCAGGGCGGCGCGCAGGCCGCTGGGTGCGTGATGAAGCAGCGTCAGGGCCTCGTGGCCGCGCGACTGCATCTCCTCAAGTATCTGCATATCACTCCTGGTGGCGTGCCGCGTCGGCTGGGCCGGCGCAGCGCGGGGGTCGCCCTGTAGGCTAGCACCCCCAGCTCAGCGGTGACAGGGACAGCTGCCGCGCGGCCTGCCGCCGCCATGTGCTGAGGATGAGCAGTGTGAAAGAAGGCTGTCAGACGCGGCGCGGCAGGCTGCTTTCATGCCTGCATGCGCGTGGTCACGTTCGCATGCCCGCTGCCGGGGTCGGCAGTGGGAAAAAACCGGCGTCACACCATCAGGAAGTCGCTTACAATGTGGCGCACAAAGGGGGAAATGAATGGATCGGATTGCTCCGCTCGCCAAGATTCTGGCGGAAGCGAACGGGATTGACTGGCAGAAACTGCAGGGCTCAGGTGCAGGTGGCCAGATTATTGAACAGGACATCCTGAACTACCTGTCCCGCGTCATGAGTGGCGAGGAAGATCCGCCCGATACGCCCGTCGACCTGCCCCCGCCCGACTGGAACGGCGAGGAAGTCCCCACCGCCGACATGCTGGGCCGCGCCGGCATGAGCGCCGACATGCTCAGCCGCGCCGGGGTGGACACCGATCTGACCGCCTTCGTGGAGCAGACCCGCGCGGCGCCGCAGGTGCCGGCCACGCCGGCCAGCAGCCTGGACGACGACGCGCTCGAATTCGAGCTGGAAGACGAGCCTGAAACCCCCGCCCCCGTGGCGGCCACCCCGGCGCCTGAGCCCGTGGCGCCTGCCGTTCAGGCCCCCGAGCCGGTCGCGGCCGCGCACCACGTGGCCCCGGAAACGCCGGCCGTGGTCCAGGCTGCCGCCAGCATGACCCCACCGGCCGCGCCCGCCGCGCCCACGCCACCGGCGGCCGGGGGTGGGCTCGCGTCGGGGCTGGGCAGCCTGCTCTCCCGCCTGTACCAGAAACCGGCCGAGAGCACCCCGGCGCAGCACGAACCGGTCAGCAGTGCGCCTGCCGCGCCTGCTGCGCCGACGCCGGCCGTGCCGGCCGCCATGGAATCGGCTCCGGTGACGCCTGCCCCGGTGGCGGCGGCGCCCGCCGTGAGCGAACCGGCGACGCCGGACGCGCCGGCCTGGACGGATGGCCGCCGGGCCGACGACGCCGCCTGGAACCAGCCGGCCGAGTCGACGCCGGCCGCGGCCGAGACGCACGACGCGCCGGCTGAGGTGGCCGACGTCGCTGCGGCGCCCGTCCTGGCCCCCGAGGTCAGCGAGCCGGCCGCCGCGCAGCACGTCACGGAAGTGGCCGCGCCGACCGCCGTGCTGCCTGAGGTCAGCGAGCCCGCCATGGCGCCGGTGGCGCCTGCACCGGTCGATACCGCAGCGGCCGACACCGCGCCTGTGGGGACCGAACCCGCGACCGAGGCCCCGGCGGCCCCGGAGACCGACCAGCCCACCGAATCGCTGCCTGCCGCCGTGACGCCAGCCGCGACCCCCGCAGCGGAGCCGGCGCCGCAGGCCGCGCCTGCCGCGGCCATGCCGTCGAACGGCGTCTGGTTCGGTGCGTACCTGCGCCGCGACGCGGATGTGGCGGCCCTGCACGACCTGCGTGGTCAGGTGACGGCAGCCCTCTCGCGTGATCTGCCACTGGCCCTGCTCATCGCTCGCGCGGCGCAGCGTCACGCGGAGACCCTGGGGCTGGGCAGCGTGGCGATGCACGCCGAGGGTGGCGCCCGCGCCGCCGGCAGCGGCAGCCTGCGCGACGCGCTGGACGCCGGCGCGTTCGACGGCACGCCGGACCTGCTGGTCGTGGACGCCGGGGCGCTGGATCTGGACGACCTGCACTTCCCGCACACGACGACGCTCAGCGTGGGCCGCGTGCAGGATGGCCGCGCCGCCCTGACCCTGAACGGCGACGTGGACGCCGGACGGGCCGCGCAGTTCCTGGCGCAGGTGGTCGGGACGCTGGAGCAGCCGATCCTGCTCGTGCTGTAATCGGCTGATCAGGCCGCGCCGCCCCCTGAGGAGAGCGGCGCGGCCTTTGTTGTGCCGCAGTGGGGGCGCGGCGCACAATGGCGGGCATGGTGACAGCGATCGTGATGGTGCAGGCCGAGCGGCAGCGCGTGCAGGAGACCGCCGAGGCGCTGGCGGGCGTTCCGAGTGTCCGCGAGGTGTACTCGGTGACGGGCGAGTGGGACATCGTGGCGATCCTGAAACTCACGCGCTACGAGGATCTGGACGACGTGGTGACCGGGCACCTGCGCAAGGTGGAGGGCATCGCGCGCACGCAGACGATGCTGGCGTTCCGCACCTACAACGACTCCCTGCTCGATCAGGGGTTCGGGGTGGGACTGGACGAGGCGCAGCAGCCCTGAGGTGCCGGTGAGGACTGTTTAAGAAACCTTTACGCCCCGGCGGCTCCGGACGGTTTTGTGACCTGCCCCACCGGGGGGCTGTGGGCGGGCGGGTACGTTGCACCCATGAGACATCGTCAAGTGAATCGCGTGGCCCTGCTGGGCGCGGCCCTCTTCACGGCGGGCGCGCTGGGTTCGGCGTCCGCGAAGGCCATCGTGGTGGGCAGCAAACTCGACCCCGAGGCGCAGATCCTGGGGCAGATGATCGTCCTGACCCTGCGCAACGCCGGGCTGGACGTGACCGACAAGACCAACCTGGGCGACACCGGCGTGAACCGCAAGGCGATCCTGGCCGGTGAGATCGACGTGTACCCCGAGTACACCGGCAACGCCGTGTACCTCTTCCCGAAGGCGAAGATCAGCGCCAAGCAGGCCGGGAACCCTGGCACGATCTACGGCCTGGCGCGCCAGCTCGACAGCAAGAACGGCGTGACGTGGCTCAAGCCCGCAAACGTGAACAACACCTGGGTGATCGCGGTGCCGCAGGCGCTGGCGCAGAGCGCCAAGCTGAGCAGCGTCGCCGATCTGGCGAAGTACCTCGGCAGCGGCGGGAAGTTCAAGATCGCGGGCAGCCCGGAGTTCTTCAACCGCCCCGACACCATGCCCGCCTTCGAGGAGAGCTACGGCTTCAAGCTGAAGGCCGAGCAGAAGCTGGTGCTGGCCGGCGCTACCCCGCCCCAGACGCAGCAGGCGGCGGCGAGCGGTACGAACGGCGTGAACGCCGCGATGGCCTACGGCACCGACGGCACCCTGGCGGCGCTGAAACTGGTGGCCCTGAAGGATCCCAAGGGCGCGCAGGCGGTGTACCAGCCCGCGCCGATCATCCGCACGGCGACCCTGAAGGCCAACCCGCAAGTGGAAGCGCTGCTGAACAAGACCTTCGCCACCCTCAGCCAGAGCACCCTGCAGGGCCTGAACGCCAAGGTGGCGCTGGAGGGCCGCACCGCGCAGGACGTGGCGCGCGAGTACCTGAAGGGCAAGGGGCTGATCAAGTAATGCGGCCGCCGCGCTGGGCCCGGTGGTGAGGACGGCGCGGCGTGACGGCGGGGCAGGGGCGCAGGCTCCTGCCCCTGCTGCTGCGCGGCGGGACGTGCGGCTGGTGCTGTGGCTCGCGGCCCTGCCGATGCTGGCCGGGGCGTGGCTGCCGTGGGTGCTGCTGCGCCCGAACCGCCTCGCGCCCGGGGAGTACCTGCGGCTGCCACCCGCCTGGGTGGCACTGGCGGCCGTGCTGGCGCTGCTGCCGGCCCTGACGGGTCAGGTGCGGCGTGGGCTGGTGTGGCTGCCCGCCACGCTGGCGCTGCTGCTGGGCGTGTGGCTGCTGGGCGGGCGCACGGCGGCGGCGCTCGTGGGGCAGGCGGACTTCGCGCGGGCCAGTGCGGCCAGTGGCGTGTGGCTGTACCTGCTGGGGGCGGGCGTGGCGACCTACGCGGCGGGGCTGGCCCTGCCGGAGCGCCGCTGGGTGGCGTGGCTGTGGCTGCCGCCCGCGCTGGCGCTGCTGCTGGGCGGGCACCTGGCGGGCTGGTCGGTGCTGGTCGAGGGTCGCAACGAGGGCCCGCGCTGGGTGCAGGAGCTGGGGCAGCACCTGCGGCTGGTGGGGAGCGCGCTGGGCCTGTCGGTGCTGATCGGGATGCCGCTGGCGGTGTGGGCAGCGGGTCGCACGCGCGTCGCGGACGCGGTGCTGGGCGTGGCGAACGCCGTGCAGACGCTCCCCAGCCTCGCCCTGCTGGGCCTGCTGATCGCGCCGCTGTCGGCGCTGGCGAACGCCGTACCCGCCCTGCGCGAGGCCGGGATCAGCGGGATCGGCGTGGCCCCGGCGCTGACCGCGATGACGCTGTACGCGCTGCTGCCGGTGCTGCGCAACGGCGTGGTGGCCCTGCGGGGCGTGCCCGCCGGGGTGATCGACGCGGCGCGCGGGATGGGCATGACCGCCTCGCAGCGCTTCTGGCGGGTGCAGGTGCCCCTGGCGCTGCCGGTGTGGCTGGGCGGGGTGCGGCAGGCGGCGGTACTCCTCGTGGGCGTGGCGGCAGTCGCGGCCCTGATCGGCGCGGGGGGCCTGGGCACGTACATCTTCAAGGGCCTCCAGAGCGCCGCGTCGGATCTGATCCTGCTGGGGGCCGTGCCGGCGGCGCTGCTGGCGATTCTCGTGGACGGCGCGCTGCGGGCGCTGGAAGGCTGGCTGGGCCGCCGCCTGGGGAGGGCCACATGATCGAAGTGGAACATCTGGACAAACGCTACGGCGACAGTTTCGCCGTACAGGACCTGAACCTCACGTTTCCGGAAGGGCAGCTCACGGCATTGCTGGGGCCGTCGGGCTGCGGCAAGACGACCACGCTGCGGATGATCAACCGCCTGATCGAACCGACCGGGGGGCGCATCCTGCTGAACGGGCAGGACACCCGCAGCCTGAAGCCGGAGGTGCTGCGGCGCGGCATCGGCTACGTCATCCAGCAGATCGGGCTGTTCCCGCACCTGAGCGTCGCGCAGAATGTGGCGACCGTCCCGGACCTCCTGGGCCGCGACCGCCGCATGACCGCGCAGCGCGTGGACGAGCTGCTGGACCTCGTGGGCCTGGATCCCGCCGTGTACCGCGAGAAACGTCCTGCCGAGCTGTCGGGCGGACAGGCGCAGCGGGTGGGCGTGGCCCGCGCGCTGGCCGCCGACCCCCCCGTGCTGCTGATGGACGAGCCCTTCGGGGCGCTGGACCCGCTGGCCCGCGACCGCCTGCAGGAGGCGTTCCGCGACATCCAGCGGCGACTGGGCAAGACGGTGATCATGGTCACGCACGACATTGACGAGGCGCTGCGCCTGGGGGACCGGGTGGCGCTGATGCGCGCGGGCCGCCTGGAACAGTTCGGTACGCCGGACGACCTGATCCACCGGCCCGCGAGCGACTTTGTGCGGGACTTCCTGGGTGAGGACGCCACGCTGCGCCAGCTGGCCGGGCGGCCCGTGTCGGCGTTCGTCCGTGCGGGTCTCCCCTCGCCGGGCGCGCCGCGCGTGCAGGCGGACCTGAACGCCCGCAGCGCCCTGAGCGTGATGCTGCGCGAGAGCCACGACACGCTGGAGGTCCTGCGCGGCGAGGAGCTACTGGGGCACGTCGCGTGGC
>NZ_CP013910.1:0-17500 GCF_001507665.1 Deinococcus actinosclerus | reverse complement strand
CACCCCCGTGGTGAGCTGCCCGCCCACGCCGGCCGGGCACTTGGGCCCCGCCGTGAAAAGTGCCCTGATATGAATAATTTTCGCTTGTCAGGGGAAGGGGAACGTGACACCCTTGAGGGCAGTCATGAGTGAGGCCAGCACCATTCCCGGGTACACCTTGCACCGCGTGCTTGGGCGAGGCAATACCTCACTGGTGCGCCTAGCCACCAATCCGCAGGGGCAGCTGGTGGCCCTCAAGCTCCCCCTGCCCGAGACGCTGGCGGCCCAGGACGCCGCCGAACGGTTCGGCAACGAGGTGCGCCTGACCCTCCAGTTCAGGCACCCCCATCTGGTGCGCGGGTTCGAGGGGACGCCCTTCGGCCCGAATGCCTTCCTGGCCCTGACCTACTATCCCCAGGGCGCCCTGAACGAGCAGCTCGCCCGGCTCCCGGGCCGGTCGCTGCCGCTGGACTCGGCGCTGCGGATCCTGGCGGACGTCGCCTCAGCCCTGACGTACCTGCACCGGCAGGGCGCGGTGCATCAGGATGTCAAACCGCAGAACGTGTACGTGACCGAGGACGGCCGCGCCGCCCTGGCCGACCTGGGGAACACGTATTTCGTGGCGCAGGGCGGCAAGACCAGCGGCAGTCCCTTCTATATGGCGCCCGAGGTCTACCAGGGTGAGGCGACGAGCAGTGCCAGTGACGTCTACAGCATGGGCGTGATGCTCTACGAGCTCCTGAGCGGGGACCGGCCCTTTCACGGGACGACCTACGAGGAACTGATGATGGCGCACCTGACCCGGTTCGTGCCGCCGCTGGTGCACCTGAATCCACAGGTGCCGCGCCCGGTGGCGCGCCTGGCAGAACTGGCGCTGGCCAAACGACCGGCCGACCGGCCCAGTGCCGATCAGCTGCGCCGGGCCCTGCTGGGCGCTCTGGGCGAGTCACCGGAGGAAGCGGTGGAGGACGATGTCAAGCCGGTCGTGGAAACTGGCCGGCCGGTCGGTCGGCACGGCGCCAGTCCACTCCGGCCGGCCGCTCCGGAGCCGGCGCCGACCGTCCCGCCGGAGAAAGTCAGTGCGGAGAAGGGGGGGCGGAACTGGAATCCGTTCCGCCGCCGCAAATAGCCTCATCTCAGTTCGCCGTGCATCTCGTAGCGTCCCGCGAACTGCCGGAAGCCCAGGCGGCGGTTCACGGCCAGCATGGGGGCATTCAGAGAATGGTTGTTGGTTCGCATGGTGGCGTAGTGCTCGGCCCGGGCGCGCTGCACGACCTGGAGTTTCAGCGGCAGCGCCAGCCCACGCCCGCGCGCGGACGGGTGCAGGGCGGTCAGTTCGTTGTACACGAACGGCAGGTGCTGAAAACGGACCATAGCCGCAGGGCGTCCCAGACCTGCGTGAGTGTCCAGCGGGGCTACCCGGCGAGGTCGGGCGTTTCCGTCAGACGGTCGGCGGCGAAGACCGGGGTGCCCTCTGGCACGTAGGGCCGCAGGGTCCAGCCGTCCGGGATGGTCACGGCGTGCCCTTGATCAGCTGCCGGATGGCGCCCAGGTGGTACGCGACGTGCGCGACCGCACCCGTCAGGCCACCGGTCACGTCCCCGTCGGCGGGCCGGTCCTCCCAGGTGCGGGCGAAGGTCGTCAGGGCGTCGTAGGCGGCGCGCAGCCGCTCGCGGGCGGCCTCCCACCCGGCGGCGTCCACCTGGGCAGGCTGGAAACTCCCCTTCCAGTCGAAGGGACCGCGGTCTCCGTCGCGTTCCCAGCGGACGATGACCTCCAAGTGGTAGGCCACGTGCGCGGCGTGCGCCGCGACGGTGCTGCCCAGCACCTCCCGGCTGGCCTGCTCAGCGCTCAGGGTGGCCAGGGTGGCGAGCAGCCCGTGGTTGCCGCTGCCGTCCGCCTTCGTGCCGTCCAGAAAGGCGGTGCCCTGCCCGGGGTGGCCGCCCTCCACGGCTTCGCGCAGGATGTCGAGCATGCCGCTGACTGCGCTGGACGCCGGCTCGCTGGGTGTGGTCATGCTTCAGCGTACGGGGCGCGGGGCAGATGGACATGCATCATCTGACCGCTGGTAACCCCGCGCCGACTCTGGTAGTGTGGTGAGTTGCGCTGCCCGGCGAGGCCTGACCTTGCCCGCGAGTGGCGACAGAGGAGGTGAACTATGAACCAGTACGACCTGAACCTGATCCTGAACCCCAACCTCAGCGCCGAGCAGGTGGGCATCGAGAAGGACTACATCGAGACCACCGTGAAGAACGCGGGCGGGGAAATCAGCAACCTGGACGAGCTCGGCAACCGCCGCCTCGCCTACGCCGTGAACAAGGACCGCGAGGGCTACTACCTGATGTACACCATCAAGGCCGCCGGCAACCCCGAAACGGACATCGCCAGCACCCTGCGTCTGCGTGACCACGTGCGCCGCGTCCTGGTGGTCAAGGACCGCCCGGAGTGGAAGACCAAGAAGGCCTGATCTCTTTACGCTATTGACGTAACGAGATCGGGTCTGTTATCGTACGGTCAACCCGCAAGGGCCGCACAGCCAGCCGCACTCAAGACCCCAGTACGAATCCTGCCGGATTCAGCCAGCAACAAAGGAGACCACGTCATGGCCCGAGGCATGAACCACGTTTACCTGATCGGTGCACTCGCCCGCGATCCCGAACTGCGCTACACCCCCAGCGGCACCGCCGTGTTCGAAGCCACCATCGCCGGTGAAGATCACATCATCGGCAACGACGGGCGCGAACGCAAACTCCCCTGGTACCACCGCGTGTCCATCCTCGGCAAACCCGCCGAGTGGCAGGCCGAACGCAACCTGAAAGGCGGCGACGCCGTGATGGTCGAAGGCAGCGTGGAGTACAGCCAGTGGGAAGCCCCTGAAGGCGGCAAACGCAGCATGGTCCGCGTCAAGGCCCTGCGCATGGAACAGCTCGGGTACACCCCCGAACTCGTTCAGGACGCCGGAGGCGGCGTTCGCATGAGCAGCGGCATGAACGAAGTCATTCTCATCGGGAACGTCACCCGTGACCCCGAACTGCGCTACACCCCCGCCGGCGACGCCGTGCTCGGACTCGGCCTGGCCGTGAACGAGACCTGGAACGACCGACAGGGCCAGCGGCAGGAGAAGACCCACTGGATCGACGTGACGCTGTGGCGCGACCTCGCCGAGAGCATGAAAGAACTCCGCAAGGGGGACCCCGTGCTCGTGCAGGGACGACTGGTCAACGAAGCGTGGACCGACCGCGACGGCAACAAACGCAACTCCACCAAAGTAGAGGCGACGCGAGTCGAAGCCCTGTCCCGAGGCGCAGGGGCCGGTAACCCTGCAGCCACCCCCGCCGGACCTCGCACGCAGACCGCGAGCAGTGCGGCGCGCCCCCAGAGCGGCAGCTACGGCCAGCCGAGCCGGGCAGCGAACACGGGGACCCGTTCGGGCGGCTTAGATATTGACCAAGGTCTCGACGATTTCCCACCGGACGAAGAAGACCTGCCGTTCTGAAGCCCGCTTGGGCCAGGAACGCAGATTTCAAGGACTAACACATGACCCAGACCAACAGCGCCGAGCGTAAACCGCGCGGCAAGGGACCCAAGCGTCCCCGCAAGCCCAAGGTCGATCCGTTCTCCATCGGGGAACTGGAAATCACCGATTACAAAGACGTGAAGATGCTGCGCCGTTTCGTGAGCGATACGGGCAAGATCCTCCCCCGCCGCCGCACGGGCCTCTCGGCCAAGCACCAGCGCCGCATCGCGCAGACGATCAAGATCGCCCGCCAGCTGGCCCTGCTGCCCTACACCGAGAAGCTCGTCCGGAAATAAGGAGAATTGACATGCAAGTAATTCTTCTTGAACCCGGCAAACTCGGCAAGACCGGCGACGTCGTGAACGTCAAAGACGGCTACGCCCGCAACTGGCTGATCCCCCAGGGCATCGCCACGCCGGCCACCGCCAGCAACATGAAGAGCCTCGAGGCCCGCATCCGCGCCCGCCAGAAGACCCTGGCGGCCGAGAAGGCCAGCGCCGAGGACCTCGCCAGCCGCCTGAACGGCGTGGCCGTGGAACTCAGCGTCCGCGCCGGCGAAGGCAAGATCTACGGTGCGGTCACGCACCAGGACGTTGCCGACTCGCTCGACAAGCTGGGCTTCGACGTGGACAAGCGCCGCATCACGATGCCGAAGACCGTCAAGGAAATTGGCGAGTACGACATCTCCTACCGCGCCCACCCAGAAGTGAGCATCCCCATGAAGCTCGTGGTGCACGCCGCGAAGTAAACGCCGTCAAGCGTTTGACCCCCGCCCCCGTGGCGGGGGTTTTCTGCTGCCCTGCCCTTTCACTCCCCCATCCGCACCTGAGGCAACGTTCACCTGCCCGGGCGGATAGGGTCAGCGCATGCGCCCCGCCCTGCTGCCCACCCTCCTGATTCCCGCCCTGGCTGGCTGTGCGCCGCAGGGTGCGCCTCAACCCACGGTGCCCGCTGCGGCGGTCCTGACCCTGACGCCCAATCCTGTGCGGGTCGGGCAGGAGCTCCGGTTCACGCTGCGCAGCCCGGTCAGCGGTGAAGTCGCCCTGTTTATCGAGTCGCCTGACGGCAGCGTCATCCAGCTTCTCCCGAACCGTCAACCCGACGGTCAGGTGCGCCTGAACGCCGATCAGACCCAGCTGTTCCCGTCGGCCGGCAGCACCTTCTTCCTCCGTGCCAGCGCGCCCACCGGCGCCCACACGGCGCTGCTGTACGTCAGCAGTGGCCCGCTGAACCTCAGTGGCGTCAGCGACTACGCCAGCCCCAGTTCGACGTTCGCCACAGTCAGCACCCAGGGGAGAGGGTCGCTGCTGGGTGCAGTCGCGGCGAAGATGAAGCTCCTGAACCCCGGGGTGGCCGGTACCCTGACCTTCACCGTCCAGCCCTGATCAGCCCCTATCTGCCGAAGCGGGTCTGAAGAGCCGTTGTTCCTGCCGTCTGCCCGGACTGATGGGGCAGGCCTTCGCGCGCTGCCGGGCTTTCCCGCTACACTTGGGGCGAACGTCCCCACACCAACCAGGGTGGCGTTCGCCTTCAGTTTCTCACCCCGGGGCGCGTGGCCATGCAGGCGCGTGCCCCATGCAACACACCATCAAAGGAGCGCACCGTGACGATCACATGGATCATCGTGGCGCTGCTGCTCGGACTGGTCGGGGGATTCCTGGCGGGGCAGAGTCGTGGGGCGCGGCAGCGCGCCGAGATCGACGACCGCCTGCAACAGGAAGCCCAGCGCGACGCGGACCGCATCCGCGCGCAGGCCGACGCCGACGCCCGCACCACGCGGGCCGAGGCCGATCAGGACAGGCAGGACGCCACCCGCAGAATCAAGGAAGCCAGTGACCGCGAAGCTCAGCTGAACGTGCAACTCGCGCAGTTCGACACGCAGCTCACGCAGTTGCAGGGCCAGCGTGACCAGATCAGCGCCCTGCGCGCCGGGCTGGAACAGGAACGCGCGCAGGCCAAGCAGGACGCCGCCCGGGAACGCGAGGCGCTGAGCAGTGACCGCCAGGAAACCCGCCGGGAACGTGAGGAACTCAAGCGCGAGATCGAGCGGCTCAACCGCCGCGCCGAGCAGCTCGACGCGCGCGGCGAGAAACTCGACTCGCTGGAAGAGCGCCTTGAGGACCGCGCCCGGCATCTGAGCACGCAGGAGCAGGAGATCGCCGCGCGACTCCATCAGGCGGACCTCAAGTTGTTCGAGATTGCGGGCCTGTCCCCCGAGGCGGCCCGCGCGGACATCCTCAGCCGCCTGGACGCCGAACTGGAAGAGGAGAAGGCCATCCGCGTGAAGGCCATGCAGGAACGCGCCACCGCCGACGCGAAACGTTCGGCGCGGCACGTGATCGCGCAGGCCATCCAGCGCAGCGCCTCCGAGACGAGCGCCGCGCTGAGCGTATCGGTCGTGCCCATCCCGAACGACGCCATGAAGGGCCGCCTGATCGGCCGCGAGGGCCGCAACATCCGCGCCTTCGAGGCCCTGACCGGCGTGGACCTGATCATCGACGACACGCCCGAAGCGGTGATCCTCTCCAGCTTCAACCCCGTGCGGCGCGAGGTCGCCAAGCACGTCTTGGACGCCCTGGTCGCCGACGGCCGCATCCACCCGACCCGCATCGAGGAGATGGTGCACAAGGCGCAGGACGAGATGAAGGCCTTCATGCACGCCCAGGGTGAGGAAGCCGCCATCGAGGCAGGCGTGGTGGGCATCAAGCCGGGGCTCGTGCAGCTGCTGGGCCGCATGTACTTCCGCACCAGCTACGGGCAGAACGTCCTGAAGCACTCCATTCAGGTGGCGCACCTGACCGGCATCATGGCCGGGGAGCTGGGGCTGGACGCCGGGATGGCCCGCCGCGCGGGGCTGATGCATGACGTCGGCAAGAGTATCGACCGCGAGATCGACGGAACGCACGTCGAGATCGGCATCAACCTCGCCAAGCGCTTCGGGGAGCCCGCAGAGGTCATCGACGCGATCGCGCACCACCACGATCCGGAGAACGGCGAGACGCTGTACTCCGTGCTCGTCGCCGCTGCCGACGCGATCAGTGCCGCGCGGCCCGGTGCCCGGCGCGAGGAACTGGAATCGTACGTGCGCCGCCTGGAGCAGCTGGAGCAGATCGCCGTGTCGTTCCCCGGCGTGCAGCAGGCCTACGCCATCCAGGCCGGGCGTGAGGTGCGCGTGATCGTGCAGCCGGAGAAGGTCACGGATGCGCAGGCGACCCTGCTGGCCCGCGAGATTGCCGGGCGGGTCGAGCAGGACATGGAGTACCCCGGGCAGGTGCAGGTGACCGTGGTGCGTGAGAGCCGCGCCGTGGAAGTCGCCCGCTGACACTCAGCGACAGGCAGAGAAGGGCCGGGGCCACGCGCTCCGGCTCTTTTCACTGCATATCGCCGCGAATGTCTCCGGAGATCATCCGTCTGGCACGAGTTTTTTCAGGCCGCTGCACGAGCCTTGACACGCCCTGCATACCGGGGTATTCTGTCTTTATCACCGTCCGCGAAGGACGGCTTTTTTGTTTTAGGCTCGGTAACCCTGTGCGAGCCACCACTGGGAGCCCCTCTCACCTGACGATCAGGCAACCGGACACCCCCCGTCCGACGCGCGGCAGCTGCGGCGGGAAGATCAGCACCGTCCGGGCGTACCCGACTGCATAGTTTCCGGCCGCCGCTCATGACAGAAGAACGTCTGGCACGACAAATTTTCGTTCGGCGCGCAGGACTTGACCGAACCTGCATACCGCGCTATATTTTTCCTATCACCGCCGAAGAAGGCGGGTTTTTTATTTTCTATTTCCTGAGAGCCACACGGCGGCGCTCTGCGCGACGTGCAGGTCGTGCTCGGCGGCGCGGCCTGGGGCGGCCAGCAGAGTCAGGCGGGCGATATCCGCCGCGACCTGTTCACGCAGCAACTCGTTCCCCCCACGTAGCAGCAGAGGGCCGTAGCGCAGGGCCGCGTTCCCGGGCAGACCTGCGTAGGCCGGGTCAGGGCCGGACTGGCGTTCCAGCCTCAGCACCGGGTACCGCCAGAAGCCGGGGGCCAGGACCTCCGCCGCGACGTGGTAGCCGCGTTCCTGCGCCCAGCGGCGCAGCGGTTCCGGGCTGTCGTTCGGCTGCAGCACCAGCGCGTCCGGCACGCGCCCTGGCGTGCGGGTCAGGATGCCCAGCATGGTCTGCGCGCCCATACCGGTCATGCTGGCACTCTGCACTTCACCGGGCGCCAGCGGGGCCAGGCCGTTTCCGGCGCGGACCTCCAGGCGGTCCGTGAGGCCCGCGCGGGCGACGTTCACGCGGGCGTGCTCCAGCGGGCCTGGGTTCACCTCGACGATCACGCCGCGCGTGATGCGGCCCAGCTGGGCCAGCCTGATCGGGAGGTGCGCGTGGTCACTGCCGATGTCGGCGTGCATGTCGGCCTGGATCAGGTGCAGGGCCGCCTGGAGGCGCGCGTCAAGGTTCGGCATGCTGGTCTTCAGGAGCGTCCGGGCGGTGCCCGAGGCGCGAGAGAATCACGGAGTACGCGCCCACCGCGAGAATCACGGCGGCGATGGCCGCGCCGTACACCAGGATGTCGGACCCGCCCTTCCATTCCAGCGCGACGCTGAAGAAGTTCACGCTGAGCGCCACGATCACGATCCCGATCAGTTTCTGTTTCAGGTCGTCGAAGGAGTCGATGTGCAGCCAGCGGGGCACGTTCTGCACGCGGCCCACGAACAGCGCCTGCAAGCCGAACGAGATGATCAGCAGCGCCACGCCCACCAGCAGCGTGTCGGCCTGCTCGACCGCCGCGACGATCAGGCTCTTGGTGGTGTGCGCCTCGCCCAGGTCACCCAGCGCCGCGCGGATCGTCACGTACGCCTGCGCGATGGCCGCGACGAACAGCGCGAGGCTGAACGCGAAGGAACTCAGCACGCCCAGCTCCACGATCAGGCGCGTGAACCCGAACGCGCCCGCCAGCGTGACGCGCCGCGTGCGGCTCAGGGGCGGGGCGGGACGTTTGGGCATGCCGCCCAGCATAGCGGGCCCTTCAGGTCACGGCGCCCGGGAGGGGGCGCACCTCGTCCCCCAGGCGGATCACGCCGCCCCGGATCACGCGGGCGGTCAGGCCCCCGTGCCCGCGCACCGCGTTGTACCCGCCCTCACCCAGGGTCTCCTCCATGCGTGAGCAGGGGTGGCACTCGCCGGTCCCCTCCAGGATCACCTCGCCGATCTGGAACCGCCGGTCCTTCAGCGCCAGCAGCGGAATGCCGCGCACGGCGATGTTGCGGCGCAGCTGCGCCGGGCTCACCTCATCCAGCCCGGCCAGCGCGGCGATCACAGGCAGGTGCTCGGCCTGGATGAGCGTCACCTGCCGCCGCCCGGGCCCACCGGGAACGGCCGGGGCGTTCGCGGGGCGCCCGGCCTCCCCGGCCTCCCCGGTCAGGGCCGTCAGGCGCGGCGGCGCGAGTTTCCCGTGATCGCCGATGAGTCCCACCAGCGGGTGCGCCTCGACCACCGTGACCGCCTGCACGGGGGCGCGGCGCGCGGGGCGCAGCCCCAGCCACTCGACTGCGCCGGGCCGGGGAAAGGTGTCACGCAACTCCTGAATGGTCTTCACAGCGGGCATGCTAGCGATTCCGAGCTGCCGATGCGGGAAGCTCATACCCTCAGCTGAAGAGGCCCGGAGGCGCGGCGTCAACCGTCCCCCACCAGGGTTCTGTCCGCGCCGCCCGTCCCCGTGAAACACTGTCAGGCCATGCCCTCACCGTCAACGGATCTGGGGCCGAGCGCCGCGGCGCTGGCCGTTGAACAGGAGCGCACCGAGCAGGAGCAGGAACGCACCCAGCGGCAGCGTGAGAAGGAGCGGACCGGCCGACTGAAGGCCGTACTGGACGTCGTGCCGATCCTGGCGACCCTGGTCACGGTACTGATCGCGCTGTTCAGCGCCCTGCAGTCCCAGGCGCAGTACCGGGACACGCAGGCCGCCAACCGCTTCCAGAGCGCTGTGGAAATGCTGGCCGGCAGCGACCTCACCACCCGCGTGGGCGGGATCGCGCTGCTGGGTCAGGTGGCGCAGAGCAGCCCGGAGCGGCGCGAGGTGGCGACCCGACTGCTGGCCGCGTACATGCGCGTGAACAGCCCGGTCACTCAGGCGGGCCGCGCGCAGACTGTGAGTGAGGAGCCGGCGGCCGAGGAGACCCGCGCCGTCTTTGCCGCCCTGGCGTACCGTGGGGACGTGGAGAACATCGACATGGGCCGGATCAGCGCCCGGAACCTGATGCTGAGCCATGCGGATTTCCGCGGGCTGGTGTTCTCGCGCAGCGACCTGAGCGGCGGCCTGTTCGAAGGTTCGGATTTCACGCGCGGGGTGTTCCGGGGCGCCACCCTGAAAGCGGTGACGTTCCGGAACGCGAAGCTGACCGGCGCGGATTTCACGGGTGCGGACGTGACAGGCTCCACCTTCCAGCAGGCGGATCTCAGCGGCGCGGATTTCAGCTCGGTGACCGGACTCACCTCCGCGATGCTGGTGGGGGCGACCCGCGACCAGAAGACCACGCTGCCCGGCGGCGTGACCGTCCCGGCCGCGCAGACCTCCGCGCCCCCACCCGCGCAGCCGTGACACGCGTGGTAGCCTGAGCGGTATGAGGCGCCTGACCCGACGTGCGTATTTCCCCCGCCGCTAGGTGGAAGGGTCAGTCACAGCCTGAAATCCAACCCCGAGCGGCGCATCCGGACAGTCCTGATGCGCCGCTCCCCCATGGAGTGAAGATGCAAGAACCCGCCCCCATCCGATGGAACCTGCCCGTGGACGACCAGATCGAGCTGCTCCGGCGCGGCGTCGTGGACCTGGTCTCCGAGGACGACCTGCGCCGCAAACTGGACAAGGGCCAGCCGCTGCGCGTGAAGCTGGGCGCTGACCCGACCCGCCCGGACCTGCACCTGGGGCACGCCGTGATCCTGCGCAAGATGCGCCAGTTCCAGGACCTGGGCCACAAGGTGATCATGCTGATCGGGGACTTCACCGCGATGATCGGCGACCCCAGTGGCAAGAGCAAGACCCGCCCACCGCTGACGCTGGAGCAGACCCGCGAGAACGCCAAGAGTTACCTGGAGCAGTGCCGCCTGATCCTGCGCCAGGAGCCCGAGGTGCTGGAGGTGCGCTTCAACGGCGAGTGGCTGGAACCCATGGGGTACGCCGACGTGATCCGGCTCGCCAGCCGCTACACGGTCGCGCGCATCATGGAACGCGACGACTTCAAGAAGCGCTTCGAGGGCGGCGTGCCCATCGCCGTGCACGAACTGCTCTACCCGCTGACGCAGGGCTACGACTCCGTGGCGCTGGAGGCCGACGTGGAGCTGGGCGGCACCGATCAGCTGTTCAACAATCTCGTGGGGCGCGCGCTGCAACGCGATTACGGGCAGGAGTCGCAGGTCGTGATGACCCTGCCGCTGCTGGTCGGCCTGGACGGCACCGAGAAGATGTCCAAGAGCCTGGACAACTACATCGGCCTGACCGACGAGCCGCACGAGATGTTCGCCAAGCTCATGAAGGTGCCCGATCCGCTGCTGGACAACTACCTCACGCTGCTGACCGACCTGCCCCGCCCCCGCATCGAGGAGCTGCTGGCCGGGCACCCGGTCGCCGCGCACCGAGAGCTGGCGCGCGAGGTGGTGGCGTGGTTCCACCCGGACGCGGATCTGGACGCCGCCGAGGCCCGTTTCCGCAGCGTGGCGAAGGGGGGCATCCCGGAGAACCTCCCGGCCGTGACGGTGGCAGCGGCGGAACTGGCGAACAGCGCCGATCCCGAACGGATCAGTCTGGTGAAACTGGTGGTGCTGGCGGGTCTGGAACCCAGCAACGGCGCGGCCCGCAAGCTGATGCAGAACCGCGGCCTGAAACTGAACGGTGAGGTCGTGACGGACGCGCAGGCCAGCCTGACCCGCGAGCAGCTCTCGGCAGAGGGTGGCGTGGTCATCCAGAAGGGCAAGGACAAGTTCGCGCGGCTGGTCCTGGGCTCCTGATCCACCCGGCGGCTTCATGGGGCCTTCACGGGCCTCCCAGGGCCGCAGGGGCCCGGTCTTCATTGAACCTTCAGGTCTGTATGGGCGGGGAAAGTTATGCACAGGTCGCTGTGGACAACTGTCCCCACCTGTGGATGGCCGCTGGGCGCAGCAAAAGCCTGTGTACAACCCAGCAGTTATCCACAGGGTCGGTGTGGAAAAAGCCCGTCCCTGTGGATAAAAATCTGACGAATCCCTGAATTTTGGCGGTGGTGACCGGGTGCAGCGCGGTCAGGGTTGCAGCAGGTCCTCGCGCAGGCGCTCGACGCGCAGCATGTTCGTGGTGCCGCGCACGCCGAAGGGCACGCCCGCCGTGATCACGTAGCGGTCGCCCACGTCGGCCAGCTTGCTGCGGCGCAGCTCGTCGTTGGCGATGCGGACCATGTCGTCGGTGTTGCGGGGATCCTCGCTGAGCACCGGCACGACGCCCCAGGAGAGCGCCAGCTGGTTGCGGGTCTGCTCGTTGGGCGTCAGGGCCAGGATCGCCAGCGGGGGCCGGTTCTTGGCGATGCGGGCCGCCGCGCCTCCAGTGCTCGTGAAGGTCACGATCGCCGGGGAGTCCAGCTTCTCGCCGATGCTGCACGCCGCCGACGCGATGGCGTCCTGTGCCAGTTCCGTGTCGATCACCAGGGAGCGCTGGAGCATCTTGTAGTGCTCGCTGCCCTCGGCCTCACGGGCGATGCGGGCCATCATGGCGACCGACTCGACCGGGTACATCCCGGCGGCCGACTCCGCCGAGAGCATCACGGCGTCGGTGCCGTCGTAGATGGCGTTCGCCACGTCGGACGCCTCGGCGCGGGTGGGGCGCGGCAGGCTGATCATGCTTTCGAGCATCTGCGTGGCCGTGATCACGGGCTTGCCCGCCTCGCGGCACATGCGGATGATGCGCTTCTGGATGGTCGGCACCTGCTCGGGGCGCATCTCGACGCCCAGGTCGCCGCGCGCCACCATGATGCCGTCCACTTCCTTCAAGATGTCCTCGAAGCGGTCCACGGCCTGCGGCTTCTCGATCTTCGCCATCAGCTTGGCGCGGCTGCCGAAGCGGGACATGTAGTGGCGGGCCAGCAGCAGGTCGTCGCGGGAGCGCACGAAGCTCAGCGCCACCCAGTCCACGCCCAGTTCCGCGCCGAACTCCATGTCCTGCACGTCCTTCTCAGACAGTGCGGGGACGCTCAGGTCGGCCTCGGGCACGTTGATGCCCTTGTTGTTCTTCAGGACGCCGCCGATCACGACGGTGGTCAGCACGTCGTTGCCGCGCACACCCTCGACGCGCAGGGCCATGTTGCCGTCGTCGAGCAGCAGGGCCATGCCGGGGTGCACGTCGCGCACGAGGTCCTTGTAGGTGGTGCCCACGCGGGTCTCGTCACCCTCGACGTCGTCCATGGTGATGGTGAACTTGTCGCCGGGGGCGAGGGTCACGCTGCCGTCCTTGAAGCGGGCGACGCGGATCTTCGGCCCCTGGAGGTCCTGCAGGATGCCGATGGTGACGCCCTTCTGGGCGGCCAGTTCGCGCACCATCTGCACGGTCTGGCGGTGGTCCTCGGGATCACCGTGGCTGAAGTTCATGCGGACGACGTTCAGTCCGGCGTCAATCATGCGGCCCAGCACGTCCGGGGTGCGGCTGGCGGGCCCGACGGTGGCAACGATCTTGGTGGCGCGGTCAATCTGTTTCATCTGGAATCCTTTCCAAGCGCGGGAAGGCGGCGGGCGGTCAGGGTCACCCCCGCCGCCCGCCTGCCGTGGTTAACGCAGCGCCTTGCGGCCCGGGAACACCGCGCGGTCACCGAGGCTGTCTTCGATGCGCAGCAGCTGGTTGTACTTCGCGATGCGGTCCGAGCGGCTGGCCGAGCCGGTCTTGATCTGCCCGGCGTTCGTGGCGACTGCCAGATCCGCGATGAACGCGTCCTCGGACTCGCCGCTGCGGTGACTGATGATCGTGCCGTAGTGGTGCCGCTTGGCCAGTTCGATGGCGTCCATGGACTCGGTCAGGCTGCCGATCTGGTTGACCTTCACTAGGATCGCGTTGCCGACCTTGCTGTCGATGCCGCGCTGCAGACGCTCGGGGTTGGTGACGAACAGGTCGTCGCCGACCAGCTGCACGCGGTCGCCGATCTTGGCGGTCAGCTGCGCCCAGCCGTCCCAGTCGTCCTCGGCGAGGCCGTCCTCGATGCTCACGATGGGGTAGCGGCTGGCCCAGTCGGCCCAGAAGTCCACCATCTCGGCGGTCGAGAGGACGCGGCCCTCGGACTCGAGGTGGTACTTCCCGTTCTTGAACAGCTCGGTCACGGCGGGGTCCAGCGCGATGGCGATGTCCTTGCCGGGCTCGTACCCGGCCTTCTCGATGGCTTCGAGAAGCACGTCCAGCGCCTCCTCGTTGCTCTTGAGGTCCGGGGCGAAGCCGCCCTCGTCACCGACGTTGGTGTTGTAGCCCTTCTTCGACAGGACCTTCTTGAGGCTGTGGAAGGTCTCGGCGCCGTAGCGCAGCGCCTCGCGGAAGCTGGGCGCGCCGACGGGCATGACCATGAATTCCTGGAAGTCCACGGAGTTGTCGGCGTGCGCGCCGCCGTTGATGACGTTCATCATCGGGACCGGGAGGGTCTTGGCGTTGCTGCCGCCCAGGTAGCGGTACAGCGGGATGTTCAGTTCGGCGGCGGCGGCGCGGGCTGCGGCGAGGCTGACGGCCAGGATGGCGTTGCCACCCAGGTTGCCCTTGTTGGGGGTGCCGTCGGTGGCCATCAGCGCGGCGTCGATGGCGGCCTGCTCGCTGGCGTCCAGGCCGACCACAGCGGGGCCGAGGGCCTCGTTGACGTTCTTGACGGCCTGCTGCACGCCCTTGCCGAGGTAGCGGCTGCCGCCGTCGCGGAGTTCCAGGGCCTCGTGGGTGCCGGTGCTGGCGCCCGAGGGGACGATCGCGCGGCCCTGCAGGCCACTGTCGAGGTGAACTTCGGCTTCCACGGTGGGGTTCCCGCGCGAATCCAGCACTTCACGGGCAATCACTTTCTGAATCTTCATCCCTGTTTCCTCCCGGATCACGGCCCTGTCGCCCACAGGCGAGTAGGTGTACTTCAGACACTATAAGCGGGTGCCCCCGCAGAAAGATGCACCCGGTTCAACTTCCGGTGCAGACAGGTGAAGCGGCGTGCCCCACCGGCCCGCCGCCTCAGACGCGCAGGGTCACCATCACGGCCATGTACCCGCCGCCACCCGCCGCGCGGAAGATCGCCGGACTGGTCGAGCCCGAGAACAGCAGTTCCGCGTCGCCGTCGATCGGGCCCAGGGCGTCCAGCACGTGCCGGGCGTTGAAGGCGAGGCTCATGGCGGGCTCGCTGCCGCCCTGCACCACATCCAGCGTGTCCTGCGCGCGGCCGTAGTCACCCTCGGCCGCCAGCCGCAGCTTGCCCTCCGAGACCAGGAATTCCACGCGGTTGTTCGCGTTCTTGTCGGCCAGCACCGCCACGCGGTTCACGGCCTCCTTCAGGGCCGTCGCAGGCAGCGTGACCTGCAGGCGGATCTCCTTGGGGATCACGCGCTCGTAGTCGGGGAAGTCCCCGTCCAGCAACTTCAGGTTCATGTGCACGCGGTCGGTCGTGACACTCAGTTGCCCGTCGCCATACGTGAAGCGGGCCTCGCCGTCCTTGAGCACGCGGATCAGTTCGTCCACGCTGCGCGCCGGGATGATCAGGTTGCGCCCGTCCCCGCTGGCCGGGAAATCCCGGATCGCCACGCGGTAGCCGTCGGAGGCCACCACGCGTGCGCCCTCAGGCCGGTGCTCGAGCTTGATGCCGCGGAACACCGCCTGGAAGGCCTCGTTACTGGCGGCGTAGCGGACGCTGGAGAGCGCGCGGGCCAGTTCGGTCGCGTCGAGGCTCACGTCGGCCTGCGCGGGGAAGCTCAGCGGAGGGTAGGCGTCGATGTCGCCGGTCTGGAGTTTGAAGTCCGATCCGCCGGCCCGCACCGAGAGTTCCGAGCCACTGAGTTCCAGTTCGACCAGTTCGCCGCCCAGGTTGCGCACGATCTGCGCGAACAGGTGGGCGGGCACCACGAAGTTGCGGGGATCCTTGACCTCGGCCGGGACGAAGCACGACAGGTCGATCTCGAGGTTGGTGCCGGACAGAGTCAGGCCGGCCTCGCTGGCCTCGACCTTCAGGGCGGTGAGCAGCGGGTTGCTGCTGCGGCTGGGGATGACGCGTTCCAGAAGGCCCAGGCCTTCGCTGAGGATTTTCTTGGTGACGTGTACGTTCATGCGTGCCTCTCTGTCTGGTCCCTATCTTTTATCTGTTTTTAAACTTAAAAAAGATAGTAGTAGTAGTAATAGGGCCTGTGGAAACTGTGGATAAGTGGCCTGGGGCCGCGCTGGGCGCACATCTGCGCTGTGGACAAAATTGTGGATAACTGGCACTTTCCTGTGGATAACCTGTGGATAACTTCGGGACTTATCCACAGCCTCTCAGGGCGTTGGATTATCCACAGACTTTTCCACAGGAAAACCCCTGGTTATCCACAGCTTTTCCACAGGGTTTTCCACAGCTCGTGAAATGCAGCACAGGTGTTTGGAACGTAAAATGGAACTTATTCTGATCCAAGGAGACCGAGTTGGCCGAATTACGCATCGGAATCCTCGTCGTCCTGACCCTTCATCCGGCGGCGCAGCAGGTCGACCGCCGCCGTCAGTTCACTGTCCTTGCCCATCTGTTCCGAGACCTTGCTGATCGCGTGCATGACCGTCGAGTGATCCCGCCCGAAGAACTGCCCGATCTCCGGCAGGGAATGATCGGTCAGCTCACGGATCAGGTACTGCGCCACCTGCCGCGCCTGGACCACGTCACGCACGCGCCCTGAGCCGCGGATCACGTCGGGTGGCATGTTGAACTGCGCGGCCACCTGCCGCAGCACGTCCATCATCTCCACCTTCACTTCCTGCGGCGCGAACACGTTGCTCAGCGCCTTGGCCGCCACCGCCCGTGAAAAGGGGACGTTGTTCAGGCTGGAGAACGCCACCACCCGCATCAGCGCGCCCTCGAGCTCGCGGATGTTGCTCGTCACCTGCCGCGCGATGAGTTCCAGCACCTCCTGCGGGATGTCGATGCGGTTGTGCTCCGCGTTCATCTTCAGGATCGCCACGCGCGTCTCGTACTCCGGCGACTGGATGTCCGTGATCAGGCCCCACTCGAAGCGGCTGCGCAGGCGGCCCTCCAGCGTCTGGATATCCTTCGGCGGCCGGTCGGAACTCAGGATGATCTGCTTGTGGTTCTCGTACAGCGCGTTGAAGGTGTGGAAGAACTCCTCCTGCGTGCGCTCCTTGCCCGCCAGGAACTGGATATCGTCTACCAGCAGCAGGTCCACGCTGCGGTAGCGGTTGCGGAACTGAGTCATCTTGTCGTCGCGGATCGCGTTGATCAGGTCGTTCGTGAACGACTCGGTCGACACGTACTCCACCCGCTTCCCTGGGAATCGCTCGAGCATGTAGTGCCCGACGGCGTGCATCAGGTGGGTTTTCCCCAGGCCCACGTCCCCGTAGATGAACAGCGGGTTGTACGCCTTGCCGGGGGACTCCGCGACCGCCAGGGCCGCCGCGTGCGCGAGGTTGTTGTTCGGGCCCACCACGAAGTTCTCGAAGGTGTACTTCGGGTTCAGCACCTTGCGGTTCTCCGTGAAGGTGGGCGCCGGGGCGCGCGGCGCAGGCACGCTGGGCGGCGGGGGCGGGTCGCTGGGCAGCAGCAGCGCGTCCTGCGCGGCGGGCAGCACCTGGAAACTCACCTGCGGGTTCTGCGCGCCCAGGCTACGCAGCGCGTCCTCCAGGAGTTTGAGGTAGTTCTTGCGGAACCACTCCTGCGCGAAGGAGTTGCGCACGCCCAGCACCAGCGAGCCGTCCTGCACGCCCAGGTTCTTCACCGGCGCGAACCAGGTGTGGTACTCGACCTCTGTAATGTTCTTGCGGACGTACCCCAGCACGTCCGACCAGATTTCCTGCGAGAT